>CAYTDB010000009.1:0-77811 GCA_964436455.1 uncultured Anaerolinea sp. | reverse complement strand
GCACCGATCGCTGCCACGATTTTGAAAATGTATTCTCCTGTTCCGGGCAGCATGAAGGTATCCAGCGCCAAATTTGCAACGGTGTGCAACAGAATGACTGCCAGCGTACTGCGGTGATTGGCGTTGTAGCACCAGGTGTTGAAAAACGAGCCCGAGGTCACAAAGGCGACAAACAGCACGAATGCCGTGACAGACAGGTATCTGCTTTGGTTTGTGCCCACGATCCAGAATAGCGGCAAATGCCAGAGCGCATGAAAAATTCCAAGAACAAGTGAAGCTTTGACCGGATTCCAGATTGCCTGCAAGCGATCGAGCATGTAACCGCGCCAGCCCAGTTCTTCGAGGGCAGACTGAAGCAGGTACAAAATCACAACAGCCAAGATGCCAATAGGCATCGCCATCGACTCTTTGATGAACGCGAGCTCAGGCGGGGAGCCGCCCAGCCAGGCATTGATCGCGATGGAGATGAGGTGCAGGACTGGATAGATCAGGAGAATCAGCAGATACCATATGAGACTGATCCTGCGAAAGTCAAAGACGCGGCGCCAGAAATCGCGTCCGCCTTCCTTGCCTTGTTCACGGTAGGTCATGATGATTCCCGCGATGCCTGGTCCAAAGACGCCGAGAAAAACTGTCGCGAGCAAGAAAGGCGACTCCTGATAATCCTGCCGGGTCAATGCGACGGGAATCCAGAAGGGCCACGTCAGTCCGTAGGCGAGAAGCAGATAAAGCCAGGGGAATTTGGGTTTGGGTATATTCATTTTGTTTCTCCAATTACGATCATGCGACGATCGAAATTCGATAAATGGAACCAGCCAAACTGTTTATCAAAAACCAGAATAAGCATGTCCACTGTCAGCAATAAGATACCAAGCACGGGAAGCGTTACCCCAATGATGGATGCGCAGATATTCACCGTGTAGTGGATCAGCACTGTAATCAGCACGCTCCCGCCGGTATGCTGGAATACCCATGTCACTAAGATGGATAGGAGGAGAGCGTTTAGTAGGAAGAGCGGTAATGACATGCCCGCCTGCTCCATTCCCCCCACGAAGAAAGATGGTAGATGCCACACACCCCAAATGGCGCCGAGGACCAGGCTGGCGGTGAATGGATTGAAGCGATTGAGCAGGCGCGGCAGTGCATATCCACGCCAGCCGAGTTCTTCACACAAAGGACCCGTAACGAGAACGTTAAACAACATCAAAAGCAATTGCGTGAGATCCCCTGTCTCTTTGAGCGGATCGGATTCCGTGATGAGTGTGGCAATCCATCCCAC
This sequence comes from uncultured Anaerolinea sp., assembly GCA_964436455.1. GTDB lineage: Bacteria > Chloroflexota > Anaerolineae > Anaerolineales > Villigracilaceae > Defluviilinea. The sequence continues at coordinate 76,532 of CAYTDB010000009.1, read as the reverse complement.
CACTGGAATCCCAACCAGCACAAGTGCATACCACTTCAAACCGAATCGCCAGCGGACCAAGCGCGCGTACAGCGACCCAAGTCCATTCCAGCCATCCCGCACAAAGGTCAGGAGTGTGGCGGAGATGGTCGGTGCGGCAATCGCAAGGAAATAGATCGGGCTGGTGTCCGTTATTTCACCAACGAGCGCTTGAAATTGCACGGGCAGGAAGATGGCAAGGGCGCCAATTCCCCAGGTGATGAAGAAGGTGAGCAGGAAGAAGGAAGTGAGCGAATCTTTCTTGTGATTATTTAGTTTGGCAGATGTAGTCATTGTTTCATTTTCCAGTCAGTCATTTCAGGCTAATCATCGTTACGGATACCCAAACCCGGCAAATTCTCCGCGGGCGAAGAGGGTGACTTCGTTGGCATTGACATTCACAGCCACGATCACCTCCTCGCCTTCCTTGCCATGTTGATCCACACCGACCAGCAGGACTTCGTCACTCAGCCAGCCGAGCAAGTGGATGTATGTTTCCATGCCCAGTTCGGATGTTTTCGCAAAATTAACATGTGGATATTCACGAAGAATGTTCCCATCCACTGTCCCGATGCGGACTGTGAAGATCGGCGCTTCTTCACCTGGGATGAGGTTGATCCCTTCCTCCCAAGCCACATACCCGCCTGAAGGCGATACCATGCCCAAGCCTGCGCTCCGTTCCGATTCGGGCCGTTTGGGGAAGGAAACGGTCTGCCCGTTGATCAGATCGGTGACTTGCAGATCACCGGAGTTTGACTGAACCCAGGTTGCATAGGCTTGATTGACAGCCAGGTTGTTGAATGTTTTATCTGCGGAGAGGAATTCGTAGATGGTGTTGGTTTGAATATCGAAGAAATACAAACCAGAGTTGTTGGTGAACAATGCAGGCGTGCCGCCGATCCCAAACAGGTGATAGGTGAGCCAGATGCCCGCCGGCTTTTGATCTTCCATGCGGATCGCGAGTGGGGTGATGTACTTGGATTCGCGGCTATCCATCACGAGAATGGGAGATGCAGATGCCAGAGATTGATATTCCGCCAGATAGATCTTGCTACGGATCATTGCACCGTTCTCCTGATATTGCAGAGTGGAATACGCAATTACCGGGCTTTTCGGGACGCCGATCATCTCAGTAAACGTGACAGCGTTAGGGTCTGCAAGTTCAAATAAGGGGGTGATGTTCCCGCCCAGGTTGAAGTTCAGTTGCAATCCGGGTTTCTCAGCATCAAAACTCCAGAACACCAAAGGAGTGGCCAGCACTCCATCCGTGATGTATCCAGCGGCATGGACTTTCCCGGTCCTGGGCGCGGTCTGCCATTCGCCCAGTGCAAGCCCCGAGCGGTCGTAGGCTGTGATGCCGCGTTGGTCACCTGTATTGACGAGTACGGCAATTGGGATGGGAACGCCCGTTGCGTGCATGGGAAGCGGTGCCTGCACAAAATTGGGAGTGGAAGGTGATTCAGATGGTCCACACTCACCGCGGAAGAATGCCCACTCGTCACATTCGCTGCCATCGGGGAAGATACATACGCCGCTCTGACTTCCATCCGCAGCGGTGCGGATCTCGGATTTGTATCCCTTCTCGATACAGTAAGCGGAGGCGGGGTTGGGCATGTCCGCCTGGGGAATGTCCATTGGGACTGAATCAGGTGTCAGCTGAGTCGGAGGCGTAACACACGATGTCAGCAAAATGACGAATGTGAGAAAAGTCAAAGCGAGTTGGGGTTTCATATCCGTAATTCCTTCTGAAACGAGAAATAATCAACTCCAAAGGTGAAGCCCTAGCAGGCTTCGATGCCTTTGAAGAAAATATCCAGGGTTTCCTGTAACATTTCCTGCGGGGTTCCGGTGGAACGGGAGCCGTAGACGGCGGACGAAATGCTGCTGATCAGCAAACGTGCTGCCAGCAGGGAGTTCACTTTGCGGAAGACGCCCTCACGAATGCCCTCGTCGATCAAGGCGCGGATCAGGTCCTGGTAGGCGTGTCGTTTTAATTGCACCTGTTTCTGGCTTTCGAGTTTCAAGCGCTGTGACTCCTGCATTAATCTCAGGAATAGGCTTTTGTTTGCCTGTAAACTTTCAAGGTACTTTTCGGTGATCTGGCGCAGGCGCTTATCTGCGGAAAGGTTTTGCAGTGCGATCCTTTGCGCCTCTTGTGTCATGTCTCTCAGCTGGTCTTCAAAGAAGTAGATCAGGATCTCATCCTTGGTTTTGAAATAATCGTAAAGTGTTGACTTGCCCAACCCAGCCGCGTCAGCGATCTCGCGCATGGGTGTCTCGTAAAATCCTTTTTTTGAAACGATTGGGACAACCTGATGGAAAATCTCGTGTCTGCGTTTTTCCTGCTCTTCTTTGGTGAGAGGGATACCTTTGGGCATGATGGTCTCCAGAATTCGGATAATATTTGTCTAAAAGCGACCAGCGGTCGCTACTATTAGTGTAGCGAATTGCGGTCGCTCTTACATCAGCCCCAAGATGTATTTTTTGTAATTGTGGAGTTGAGGGTGGACTACTAGATTTGTGGAGGAATACTAACGAACTGTATACTAAAACTTGGCAGGCTACTCCCCATCTTCTTTGCTTGAAAGTCATGGACCAGGGTCGTTACTTCATCCAGTGAACATCCCTTGATCAGAAACGCATCTGCTCCTGCGTTGAAAGCTTTCTCCCGATAGTCAGCATACATGGTAAGGACGATGATCTTAATCTGTGACCATTTCGACTTGATGACCTTTGTTGCCTCCAGCCCGTTCATGATCGGCATTTCCACGTCCATGAGGATCAAGTCTGGAACCTGTTGTTCGATCTTTCCGATGGCATCCTCTCCATTGGAAGCCTCACTGATGACCTCGACCCAATCCTGTGCTGAGATAAGAGCGGAGAGCGCTTTTCTGGCATGTGGGTTGTCGTCAACGATCATCAAGTGAAGTTTATTGTCCATGCATATCTCCGTTCCATGAAATTTGACGCAGGTTTTCCTGTGCATCTCCAGCATACCCGAATCAGTCCTTTTGGTCATCGGTATAGAATGGAAATTCCGGTAGAAAAAAGGTTGGTCTTTGGGATGCCTTTCCTACGAGGAGCGTTGAGTTTTATACGTAAAAAGTTGCCTGATAAGCAAGCCCGTTTGTTTCGTTTAAAACAATCAGGGCTTCCATGCCTGAAAATGGAAGCCCTGACATTCTCGTTTTTGATGTTTTACGATGCCAGTTTGCTGCTGGTGACCTGGTATGCCTGGCGGGGATTTGTATAACTCTCGTGCAGGCGATTTCCAAACCTGACCATGCTGTTTGCAAAGCGGATGGCGATGCGCTCGAACAGGTTCGGGTTGGAGAGTTCGGCATCGTGGAGCAGGCGGATTGAATCCATCTCCTTTTTGAACTCTTCCATTTCCAGGTTGACCATTACCTCAGCATTCCAGTGATAAAGATCGTTCATGGGTACCTCCATTATTGATACCTGTGCTGCTCAATTTGGCACAGAGAAGTCAGATCACAGTTCTCCGCAATAGACGAGTGCCAGAACACCGCCTACTGCGACCAGGACGAAGGCTACAAAGCCCAGGAGCAGACTGACGGGCAAAAGCTTGAATGCCATCAGTGCGGGGACGCCAATGCCGGCAAGGATCATTCCAACCGAAACGACCATGCAGCGGCGCGGCATCAGTCTTTCAATGAGTGCGTCACGCTTCCTGGTGAAGACGATGCGCACCACATTGGGCTTGTAGTTTTGGGTTACCGCTGCCATTTGTGCCTCCATTCAGATTAAGATTTTTTCTCGTTGAACCCAACCTGCATCGGCAGACCGGGTTATCTGATGCTAGGATAGCAGGAAATGGCTTTCAATACATCGGTCTAGGGTGGATATCTGCATAAACGAAAAGACCGTTTTTTGACGGTCTCTATTCGCAAAATTATTCACCTGGACTACGCAAAAAGTGGACGGTTTTCGCTACTCGTCGAGACTGGCAAGTCCCTCCCGCAACGCGTACAAAGCCGCCTGGGTACGGCTCGCAAGATGGAGCTTCCCCAAAATATTGCTGACATGGGTCCGCACGGTTGCCTCGCTGATCACCAATTCATCGGCGATCTCCTTATTTTCATGACCCTGTGCGATACGCCGCAACACCTCCAATTCGCGGTGCGTCAATGGCTCTTCAGACAATTTTTGTTTCCCGGTGTTGTGGAGCTCATCCAACACCTTCTTTGCGATGCTCGGATGCAGTGACGCCACCCCCTGACTGACCTGGCGGATCGCATCGATTAATGCCTCCGGGCTTGAATCTTTCAAGTGATACCCAACCGCCCCCGCTTTGATCGCCGGGAAGATCATCTCCTCCCCGGCAAAATTTGTCAACACAAGGATGCGGGCTTTGGGCTGCTGCTTCTTGATCTCCCTAATGGCAGCGATACCATCCATTTCAGGCATCATTAAGTCCATCAAGATCACATCCGGGTGTAGTTTCCCTTCCAATTCAACCGCCTGCAAGCCGTTCTCCGCTTCGCCCGCCAGTTCGATATCCGGCACCAGCTCCAATACCGCCCTGATCCCCTTGCGGATGATGGCATGATCGTCCACAACCAAAACCTTGATCACCTGTTTATCGCTCATATTGTTTCAATCTCCACTTTTATGCATGTGCCATTTCCCGGACTGCTTTCGATGTTCAGAGTCCAGCCCTGGGATTGTGCACACTGCTGCATGTTGACCAGCCCCAGGCGCCCCTCACGACGCGCTTTATCCGGCTCGAAACCTACGCCATCGTCTGAGATCTCCACCAGGATGGATGCGGACTCCTCTCGAATCCGGATCGCGATGTTCTTCGCCTTGGCATGTTTGATGATGTTGTTAAGCGCTTCTCGCGTAATCTGATAGATGCCCTCTTCAACCTGAGCCGGGAGCCGCCCCGACAGATTGGTCTGGAGGCTCGATTTGATGCGTGCCCTGTCCTCCACCGAGATCAGCCGGTTTTGAAGGGCGGCAACCAGTCCCTCCTTATCGAGAATCGGAGGTTTCAACTCATAGATGAGCAGGCGCATGTCTGCCAGTGACTCTTGGGCTGTGTTCTGTATATCCTCAATGTATTCAGCTACCTGACTGATCTGGTTTGCGTTGATGTTGCCTGCCGCTGCCTGCGCGTACAGGCTGATGCCATACAGGGACTGGGTGACCGAGTCATGCAGTTCACGCGCGAGCCGCTGTCTTTCATCCAAAACCGCCAAATGACGTGCCTGCTCATAGAGGCGGGCATTCTCAAGTGCGATGCTCATCGAAGCGGCAAATGTTTCCAACAGGCGCACATCGGCTTCATCGAAGGCGTTGTCCTCATCCAGATTTTGCACGCTTAAGATCCCGGTTACTTCTCCGTTTTCCAGTATGGGCACACCCAGCCAGGATTTTGGGGTGGTGGTGCCGGGCAAAGTGGGTTGCCCAAGACGGGTTGCCTCATCCGCAACATTGACATTGACCAGTATGGGCTTCTTCGTGCGGATGATCTGCGACCGGAAGCCTCCCGGCGGATGCATCCCCTGTGAGTACACGCGCTGACCGCGTTCGATGGAATAGCGGTGTTCAACCGTGTTGGACTTTGGATCGTAGGTTGAGATCATCACCACCTGTGCGTTGAAGAATTTGTGGAATGTATCGCCGACCAATTCATATATGGACTGGACATCGAGCTTTGAAGCGAGTCCCTGTTGGGCATCATTGATGATGGTAAGTTCGTTGGCGCGTTGTTCGGTCTCTTTGAGCAGGTGCTGGGTCTCGGCAAAGAGCCGTGCATTCTCGATGGCAACGCTGACCTGGTTGGATAAGGTTTGCAGGATGGCTTCGTCGCTTTTGTTGAAGGCGTTTGCACGATCGCTGGCAGCGCTGATCACACCGATCACTTTGTCCTTGATCCTGAGGGGAACGCATAAATGTGCATGAATACCGATTTCGTGCATATATCTATAGTGATGTTCCCCGTTTACCTGATGGGACAAGACGGAAGTCCCCTCCTGAGCGACCTTGCCCCAAATTCCCTCTCCCAATGGGATGGAACTTACATGGTATACCTCTTCAAAGGCACCGATCTCGGCTTTCGAGACCACTTGGTCGCCCTCCACCAGACCGATGCCTACATGAATATACCCAAAGGCATTTTTGATGAGTTGGGCGATCCTGGTCAGGAGTTCATCCACACTGGCAAGGGAAATAATGTGCTGGCTGACCTCGGTGAGAACGCGGAACTGTTCGGCACGATGCTGCGTCAATGCAAAAAGACGCGCACTTTCGAGCGCCACGCCCATCGAGCTGGTAAGAGTCTCCAGCAGGCGCACATCGGACTCGGTGAATGCAAATTCCTTGTCAATATCGAACAGACCAATCATGCCGGCAACCCTGTCCTGGGTTTTGAAGGGAACAACAATAAATGAGCGAGGCATTTCCCCGGCAGGCATGGTGTGTTGGTTTTCCTCGAAGAACTTCCTTGCGTTTTCCTGAACAAAAATGGTCTCGCCGGTACGGATGATCCTCTCGTGCAGAGGGGTCATCTTCAACGATTGGACTTCGTATCGTTGTCCTTTTTCATAGGCATATTCGTCAAGAACCAATTGATGCTCATGATCAATGGAATAAATCACAATGCCATGGACGCCGAATATCCTGCGAAGTTTATCCCCCGCCAATTCGTAGATTCCCCTCATATCCAGTTTGGAGGCAAGTCCCAATTGCATGCTGTTAATGATCGCAAGTTCGTGGGCACGCTGTTCGGTCTCATTGAGCAGGTGCTGGGTCTGGGCAAAAAGACGTGCATTCTCAATGGCAATCCCTGCCTGGCTGGCAATTGCCTGCATGAGTTCCTGGTCAGACGGCTCGAAATCATTCTCGCGTTCGCTTTGTACATCCAGTACGCCGATCGTTTTCCCCTTTACAGTGATCGGCACCATGAGTTCTGATTTGGTCAAACTCCCCTGCATCCAGACATAATGCGGGTCGCGCGTCACATCCTGAACCAATTCGGTTTTACCTGTATATGCAACCCAACCTGTCAGCCCCTCCTCCCCAACCTTCAACCTGCTGGGTTTAAATCGGAAATCAGGGTCATCCCAAAGGGCTCCGGCTCCCACGCGATAGACCACCTCATCGCCTTCGATCAATCCAATTCCCACATGGTAATAATCAAAGGTTCGCTGAATGAGTCTTACCACCTGGACAAGCAATTCATTGATATCCAGAATGGATGTGATCTGCTGGCTGATCTCGGTCAGGATGCGAAACCGTGAATCCTCTTCCGGTTTCACGCGGTCCGTTTGCATGAGAATTCCTTTGTGTATGTTGCTCTATGAGCGATACAAAATATTTTTGCTCAATATCTATTATATGTCAGATATTACCTCGAAACCAACTCCTCGTACTTCCTGCGTACCTCGCGGATGTCGTCCCACATTTGGGCTTTGGGCGCGCCAGGTTCACGCGATGGATTGCGGAGCAGGTACGATGGATGATAGATCGGCATAACCCAGCGTCCACCCATCTGCGTCCACTGCCCGTGCAGGGAGGTGATGCCGGTCTTCCCCAAAATGGACTGGCACGCCACGTTCCCGGTCAAGAGCATGATGAGCGGATCCACGAGACGGATGATCTCGTTCACATACGGACGGTAGTATTCGATTTCTTTGTCCGTGGGTTTACGGAAAGCCTTGCCATCTGTACCCGGTGGTAAACGGAAAACCGAATTCGTGATGAATACCTCCGTTTCGGGATTGAAACCTCCCGCATCAAGAATCTTATCCAATAGCTGCCCCGCCCGCCCGACAAAGGGCTTGCCTTTGATATTTTCCTCGGGACCCGGCGCCTCGCCGATGATCAACAGCCTCGCCTGCGGATTCCCGCGGCTGATAACCACATTCGTCCCTGCATTTGCAAGCGGATCATCCTTCATCTGCATCATGTCGTTGAACAACTCGTCAAGAGACGAGTATTTTTCAAGGTTTTGGTTGAACAGATCAGATTGAGACATGGCATTTTCCTCGTGTTATGGCAGACATGGGATTTTGCTTCAAATCATTGTACAACGTCAAATAAAAATTATAAAGCCTTAATATCGCTCTTGCGCAAACATGTCCATATTGATATACTGCCACCCAATATGAAGAACATGACCGCACACGTGCATCACCCTCATCACATTCAACCCCCGCATGGTCGGGAGGCGTCTGTGCGCGTACCTGTGAATTCATAGGAAGCGTATTTTGTCTCATCAAACCCCGACCCTGCGTCGGGGTTTTTTGTTAGCTGTTCACTCGGTGGTCGAGTGCCGCGGAGCGGCGTACACCTGCACCCACCACAGGTGCGGTGCCGGGACCACACATAAGCAAAGGACTTTTGTAACAAGAGTATTTATAAATACAGGGTGTCTCGATATGCTCCTCGCGACAAACGCTCGGAGCTACTCAACCACCGAAGCAAACTTAAAAAGGACTCATCTATGACCCAACCTATCATCCGACTCTCCCTCCCATCGAAAGGACGCCTCGAAGCTGACGCGCTCGACTTCCTCGCCGAAACAGGCCTGCGCGTCTTCAAGCCGAACCCGCGGCAATACGAAGCCCAGGTGCCGTCATTGCCAGAATTGGGAATTATCTTCCAGCGCCCCGCCGACATCGTCGTCAGCGTACGGCAAGGCTCGATTGACTTTGGCATCACAGGCATGGACGTGATCGAAGAAAAACGCGGTGCGAACGGTGACATCCTCATTTTGCACGATGCGCTTGGATTCGGTCACTGCGCCCTCAAGCTTGCTGTCCCTGAAGCTTGGACAGATGTGACCAACATTCCATCGCTGAAAAAATATTCAACGACTCTCAATCGTCCATTGCGCGTTGCGACCAAGTTTCCTGTCCTCACGGAACGTTTTCTCAAGCAACATAACATTCCACACACATTGATCTCCGCCGAAGGCACACTCGAAACCGCGCCGACCATTGGGTATGCCGATGTCATCTCCGATCTAGTTTCATCAGGACAAACGCTTCAGGATAATCGTCTGCGTGCGTTGCCCGATGGACTCATCCAACCTTCGCAAGCCGCGCTGATTGCCAATCGCAAAACGCTGAAAGGGAATCCCAATGCGCTTGAGATGGCACGCCGTTTGCTTGAGTACATCGAAGCGCATCTTCGGGCGAAGGAAAATCTCCTCGTCATCGCGAACATGCGCGGGTCCAGCCCCGAAGCGATCGCATCCAAACTTTTCACGCAAACAGCGGTGGGCGGTCTGCAAGGTCCCACCATCAGTCCCATCGTCACGCGCGAATCCAATCAAGGCTGGCACTCGATCAGCATCGTTGTGCAACGCAGTCGTCTCTCCCAAGCCATTACCGAACTTCGCAGCGTTGGCGGAAGTGGCATCATCGTCTCTCCCGTTACCTATATTTTTGAAGAAGAGCCGCCACGCTACAACGCCATGCTCGCGGCGCTGACAGGATGACATGAAACAATACGACCCCCAAACCGCAAGACAGACCATCCTCAAACGCACCCCGCCTGATGAGTTCCCCGTCAGCGCGCGCGTGATGGATAACATCGAAAAACTTTTTGGCGAACGATTGACCGCGGAACAAGCCGTGACGCGCATCTTGAAAGACGTGCGGATGAACGGAGACTCAGCGCTTCAATCCTGGACAAAGCGCCTCGATTCAATCGACCGAGTCCCTGCTCCCGTTTCGAAAGACTTGATCCACGCTGCATTGGCTTCGATCTCGCCCGCGCAGCGTGACGCACTCGAAAAAGCTGCCGCACGTGTGGAAGCCTTTCATAAAAAACAACCGTTGACCTCATGGTTCACCAACGAACTCGGTGGCACACTCGGGCAGATCATCCGACCGATTCAAAGAGTTGGTTTATATGTTCCAGGAGGGACAGCTCCCCTGCCTTCAACGGTTTTGATGAGTGCAATCCCTGCGCGAGTTGCAGGAGTAAAGGATGTTGTTGTCGTGGCTCCTCCCAACCGTGCGTATGCTGATTTAGAAGTTCCCATAGCACCGATCATTCTCGCTGCCTGCGCCGTAGCTGGCGTGGACGAAGTCTATTCAATGGGTGGCGCACAAGCCATCGCCGCACTTGCCTATGGCACCGAAACGATCCGCCCCGCCGATAAAATTTTCGGACCAGGGAATCTATTCGTTACACTCGCAAAGCGACAAGTCTATGGAGTGGCCGGCATTGACGGACTCGCTGGTCCCACCGAAACCGTTGTCATTGCCGATGAATTTGCAGACCCCTCGTGGGTTGCTGCAGATTTACTAGCCCAAGCTGAACATGATTTATTGGCATCTGCCATTCTTCTTACGCCATCTCAAACTCTCATCGAAAAAGTTCAAATTGAAGTGGCAAACCAAATCGAGCAACGCAATCGTGCGGACATCATTGTCGCTTCCTTGGAAAATCGCGGTGGTGCCGTGTTGACACGCGACTTGGGTGAAGCTATTGAATTGGCAAACGAATACGCTCCTGAACACTTGGGCTTATCCGTCAGTGAACCGTGGCGCTGGGTCGAAAAGGTCACTAACGCAGGCGGCGTTTTCATGGGAGAAAACTCTTTTGAGGTGCTGGGCGATTATCTTGCTGGTCCAAGCCATGTCATGCCTACGGGCGGCTCCGCTCGATTTGCCTCTCCGCTTAACGTATGGGACTTTGTGAAGATAGTGAGTCTCATTGCTCTCGATGGAAAGACCGCACAAGAGATTGGTCGAGTTGCAGCTACACTCGCCCAATCCGAAGGTTTGGATGCCCATGCGAATGCGGCTCTATTGCGGACGATGGATGATGGACAATAGACCATGGAGCGTATTTATTGTCCAGCGTCGATGGTCAATGGTCAGGAGCATTTATGAAAATCCGCGCTCATCTCGAATCTCTTCCGCCCTACACACCCATCGAACCCTTCGAAGTCATCTCCACCCGCATTGGACGCGAACCTTCGCAAATCGTCAAACTCGACGCCAACGAGAATCCCTATGGACCCTTGCCTGTTGTCCGCGAAGCGTTGGCAAAGATGGAGTTTTTACATATCTACCCTGACCCCGAAAGCCGCGCGCTGCGAAAATCCTTGGCAGCATTTACGGGTGTTGATGAAGAACATCTCCTCGCAGGTTCCGGCGCGGACGAACTGATTGACTTGCTTATGCGAGTCTTCCTTGATCCTGATGATTGCATCATCTCCTGTCCGCCCACGTTTGGGATGTACTCTTTCGATGCGGAGTTGAATGCCGCGCGTTGTATCGACGTGCCACGCAAGGCGAATTTTTCGTTAGATGTGGATGGGATACGACAAGCAGTTGATGCATATCAACCGAAGCTTTTATTTGTCACTTCGCCCAACAACCCCGATGGCTCGTTAATTCCACGTGCTGTGATGGATGAGTTATTATCCTTGCCAACCCTTGTCGTATTGGATGAAGCCTACATTGAATTTGCGGGTAAAAATCTTGGCGCAAATCTAAGTCGAATCCGTGATGTGCCCGAGCGAGAAAACCTGGTTGTCCTTCGCACCTTCAGCAAGTGGGCAGGGCTGGCAGGGCTCCGCATTGGATACGGGGCGTTTCCCAAATGGCTCATGCCAACATTATGGAAATCGAAGCAGCCGTACAACGTCAATGTGGCGGCGAGTGTCGCAGCACAGGTTTCGTTGAAACATGTTGGTGAGCTGAAAAAGATCGTTGGTCTGTTGAAGACCGAACGCGAACGATTGTATGAAGAATTGCGTGATATTCCGTATTTGAAACCATATCCTACCCGCTCGAACTTTATTCTGTGTCAGGTAATTGACAAGGATGCTTCGCAACTCAAGAAGGATTTAGCAGAAAAATTCGGAATCTTCATCCGTTACTTCAATAAACCCGGATTGAAAGATTGTATCCGCATCAGTGTTGGCAGACCACAGGATACGGATGTGTTGATAAACGCCCTGAGGGGTCTATAGCTTCATCGGGAATCGAACGCGGGCAGGCGAAACCGCCAGTTCATGATATACGATCGACAACAGGGAATACTCGACCATATGATTAATCGTATAATCTCTGTAGAGGTGTCTTATGATGAACAATCGTCAACTGGCAGATGCGTTTACGCTCATCGGCAATTTACTGGAGATCAAAGGCGAGATCATTTATAAAACGCTTGCCTATCGTAAAGCGTCCGAGTCCCTGATGGGGCTGGGACGGCAGGCTTCGGAATATTGGAAAGAGGGAAAGCTCGAAGAAATTCCAGGCGTGGGCAAAGCCATCGCAGAAAAGATTGACGAACTGCTCAATACCGGCAAACTCCAATTCCTTGAAAAACTCAAAAAAGAAGTGCCAGAGGAATTAGCCGGATGGCTTGCTGTCCCTGGATTGGGACCAAAGAAGATCGCCATGATCTGGAAGACGTTAGGCATCACGGCTCTTTCGGACCTCGAAGCTGCTGCCAAAAATGGACAGCTTCGAGACCTCCCCGGCATGGGTGCCAAGTCCGAGAGTGCGATTCTGGAAGGGATCGCATCCCTCGCCCGCAGGTCAGGGAGAATTCCATTGGGGCGTGCATATCCTCTTGCGCAGGAGATCATCAAGACTCTGAAAAAGGTGAAGGGAGTTGTCGATGCTGAGCCTGCTGGCAGTTTAAGAAGGATGCGCTCCACAGTCGGCGACCTGGACATTTTAGTGGCGGCTAAAGACTCGTCCGCAGTGATGGAAGCATTCGTCAATCTGCCTGGTGTGAGTCGCGTGTTGAGCAAAGGTGAAACGAAATCGTCCATCGAATTTACAGATGGGGTCCGTGCGCAGGTGTGGGTGCATCCGCCCGAAAAGTTTGGGACGGCGCTGCAATATGCGACAGGCTCGAAAGACCACAATGTGCAGTTGCGGCAGATCGCGCTGGCAAAGGGATTATCGTTATCGGAACATGCGTTTACAAAGGTAAAGGGCGGGAAAGAAATTTATTGTGCCGCCGAGGAGGAAGTGTATAAAACATTGGGCTTGCCTTGGGTGCCGCCCGAATTGCGCGAAGACCGCGGCGAAGTGCAGGCAGCGAAAGCGAACAAGCTGCCAAAGTTGATCCAGATCAAAGACATCAAAGCGGACCTGCAAACACACTCCACATGGAGCGATGGCAAGCTCACGATGTTGGAGATGGCACGCGCTGCAGCAAAACGCGGAATCAAAGTGATCGCATTTACCGATCATTCGGTGAGTTTGGGTGTCACGGGCGGCTTGAGCATGGACGATCATAAGAAGCAAGCCGCTGAGATCAAAAAGATCCAGAAACAACTCGGCAACGAGATTTTGGTCTTGCATGCAACCGAAGTGGAGATCAAAGCCGATGGCTCGCTCGATTATCCCGATGAGTTTCTGGCGAGTCTGGATCTGGTGCTGGCTTCACTTCACACATCCTTGCGGCAGCCTCGCGAAAAAGTGACACAACGAGTCATCAACGCGATTCGTAATCCGCATGTGGATATCATCGGTCATCCGACTGGACGATTGATCCCCGATCGCGAGGGCGCAGACCTGGATATGGACGCCATATTACAGGCTGCAGCAGAGACGTGCGTTGCTCTGGAGATCAATGCACACCCATCCCGTCTGGATTTGGATGATGTGTATGCGAGACGTGCCAAGGAATTGGGCATCCCCATCAGTATCAACACGGATTCACACTCTGAAGAGGATCTTGACAATCTGTTCTACGGCGTTGCCATCGCACGGCGCGCCTGGCTGACAAAAAATGATGTGATCAATGCCTGGCCAACAAAAAAACTGCTGGATTGGTTGAAGAAGCGCGGAAAATGAACACAAAAGCACAAGCTGAAAAGGAATGGGGTATCAGCGAGATGCAGAGAGTCCGCTCCGAACTTATGACCGAGGTTGCCGCGCTGTCTCGCAAGGAACGCGATACGGTCTTCCTTGGCATCTGGTCGGTCAGGGATTTGCTCGCGCATCTGGCAGGCTGGGATTATGCAAACCTCGACGCGGCAAAAAGTATACTCGCAGGCAAATTACCATCCTTCTATGAACAGAAGGATCGCGATTGGCAAACGTACAACGCGATGCTTGTAAAGAAATACAAGAGGAACACCTTCCGTGAACTCTTGGCGACATTGAAGAGTTCCCAGAAGAAGTTGATCAATTATCTGCAAACCATCCCTCCTGAACATTTCAACAAGGATTTCGGTGTCCGTTTCCGCGGCTATAAAGTGACCATTCAACGGTTGCTCGAAGCGGATGTCAAAGACGTGCAGATTCACCATCAGCAGATCGTTGACTTTTTCGGGAAGAAAAAATAATTGTTCGTAATATTTAGACAGGAAGGTGAAACAACATGAAAAATCCTTTTGGCGATCAACAAGTCCCTGGCTCTTATCACAATCTAAAAGAGCGCATGTACAAAAAAGTTTCGGCGAATGTCAACGAACCAATATTGGATATGTTCATAAAGGCGTATGAAAAGGCGCTCGGCGAAGAAAATGTTGTCTTGTCCCGCCCCGAAAGAAAACGCCTGCTTTCCCAGATCACGAAGATGGTGATGGAAGATGTGCTAAAAAATCTTGACCACCCTTCCACAAAGGCTGAATAAAATGAATTCCCAACCCAATAAACGGACGATCCTCATAATCGTCAGCGCCATTGACTCTTTACTGGGCGGCACTGTGCTATTGATCTTTTTCGATTTTCTCCCCGTCGATATTTCCAGTTGGGGTATTCCACCCTGGGTGATCGGATTGGTCGGCGGTATCTGGTTTTTATCTGCGCTGGCAGTCCTTGTGTATCACGTGACAAAGACAGATGTCCCTGAATAAACTCGATGGCGGACATTATCCGCTTGATATCTTTTATCTGCTTTTGAAGGAGTATAGATAGCGATACAAATCTGATGAGTTCCGTCACTGGTATTGGGCATTGGTCATCGCTATAATCAAGATGAAGTAACCGAACCATCATACGCAATGGAGGGCACCATGGATATTTTGGAATCGGGGGTGGGCGAACTGATCCAACCGTTTGACCTGGATGAGTTTCGTGAATGGAACCGTACAAAGAAATCCCGCAAACTGGAAGACAAAGTCATGTCCGAGCAGGAGGCTGTCAGCCGCTTCGTGTACGACGGTTGTTACATCGGCACGGAACTGTATGGCACCGTGCGCTGTCCGATGTCGCTGGCGCGCGAGGTGGTACGACAGAACAAAAAGGATCTGCGCGTCTGCGGTCAGGGCGTGCTCGAACTGGACCTGTGGCTGGCGGCGGGATTGGTGAAGAAACTGGACATCACCTACATCGGTCTTGAGGTCTATGGCACATCGTCCGCATTGCGGCGGGCGGTCGAATCGGGACAGGTCGAGAAGTGCGTCGAGTGGTCGAATGGCGCCATCACGTGGCGGATGAAAGCCACAGCCATGGGTGTTCCGTTCCTGCCGACCCGCTCGATGCTTGGCACGGATACGCTCAAGTACAGCGCGGCAAAAGTGGTCGAGGATCCATTCACCGGGATGAAAGTTGCGCTGCTTCCCGCGCTCATTCTGGATGTTGCCATCATCCACGTTCATCGTGCGGACAAGTACGGCAACAGCCAGATCGAAGGCATCAGCGGGTTCGGAGCAGAAATGGCACGCGCGGCGAAGCGGGTCATCATCAGCGCCGAGGAAATCGTCCCGACCGAGGAGATCCGCAAATATCCCGACCGCACGATCATTCCGTATTATCTGGCGGACGCGGTCGTCCATGCGCCGTTCGGTTCGCATCCTGGTGAGATGGCATATGTCTACGGGCGCGATGAAGCCGAGATTAAAGCCTGGGTGGAAGCCAGCAAGACCGCCGAAGGCGCGCAGGCATATCTCGATAAATATGTCCATGGCGTGAAGGATCACGATGAGTACATGAAATTCATCGGCGATGAACGCTTGAAGCAATGCGTGGATTTGCGGGAAAGGAGGCAGGCATGACTGAAGGAACCTACTCCAAAACGGAATTGATGATCTGTGTGGCAGCGCGTCTTTTTGAGGACGCCTCAACCTGCTTCATCGGAACCGGCATTCCCATGCTGGCAGCGATGCTTGCTTCCAAGACCACCGCTCCCGACCTTGTGCCGGTCTTTGAGTTCGGCGGCATGGGAGCGATCCTTGAAGACCTGCCGCGTGCAGTGGGCGAAGCGCGCACGTTCCATAAGGGACTTGCCGCCTCCGGCATCTGCGACATCATGGAGACTGCCCAACGCGGCTTCATTGACTATGGCTTCCTCGGTGGCGCGCAGATTGACCCGTATGGCAACTTAAACAGCATCACAATTGGAGATCATGACCATCCGAAAGCACGCCTGCCCGGTTCCGGCGGCGGAAATGATGTTGGCTCACACTGTTGGAAGACCGTGGCAATCATGCAACATGACACGCGCCGCTTCGTCTCCAAAGTGGATTGCGTCACCACCCCCGGCTATTTGACCGGACGCGGCGCGCGCGAGTCTGCTGGCTTGCCGCGTGACACAGGTCCTGCGTATGTTGTCTCAACCCTTGCACTGATGGATTACGATCCTGAAACCTGTCGGATGCGTTTGAAAGCAACGCACCCCGGTGTGACAGTTGATGAGGTGATCGCCAACACTGGCTTTGAATTGATCGTCCCTCAGGAGGTCGTTCAGAACGCCCCGCCCAGTGATGAAGAGCTACGGCTGTTGCGAGAAGAGATAGATCCGGAGAGATTGTATATCTAACAGCGAAGGGGCTACCTAAAAAGCCCAAAGTGGATTTAAAAACTCCCACTTTAGCCCGAGAACTTTGCATAAGAAAAACACCCCGTCCCACTTTGTGAGTGAAACGGGGTGTTTTTCTCTGGCATCTTCCCACTTTCAGTTGTCTGACATCGCTTTTTAGACAATCCGTTTACATAATCAAAATGACCATACTCAAATCCCTTATCTTTCTCATCCTTGCACCAGGATTATTGATGGGCTATTTCCCGTTTCTTATTTCAACAACAGACGCCGAATTGGTCGCGTTGGGCGTTTTCAGTTATCTAGCTTTTCCCTTATGGCTTATCGGTTGGACAGCGATGCTCTGGTGTTTTTGGAATTTCATCGTCTATGGCAGAGGCACGCCTGCGCCGATTGACCCGCCGAAACAACTGGTCGCTGTGGGTTTGTATCGTTACGTTCGCAATCCAATGTAGGTGGCGGGAATCATTGCCCTGCTCGGCTGGATACTGTGGTCACCGTCAATACCATTGATCGTTGCGGCATTTTTATTTTTCACAGCGGCGCATTTGTTTGTGACCTTCTACGAAGAATCGACCCTCAAAAAGAAATTTGGGATTGAATATGAAGAGTACCTGAAACGAGTTCCACGCTGGTTCCCAAAAATCAAATAGAATTGCATATCATTTGATTTTCAACAAAAGGATTCCCGAAAATGGATTTGATTGGTGAGATCGCCGCTCTGGCGACTTCGTTTTTCTTTGCGTTTACGTCATTGATATTCGCCGCTGCGGCACGTCTGGTTGGTTCACAGGTGACCAACCGGATACGTCTTATCTTCGCCCTGACTTATCTCATCATCTTGAACCTCATTCTCTTTCGTGAGCCACTGCCCTTTTCAGCTGATTCTTCGCGCTGGATGTGGCTTGGACTCTCCGGCATCATCGGTCTTTCGCTTGGGGATACGTTCTACTTCCAATCCTTGATCTCAATTGGACCACGCCTCGGGAGTCTGCTACTGAGCCTGGCTCCCATCTTTGGCTCCGTTATCGCCTGGATATTTTTCGGCGAGACATTGACCTTGTTACAGATCACAGGGATTACCATTGCATTGGCGGGAATCGGCTGGGTGGTCATGTCACATGAGGAACCGCCCAATACTCCTCGCGGACACACCAGACTTGGCGTGTTCTTTGGGGTGCTTGCAGGGCTGGGTCAGGCAACCGGACTCGTCCTTTCCAAACAGGGAATGTTCGGGGAATTTTCACCGTTCCAGGCAAACGCGATCCGCATGTTTGTGGCTTTGCTCCTCACCTGGGCATTGACCTTCCTTCAAGGCAAGGCAGGCATAACCATTGCGACGTTACGTGAAAAACCAGGCGCCATTCGCCTTTTGGCGCTCGGTGCTCTGATAGGACCAGTCTTTGGCGTATCATCATCACTGCTTGCGGTGCAGCATACGGAAATTGGCACGGCGAGCACATTAATGGCTTTACCGCCTGTGATCCTACTGCCCATCAGCCACTTTGTGTTTAAGGAAAAGGTCGGTTGGCAGGCAATCGCCGGGACGATCCTTGCCATAGTGGGAGTGGCAGTATTGTTTCTGGCATGAGGTTGATGTCGATGGAAACTATTACCACAAAGCGGCTTGAGTTGGTACCGCTCATACAACAGCAACTCGAAATATGTCTCTCCGATCTATCCGCTCTCGAGACGCAGATGGGTTTGACAGTGGCGCGCGATTTCTTCACAGAACGCGTCCATCGTGCGATCAGGATGAAGGTCGAAAAGATGCGAAAGGCGGATGTCTCTCAGCACGGCTGGTTCACGTATTGGTTGATCTTCATCAAGGATGAAAATATCGGCGCAGGGATGCTGGGATTCAAGGGGTATCCGGATGCTGACGGCGCAACAGAGATCGGTTACGGCATTGCCCCCTCCTATCAAAACAAAGGATATATGAGCGAGGCCGTGCAGGCATTGATCGACTGGGCTTTCACGCATCCATTCTGTAAAACCATCACAGCCACCAATGTGGAAAATTCTGCATCAAAACGTCTGCTCGAGAAAATGGGGGCAATACATGCTGGCACAGATGAAAATTCCACATCCTGGGTGATACGAAAGACACTAACATAGCTTGAACAATGGATAACATAGTTATGTCATACTGAGGGGTGGTTGTTGCCCCGAAGCATCTTGGAAAGGCTTATTCGAGACTCTTCGGTCGCTGAAAACCGTTCCCTCAGGGTGACATATTAACAGTTTTGGCTTATCTATAACCTACGTAACATAAGTGTATGTGAACTTCATCTTTCAATTCTTTTGAAGTGGGTGTAAGATGGGGCGGTTCACCCAAAACAAATTTAAAGCGAGGATGTCACAATGGAAACTACGATTCCGGAGAAGGAAGTTCGTTTTTTTAGTGGAAGTTCGAACAAGGCGCTGGCTACGAACATTGCCAGTGAACTCGGTGTTCCGTTGGATGACACACATATTTCCCGCTTCAGCAATGACAACCTCTATATTCAACTTGGTGCAACGGTGCGGTATCGCCGCGTGTACATTGTGCAGTCACTTTCGCAGCCGGTCAATGACCATTTGATGGAACTGCTGATGATGCTCGACATCGCCCGCGGCGCGGCGGCATCGGAAGTACACGCCATCATCCCATATTACTCCTTCGGACGTTCCGATAAAAAGGACGCGGCGCGCATCTCCATCACCGCCCGCCTCGTCGCAGATCTGATCCAAACCGCAGGCGCCACACATGTAATGAGCATGATGCTTCATTCACCGCAGGTGCACGGATTTTTCTCCGTGCCAACCGACCCGCTCAGCGCACGCCCGGTATTCAGTGAATATCTTGCCCAGCGTAATTTGAGCAACCACATCGTCGTTGCGCCGGACATGGGTTCTGCCAAATCCGCGGCTCGCTTTGCACGAGGCTTGAACCTGCCGGTTGCCGCAGGGAACAAGGAACGCGTTTCGGACACACAGGTGAAGATCAGCGGTGTGATTGGCAACCAGGTGAAGGGATACAAGAACGCGCTGATCTACGATGATGAGATTGCCACCGGCGGTTCGATCGCTGAATTGAGCCGCGTGCTGATCAATGAAGGCGTCGAGAACATCACCGTCATCTGCACACATGGAGTATTTACCCGCGGCGGTCTGGAAAGGTTGACAGGGATACCTGAGATCAAAGAGGTCATTACAACGGATACGGTCTACATCCCCCTGGAAAAACGCAACCCCAAACTGACGATCCTGTCCGTTGCGCCGATCATTGCGGCGGCAATACGGCATAATCTGCGTCATGAGTCCATCAGTGATTTGTTCGTGTTCGGGGAATGATATTGCCGCAGGGGTGCGGCAATGCTGTGCCCTTGCGAATTTTATATGCTGGAAAAACTCAAATCCCGTGCCCGTGCATTGAAGAACGAAGCGATTGCTGTATACATCGCGGCGAAAGATCCACGTACGCCGTGGTATGCAAAGGCTTTGATATTCTTCGTGACGGCACATACGTTCAGCCCCATTGACCTGATACCAGATTTCATTCCTGTACTTGGCTATCTCGACGATCTCATCATCACGCCGTTGGGACTTGCGCTCGCCATTCGCCTGATCCCTGCCAAAGTATTGGAAGAGGCTCGGGGAAAAGTGGCAGGTTCGAGCATGGAAAAAAGCGTGAAGGTCGTTGGTGTTGTCGTCATCTTGCTGGTGTGGATCGTCATCTTAATTTTTATCATCCGTCTTACACAATTCTTATCCTGATGCATATAATAGGGGCATAGGAGGCTCACATGATTGGAAAACCCATGCAAGACGCAATGAATGAACAGATCAATAAGGAACTGTTCTCTTCGTATCTCTACCTTTCGATGGCAGCGTACTTCGAGGATAAGAACCTGGCTGGTTTCGCGAACTGGATGCGCGTCCAGGCGGAGGAGGAGCGCGAGCACGCCATGAAGTTCTATGATTTCATCCTGGAACGCGGCGGACGCGTGTATCTCAAAGCCATCGACGCACCCAAGACGGACTGGAACTCGAACCTTGAAGTGACGGAGGAAGTTGCCGCTCACGAGGCAAAGGTGACCGCATCCATCTACGCGTTGTATGAACTGGCGCTGAAGGAGAAGGATTATCCTGCACAGATGATGCTGCAATGGTTCATCACCGAACAGGTTGAGGAAGAAAAGAACGCGGCAGAGATTGTCGCCAATCTCAAACTCATCGAGGCAGGTGGCACGGCTGTGTATGTGCTCGACAGGCAGTTGGGCAAGCGTAAAGGCGAGTAGTTTACAATTGACCCTGAAGGTTCAAGCCTTCAGGGTCTTTTTTATTTGTGTGGAGCGGTTGGCATCCCGCCATATGCAAAGAAATCTAACCACCGAGACACTGAGGCACGGAGTTTTTTTCTCCGAGTCTCAGCAACTCCGTTCAAGAGGTTTTCATGGGCAATTTTCTCATCTATGGTTCCTACGGATATACGGGTCAACTCATCGTGGAGTTGGCGGTCAAAGAGACGATGCGTCCCATCCTTGCAGGACGCGATGAACAAAAGCTACGCGAACAGGCGAAAAAATACAATCTCGAATACCGTGCCTTCTCTCTCGATGAAACTAAAAAACTAGATTCTGCCCTGCTCGAAGTGGATGCCGTGCTTCATTGCGCCGGTCCGTTCGTGTTGACGTTCCGTCAAATGGCGGAGGCATGCATCCGCACGAAACGCCATTATGTGGATATCAGCGGCGAGATCGAAGGATTCGAAGCACTGGCAAAGATGAGCGATGATGCAAAGCAGGCTGGCATCATGCTTCTGCCCGGCGGTGGCTTCGACGTGGTGCCATCAGATTGTCTCGCGGCTTATTTGAAAGGAAGGTTGCCCACCGCAAGCCATTTCCGATTGTTCATTCGCGGTGTGGGCGGTGGAGTTTCACGCGGGACAGCCGTATCAGGCATCGAGAACATGCACCGCCAGGGACGCATCCGCAAGGATGGGATACTCACGCAAGTCCCACCTGCGTGGCAGGTGCTTGAACAGGATTTCGGGCGTGGACCCGCAAAGACCGTGTCCATCGGATGGGGTGATGTGTCCACTGCGTATTACAGCACGGGCGTACCAAATATCGAAACCTATTTTGCGGTCAAGACATCCGCCATCAACCTCCTGCGTCTGACGCGCCTCATCGGACCTTTGCTCTATACCCGCCTTGTCCGAAACATCCTACAATGGATCATCCGTCAGGTGAATCCGCATGGACCGTCGCGTCAGCGCAATGAAACAGGATTCAACCTGATGGTCGGAGAGATGCGTGACGCGGAACGCGTAGTCCGCACGAAGTTGAGAGTCCCTGAAGGGTATTGGCTCACCATGCTGACCACGGTCGAGATCATGAAGCGAATTATGAACGGCGAATATAAAACGGGTTTTCAGACTCCATCGCTTGCCTACGGCCCAGACTTCATCATGCAATTCGATGGAGTGAAAAGAGAGGATCTGGAATGAAACAAACAATCCTTTTCTTGCTAACAATCGTTTTGTTATCGGCGTGTGCTCCGTCCGCACCCGCAACCATGGAACAGACAATTGACGATCCGCTTGCAATGGAGGAAGCAATGTCCATCGAAATCACAAGCAGTGCATTTGCACACGAAGCAGCCATCCCGCAAAAATATTCCTGCAAAGGTGAAGACATATCGCCCGCGCTCTCATGGGGCGAACCACCCGCAGGCACACAATCCTTCGCGCTCATCATGGATGACCCGGACGCGCCCGTCGGTACTTGGGACCACTGGCTGTTCTTCAACATCCCCGCCCCCGCGCGCGGTCTGCCCGAAGCCTTCCCGTCCGATGCCACACTTCCTGATGGCAGCATGAGCGGCAAGAACAGTTGGGGCAAAACAGGGTACGGTGGCCCATGCCCGCCGAGCGGCACACACCGTTACTTCTTCAAACTCTACGCGCTCGATGAAATGCTCGCCATCTCGGCAGGTGCAACCAAGGGCGAACTCGAAAAAGCCATGGTCGGCCACATCCTCGCGAAAGGTGAATTGGTGGGCACCTTCACCAAATGACAACCATCTCGAACTCGCTCATCCAACGCGCATTCAAGGAAGGCAATCCCGTCATTGACATGGATCACGCCACCTTCATTTGGGAGGGAGAGACAGCGCCATATCTCATCGGGGACTTCAACCACTGGGAGGGAACTCCCAAGCGATTCAAACGCGTCTCTCCCAAACTGATACCTGATTCATCCAAATCGATTTGGTACGCCACCCTGACCTTTCCCCGCGATGCGTACATCGAATACGCCTTCCATGACCCCATTACACAACATAATTTTCTTGATCCTTTGAACAAGAAGAGTGTACCGAACGGCATGGGCGGACGAAATAACTTCTTTTACATGCCCGAGACCATGCCCTCGCCATTCCCCCTCCGCCGCGCGGATGTGACTCCGGGTGCATTGACCAGTCACCGCGTGGACACGAAATGGCTGCGCGAAGATTACGAGCGCGAGATCTTTTTATATCGTCCTCCAGTAAACGAACCAGTTCCGCTGCTGATTGTCTTCGATGGGCAGGATTACCTGCACCGTGGCAAACTGGCTGTCATTGTTGACAACTTGATCGCAGACAGACACATCCAGCCGATCGCGATGGCATTCCTCACCAGCGGAGGCCGCTGGCGCGATGTGGAATACTCCTGCTCTGATGCAACGATCTTATGGCTCGATGAGATCATCCTGCCATTGGCAAACGAAAAGTTAAACTTGCTTAACATCAAAAAGAACCCTGGCGCGCATGGTGTATTGGGCGCTTCGCTGGGTGGAACAATGTCCATGTACACGGGCTTGCGGATGCCGGATGTGTTCGGCAAAGTAATGAGCCAGGCGGGGGCATTTACTTATCCAAGCCGTGACTTTGCTGTCGTTGACCTGGCGCATCATGGACAGGCTCGTGAAGTGAATATCTGGATGAACGTTGGACAGTTGGATTTTCTGCTGGAAGACAATCGCAAAATGCACGCGCTCTTGCAGGAAAAGAAATACGACGTCACCTACCGCGAATTCGCAGGAGGTCACAACTACACCGCCTGGCGCAATGATGTATGGAGGGGGCTGGAGAAGATGTTTCCGAGATGATCCTTGCCACCCTCTGCTACGTCAAACATGATGGAAAGACCTTAATGGTCTACAGAAACAAAAAGCCCAATGACATCCACGAAGGCAAGTGGAATGGCTTGGGCGGAAAGTTCGAAGCGGGAGAAACGCCTGAGGTGTGTGTCAGGCGTGAGGTCCAGGAGGAGGCGGGGCTCGTTATCCAAAACCCCTATTTGCATGGATTGTTGATGTTTCCAAAATTCATGGGGAATGACTGGTATGTCTTCGTCTTTACAGCAAAAGCCTTTGAAGGTGAATTAATGGCATCATCGCCTGAAGGCAGGCTGGAGTGGATCGATGATGAAAAGTTGACAAGCCTGAACCTGTGGGAAAGCGACCACATTTTTTTGCCGTGGATCGAAGACGGGAAATTCTTCTCCGCAAAATTCGATTATGAAGGGGATGTTATGCAGGGGTATGAAGTGAAGTTTTACTGATCTTCGGTTTGGAGAACTGCTTCAGCGGTCCGAGGGTTAAAGCCGTCGGGCCAGAGCGTGAACATGTTGTATTTCGCATTGGTAAAGCTGGTATCCGCCAGGTTTGCACCTTTCAGATTGGCATCGCACAGGTTGGCTCCATAAAAGGATGTTCCGCGCATGTCCGCCCTGCTCAGGTTGGCACGGCTCAAGTTCACCTCGTTCATGGTCGCGCCAGATAAATTCGCTTCACTAAGATCGACACCGCTCAGGTTGCTCCTGCTGAAATTCGCCCCAAGCAGGATCGCCTTGCTCAGGTCAGCTTTGTGAAGGTTACTGTTGGTCACGTTGGCGCTCGTGAAATTGGTTTTTACACACTTGGCATCCGGCATGTTTGCATCGACCAATCTCGCTTCGCTCAGGTCAGCCCCTCCCAGGTTGCTTCCCTTAAGGTTTGCATTGCTCAGGTTAACCCGGACAAGCCTGGCTCCGCGCAGATTTGCATCCCTCAGGTTGGCTTCATGCATGTTCGAATGGTTCAATTTGGCACTGCCAAGGTTGGCTTCACTCAGGTTCGAACCACCCAGGTTCGCTCCGCTCAAATCGGCTTTGACCAGGCTGCTCTTGTTGAGGTTCACCTCGACCATGATACCTTCGCTTAGATTGGCTTCGCTCAAGTCAGTTTCACTCAGGTCGGCATTGTTTAGAACAGCATTGCCCAGATTTGCCCCGCTCAGGTTCGCCCTGCACAGGACTACTCCGCGCAAGTTGGCTTCACTCAGGTCAGCTTTTGCCAGCCACAACGGGCCGGGGCGGTTGACCAGATCATAAAGTTCATAAGGGGAAAATTTCATTGCGCATCTCCAATGCCAGTTTTTTTCGTTCCACAAGGATATTATAGGCTCATTGGCCGGGTGAAACAAGTTGCAATCGGGGTACAAAACTGCTTTTATTTTAGATATACCCGGCAGGCATTTTATAAGATGTATAATTGGCACATATGTCCATTCTCTTGGGAAAACGAATCATTCTCGGGGTAACCGGGTCCATCGCCGCGTATAAAGCCGCGGACCTGGCATCCAAACTCACGCAGGCGGGTGCGCAGGTGGATGTCATTCTCACGGGTTCAGCCGAAAAATTTATCACGCCGCTCACATTCCAATCCGTGACAGGGCGACGCGCATACACTGATAATGATCTTTGGGGCAACGAAGCACATGTTTTGCATGTGGGATTAGGCCATGCCACTGATCTGCTTGTCATCGCGCCATGCACTGCCAACACCATCGCCAAACTCTCGCATGGTGGGGCTGACAACCTGCTCACGGTTACCGCGCTTGCATCGCAGGCCCCCCTGATCCTTGCGCCCGCAATGGATGGCGGCATGTTCGACCACCCCGCCACACAGGAAAACCTGGATACGCTCCAAAAGCGCGGCGCGACCATTATCGAACCGGCAGAAGGGCATCTTGCTTCTGGACTCACAGGAAAGGGACGCCTGCCCGAAACATCCGATCTCATCGGACATATCCGCCTCATTCTCGGACGCCGGGGGCTGCTCGTCAACAAAAGAGTTTTGGTCACCGCTGGAGGAACTCAGGAGCCGCTCGACCCTGTTCGCCTGCTGACCAATCGCTCCTCCGGCAAACAAGGATATGCGCTTGCACAAGCGGCGCTCGATGCAGGTGCACAAGTCATACTAATTACAACACCCACTGCATTGACTCCTCCAGTTGGTGCGGAGTTCATCAAAGTGGAAACAGCAAAGCAAATGCTGGATGCTGTGCTGAAGGAGTTCCCTGAAAGTGACGCACTTATCATGGCGGCAGCAGTGGCGGATTTTCGACCGAAGGATGTTGCTGAAAACAAAATCAAGAAAGAAGGCGGAATCCCGCAGATAGAGCTTGAGGCGACGGAAGATATTTTGAAAGCGGTGGCGGGTTTACGGTCCGAATTGAAGCGGAAACAGGTTGTGGCAGGGTTCGCGGCAGAATCCCAAAGTCTTCTTGAAAACGCGTCAAATAAGTTACAATCCAAGAAACTGGACCTGATCGCCGCGAACGATATTTCCGCCGAGGATGCGGGATTTTCCTTCGAGACCAATCGCATCACGTTATTATTTGCTGACGGGCATAGGGAATCATTGTCATTGATGAGCAAGATCGAAGCGGCTGAGATCATCGTCGAACGCGTTGCGGCGCTGTTGGAGTGAAATGCGAATTCTGGTAATTTCTGATGTACATGCAAATTACACCGCGTTGGAGGCTGTGTTGAAAGACGCTGGCACAGTGGATGAAACATGGTGTCTGGGGGATATTGTGGGGTATGGTCCTGACCCAAATGCGGTGGTGGAAGAGATCCGTGATATCCCGAACCTGACCTGTATCCTTGGTAACCATGACATGGCTGCGATCGGCAAGATACCCCTTGAGGTTTTTAACGCCGAGGCTCGCCGCACACTGGAATATCACGAAAAGGTATTATCAGCTTCGAATATGGACTTTCTCCGATCACTGCCTTCGAACCTGAAGGTACGCGGGGAGGTGAGCATCGTGCATGGAAGCCCGCGCGATTCGGTCTGGGAATATATTTTGAACACGCTTTCGGCGCGATTGAACTTCGATCATTTCACAACCCCCTGGTGTTTTGTGGGGCATTCGCACCTGCAATGCATGTTCCAATTGGATACGGACACTGACCGCGTGAGTCTTGCGCCGATCCGCGCCGGAGAGCATTTCCCTCTGCGCCCGAGGGCGATCATCAACCCGGGTTCGGTCGGTCAACCGCGTGATCGTGATCCGCGCGCTGCATATGCAATCTACGATACAGACGGTACTATCTGGGAACCACGCCGCGTGATGTACAACATTCCCGAGGTGCAGCAGCGCATCCGCGAGGCACATCTGCCGGAGAAGCATGCCATACGACTAGCTGAGGGGTGGTAAGGAACTTTGTGGGATGGGATTCGTCTATAAGGTGAGATGACCTTACGTCCATGAAGGAGAAGATGAAATGAAAAGAACTTTGATCACGATCGTGCTCACAACCGTGGTTGTGTTGACGCTTATTGGCGTTGTGACAAGTGTGTTTTCACCAAGAATGGGCAACACCTTCAGTTATATTTCCGATGAATTGCCCGGCGGATATGGCGGCGGGTCACAGGAATATTTTGCCCCAGCCATGGAAATGCCCGCCGCGGCGCCGATGGCTGCTGAAAGTTTGGTCCGGGATTCAGGGGTGGCGTATGACTATAACTATGAGGAGGTTGTCTCCAATGTTGCGGCTGCCGAACGGTTGATCATCCAGAATGTGGATATGAGCATTGTGGTCGCCGACCCGAAAACCCACATGGACGAGATCGCTGACATGGCAGTTGAGATAGGCGGTTTCGTTGTTTCCTCCAACCTGTACCGCTCCACATACGGACCCAATAACATCGAAGCACCGGAAGGCAACATGACCATCCGTGTGCCATCGAAGCAACTGGATCAGGCGCTTGAATTCATCAAGCAGGATGTGGTTGAGGTTACATATGAGAACCGCTCCGGCGAGGATGTCACCAGCCAGTATGTGGATCTGCAGTCCCGTTTGAAGGCAAAACAGGCGGCAGAGAAAAAACTGCTCGAGTTCATGGAAGAAGCAAAGAACACGGAAGATGCACTTTCGGTATATGTCCAGTTGCAGCAGATCCAGAGCGAGATCGAAGTCCTGAAAGGACAGATCAAATACTATGAAGAGTCCGCTGCGCTGTCTGCCATCAGCATCCGCTTGATCGCGGAAGAAACGGTCCAGCCGATTGAGATCGGCAATTGGAAATTGCAGGGCACCGCCAACGATGCTGTGCAAGACCTGATCAGTTTTACTCAGGGCTTCACCCGCTTCCTGATCCGTTTCTTCATCACCATCCTGCCTGCGTTGATCCTGATCGCGATCCCAACCTATGCCATGTACCTCGGCGGACGAGCATTGTTCCGCAGGTTTAGGAAGGCGAAACCGGTTGCGAAAGAAGTGAAGGAAGAAGAGAATTAATTCACGAGGTTAGACCTCACAGGGTTTGAAATCCTGTGAGGTCTTTTACAATTACAACATGGAAAAACTCGTCCACGATGCGAAGGAATTGTTCCACATCCATTTGACCGGGCGGCAGGTGATGGCACTCATTACCTACGAAAAGGAGTTGATCGAGTGGAACCAAAAATTCAATCTGACCGCCATCCGTGATGTTGAGTCCATACGCACGAAACATTTTCTGGATTCGTTTTCATGTGTACAAGCCTGGACGCTTCGCGCATCCCCACCGGCTCGTCTCATTGACATTGGAACTGGCGCAGGGTTCCCGGGCATTCCCCTCAAGATCCTTTACCCCAACATGAAGTTGACATTGGTCGAATCTGTCGGCAAGAAAGCCATGTTCTGCCAGCATATCGTCAGCGTGCTGGGATTGGAAAACGTGGACGTGGTCAAAGCACGCGCAGAGGATCTGGGACAAAACGTCAAACACCGCGAACAATATGATTGGGCAATTGCACGCGCAGTGGCAAAACTCAATGTGTTAAGCGAATATCTCATCCCTTTGGTCAGGATTGGCGGTCGAATGCTTGCCCAAAAAGGCGAAAGCGGACCCGCCGAAGCGCATTCCGCAGAAGGTGCCATGAAATTGTTGGGGGGAAAAATGGAGCAGTTGATTTCGGTCAATTTGCCGGGGGTTGTGGAAGACCGTTATCTTGTGGTTGTGGAAAAAGTCGCGGCGACACCGCCTAAATATCCGCGCAAACCGGGGATCCCGGCGAAACAGCCGTTGTAGGACAGCGAGCAGTTGGAAGTGGGTAGTGGAGAGCAGGTAAGTATCCCAACTGATTACCACCTACTGATAACTGTCCACTATATCAACACCCCTCTTCCACGATCTCGATCTTGTCTTCCTTGTTGGGGATGATGCACAGGAACTCAAACGGTTCTTCACCGGTATTCTCATACGAATGGACAATGCCTTCGGGGATGAAGACCACATCTCCTGTTTTGACATGATGGGTCTCCTCACCGATGGTGATGGTCGCTGATCCGCGCAAAACATATTGCTCATGTTCCACTGTGTTCGTGTGGCGCGGCATGCCGCCACCTTTTTGCATGGAGAACTTCCGCAAGGCAAAGTTGGGACCTTCCTGTGATGAGATGAGGACTTGAATGGTCGTGTCCTTGCCGGCGGCAACGTTTTTGGCTTCCACTTCGTGGGAATGTTTGACGGGCATGGGATTACTCCTTTGGGTCTTCTTTCCTCTTTCTTCTTTTCCCCAATTCATGAAAGAAGAAAGTTGCGATTATGGTCTAACGGTATTCGTAGGCCACGGCGTAAGCGTAACGGTCGGCGTGGACAAAATCACATCGGGTGAGGCGGTTTCAGTGGGGACAGTGGTGGGAGTGTCTAGTTCAGGCAGCGATGTGTCGGTGACCTGCCCAGGTGGCGGGGCAAAGACTGCCGGGGTGGCGGTCACGGTCTCGTTGCGGCGAAGCAGGTTGAAGGTCAGGATGGAAGCGATGACAAGGATCAGGAACAGTCCCACGAGTCCTCCCATCAGCCATAACACCCAGTCCGATTTTTTTTTCTTGCGCGGTGCGGACTTCGAGCGGAAGTCCGATGGGGCACCGATCAGGATGACCGTGGTGTTGTCATGTCCGCCGCGTTCGTTGGCAAGGTTCACCAGTGTGCGGCTCGCCTCTTTCAAGTTTGGCTTCGTGCGGACGATTTCCAGAATCTCATCGTTCCAGACCAGATCGGTCAAGCCATCGGTGCACAAAAGCAGGACATCGTTCGGCTGGATCTCGGTACCCTGGTTGTTCTCGGCGTGATGCGCGCCGTCCCCATCGAACAGATACAAACGGAAATCCGGTTCAGGCGGCACGGGCGAACCGAGATAACGACGAATGACATGCACGTTCGGATGTTCGCGCGCCAGTTCTGGTGTGAGGATGCCCTTTTCGATGGCTTCCTGCACCCACGAGTGATCAACAGTGAGCTGTTGGATGCGACCGCTGCGCATCAAATAGATGCGTGAGTCTCCCACATAGGCAGTGTGAAGTTTGTTGTCGATGATCCAGGCGATGGCACAGGTGGCGCCCATGCCCCTGAGGTTCTCGTTCGTGGCTGAGTGCGCGGCAATGGCACTGCTGGCTTCGTTGACCGCATCCTCGATAACGTGTTTCGAGAATTTCCCATCGCTTCTCGCCACGTGCTGCATGATGTGGTTGACAGCCAGTTCCGCCGCCACCTCCCCGCCCTTGTGCCCCCCGATACCATCGGCAAGCACGGCAAACAGGACAGGCGTGTTGTCCTTCTCACTGACGCGGAAAGAGGCAACGGCATAACGGTCCTCGTTGTTCTTGCCCGTCATGCCCTGATGGGTATGGGCTTCGACGATCAGGTGTGCGCGTGATGTGCGGATCATATACAGGTTTATTTTTTGGAGATGACCTTCGGTTCCGACTCCGCCGGAGGCTGGCTCAGATCAAAGCGATATTGCAGCAGCCCAAAGTGGATCCTGTCTCCATGCTTCAAACGGACGCCTTCGCGCGTGACCGCTTCGTAATTCACCCATGTGCCTGCCACCGAACCATGATCCATGATAACAAAAATTCCTTCACTGGTCTGTTTGATACGGGCATGCAAGGGCGAAATGGACGGGTCATCGAGCACGTGCACAGATTGTACCGGATCGGTGCCGAACGTCATATCCTTTTCGATCACAGGGATGGGCGTGGAACTGGCTGGTTCACCTCCGTTCGTCAAGCGGATGAGATAGGCAGGTGCAGGGTGCATACGACCCTGCCTCCCACCCATCCAGCCGAAGCGCGGCTGTGATTTGACGTTCTTTTTAGCCGAAACCGGCGGCTCCGTCAATGCCACGACAGGCTGGGTCAGCGGGTCTTCCTTTGCCTTGCGAGCCTTCCTGCGGCGGGACTCCGGCATATTTTTCACGCGGCTCCTCACCAGAATAATCAGCAGGGCAAGCCCGGCAAAGATGATCGCACCCATGACCAGATACGAACTGTACTGCGCAAGGAACGCAT
The DNA here is from genome assembly GCA_964436455.1 of uncultured Anaerolinea sp. Lineage (GTDB taxonomy): Bacteria > Chloroflexota > Anaerolineae > Anaerolineales > Villigracilaceae > Defluviilinea. The sequence goes on along the minus strand of CAYTDB010000009.1, from coordinate 45,163 downwards.
CCACCCCGCTGGGCGCATGGATGACTGTGAATGTAACCGGGATGCCGATGCTTGTTTTTTTCAAACCAAGCACATCCTCTGCTTCTACGACGATCTCGTGCTGTCCGCTGTCATGGAAGGCGCTGTAATCCCACAGGAAATTTTCGAAAGGTTCTTTTGTGTTCTCGGCTGCCACCTGTCCATCCACATATAGGGTGGTGCGCTTGAGTTCGCGTTTGTGCCCATCCGGGAATTCGATGATGATCTGGATGATTTGCTGTGAAGGCTCCAGCACTTCCGTATTGTATGGATCATCCGCCGGGGGCATCCGCGTGATCTGCAATGGCGGCGAAACGAAGATCGGGTTCGGGGGCTCTATATTTACACTGAAGGTCTTGTCCAATGCAGGGATGGTGATATCCTGCGCTTCGATGTAGAAACCGAGCGTGTGCTCGCCGGAGGTAGTCAATAAGGATGTGTATGTCACTTCGTAGATGTGACGAAGTGGGGCAAAATAAAAATTCAAATCGGGAAAAATCTCATTGCGCGAGAAGGAGAAGAACGCCCCATCCGTTTGCTGGGCAATCGTCTTAAAGGCGTTCGCGCTGGCATGCACATTGAACTCCTCCGCGTCGATGAACCATATGAACACCCGCACCTTCGTATCGATGGCACGCTGGATGAGAGGCGCGATGGTATTGTCAATGTTGGGATCTTCCATGTGCGGGGTGATGAACAGCACCGCGCGTTTCATACCGGGCTCCGGCGTCGGCACGTTGACGGTGTCGAGCGCAATGGCTAATGTTTGCAAATTGGGCGTCGAGTTGCGCAGATCGGGCTTGAAAGCATCCAGGCTGATAAACCAGTCGTTTACATTCGCGTGATTGATGAGTGACCCCGATAATGAGACCAGGCTCAAGTCATCGCGCGAATCAGCGGGTTGCGCCTCGCTCCAAAACCGAAGCGTTTCCACCACCTTGTCAAAACGCGCGATACCATTGGCATCGCGTATCGCCATGGCAGGTCCCGGGTTGATCGCGACCACCACCTGCACAGGTGTCTCTGATTCGGTAATCGAGTCTGCTTTTGTTTCCCGTGCATTTTCGAAGACGGTGAAATCCGCCGGTTCAAGACCGGAAATGAACTGACCGTTCGCGTCGAACACATCCACGAGCGCGGAGATCTGCGGGAATTGATCGGCGTCGATGCGCACGATCTCCGCGTAGGCGGCAGTCTGGGCGTGGACAAAGGTCCAGGTTCCAGCCAGCAGGCTGACGGTCAGAATGAAGCGGATGAGTCTACGCATTCGGTCGGGGAGCAATGACTGTCTTATTACTGTCCTCAGGTTCAATCGGATTTTTGTCCTCAGGGTTCATCGCGTCATCGTCGGACGGTTTTCCACCGGTCAGGCGCATATAGGTCAACGTCCATGCAGATTCCGTGTAGGAGGTCAGGATTCCCTGGAAAACAAGCGCGACTGGAATGTATACACACAGGCATACCCCCATGAAAATAAGCGGGGTGTAGCTCTCGCCCTGACCAAGCGCAAATGCGAAAACGGTGGGGAATACAACCAGGAAGACCGGAATTGCAATGATCATTCCGGCAACGAAACCAATGATGCCAAGGATGATCGCCATGATAATGATGGGACCAAGGTTGGCGCGGAAGATCTCCCATCCGCGTGAGAGCGCAGGCAAGAGAGGCATGTCTTCGATAACAATTGCCCTTTCAGCCTGGCGGAAGATCATGCCGATCACGAACATAACCGGGATGAGCAAACACATACACCCAATGAAAAGCGGGATCATGGTGGCAATTCCCAGCCAACTGGCATCGCTTCCTCCGCTGGCTGATACGGCAAATACAACAATGCCTGCGACCATTGCTCCAAACAAAAACAGGATCGGGAGCGCAAGGATTACTGACAAACCAAACATACGCCAGAAGTACGGCGTGCTCTCACTAAATAGCTGACCGAATATCAGGCTTTCTGCACCACCGTCCGCTTGAAATGTGCCGCGGATCAAGCCGATCTTGCCGATGGTACTGAGGAAGACAACCACGATCCAGATGATGCATATCACGGCAAAGAAGATGGCAATGTATGCGGTCATATTGGCAGCGAAATTTTGAAAGAAGTGCTGCACCTGTGGCGGCAGGTTAGTGGAGGGGGTATTGTAGCCGGTGTTGCTTCCGCCGCCGTTCCCACCTCCACCCCCCCGTCCGCACCCGGCGAGTATGCCAAAGATCCATAAAACCTTGTGCTTCCAAATAATCTGCCATGCGCGTGTGAGTACTTCACCAAAGTTAAAGTTCATTGCATTCTCCTTTACTGGATTGGTGCTGACTGCATTTCTACATCGGTCTTTTCAATGCCTTTCAAACGTAAATAGACAATCGTATATGTCGATTTCAAGAATGTGATCGTGACTCCCTGTATCAATGCCATGACCGGGAACAGGATCAGACTGAAACCACCTACAAAGAGCGACATCATGCGGGGGGTAGGCTCGCCGCCATCCATCAGGAAGGGGAAAAAGAAGAAGGGTGTCATGAAGGGTAATACGATAATGGAACTGAGGATGCTGATGCCCATGTACACAACGAAGGAGACCAGCAGGACGCGCCAGAAGTTCGCCTTCACCAACTCCCAGCCGCGCCGGATGGCATCTGCAATGCCGATATCATCCACAACAACCGCCGCTTGTGAAACTTCGATAAAGCCGTAGAGTACCATCATGACGGGATAGATCACAAGGAACAGTGGCATCATGCAGATGAAACCCAGTCCCACGGTCATCGCGCCGAACAGGGACAGGCACCCGAAGATGACCATGAAGAAAAGAGAGAGCCCGAGCCCGATCAGTAATACCACGCCGAGCACGCGCCACCAGTAGGGTTTCGAGTCTTCGAACAGTTTTCCCATCCCCAGTTTTTCGGTCCCGCCATCCACTTGCAGGACGCCAAATGTTACAGCAGATGATGATATGCCATACAACACAACGCTCAATGCGCTGACAAAAAGGCTGAAGCCGATGAACAAAAGCAGGTAAACCGGCTGGTCCACGAAGAACGGTTCGCGGTATGGGTCGGTTTCCGAGAAGAAGATCGGCAGGAACATAAACGGTACAAACAGGAAGCTTACTATCGTGGGCAATGCGCTGAACAGCCACAACACCTTGTGCTTCCATGTGATCTTCACCGCGCTGGTTAGTATTTCGCCAAAGTCAAAGTTCATGCTTCCTCAATCGCAAATCGTCAATCCAAAATCGTAAATCGTCCTACTCCCATTCGATCGTTCCGGGCGGTTTGCTTGTAATATCATACACCACGCGATTGATGCCGTCCACTTCATTGACGATGCGGTTCGCCACCCGTGCCAGCAGGTCATCGGGCAGGCGCGCCCAATCGGCGGTCATGAAATCATCGGTGGTCACCGCTCGTATTGCCGCCACCTCCTGGTACGTGCGCTGATCGCCCATCACGCCCACCGAGCGCACCGGCAGTAAAACGACAAACGCCTGTGCAACGAGAGGCAGTTCCACTTTCAACGGTCCCGTAACCGGTGTGCCGCCTGAAAACCGTCTGTTCAAAAACCCTGCCTTGGACAATTCATCCACGAGGATCGCATCCGCCGCCCGCAAACGGGATACACGCTCACGCGTCACATCCCCGAGACAGCGCACGGTCAACCCCGGACCCGGGAACGGCTGCCGCCAAACAAGCTTTTCAGGCAGCCCAAGCGCTTCCCCAACAGCACGCACCTCATCCTTGAACAGATAACGCAGCGGCTCGACCAGGTCAAAGTGCATATCCTCCGGCAATCCACCAACGTTATGATGAGTCTTGATCTTTGCCGCTATATTTCTATCCGGTGCGGATGACTCCACTACATCAGGATAGATCGTCCCCTGCACAAGGAACCTCGGCATGCCAAGCTGTTTTGCCTGCCCCTCAAAAATGCGGATGAATTTTTCGCCGACGACTCTGCGCTTTTGTTCGGGTTCGGTCACGCCATGAAGGGCGGAGAAGAATTCGTCAGAGGCATCGACCGTTATCAGTTCAGCGTGCAGGTTATCCCGAAACGCCGCAGCCACCTGTTCGCCTTCGTTCTTCCGCAGCAGACCTGTATCCACAAAGACCGCCACAAGCTGATCTCCAATCGCCTTATGTACCAACGCCGAAGCGACCGATGAGTCCACACCGCCCGAAACCGCCGCCAGGACACGTTCATTCCCGACCTGCTTTTGAATCCGTTCCACCGCATCCTCAATAATGGACCTGGGAATCCAGTCACGTTTTGCACTGCAAATATCAACGACAAAATGTTCGAGCAGTTTATGTCCGTTCAGTGTATGATGCACCTCCGGGTGGAACTGCACACCGAAGTACTTACGCTTCATATCCCCCATCGCTGCCAAGGGACTGTTGCCGGATCGCGCCAGGGCAATGAAACCTTCAGGGAGTTTGGTGATGCGGTCGCCGTGCGACATCCATACCTTGGTGATCCCATCAAGCATTTTCACTGGCTTGGTCATCTCGATCTCTGCCGGTCCATACTCGCGTTGGGCAGAGGGGTCCACCTGTCCGCCGAGGGCGTGGGTCAACGCCTGCATCCCGTAACAGATGCCCAGGATGGGAAGCCCTGTATCGAAAATAAATTTCTGAATATACGGCGCACCCTCCTCATACACGGATTTGGGTCCGCCGGAAAGGATGAACCCCTTGGGTTGGATGGCGAGAATCTTTTCCATGGGCGCATCCCATGGGAACAACTCGCAATACACCTGCGCCTCACGCACGCGCCGTGCGATGATCTGCGCGTATTGAGAACCGAAATCGAGAACGGCGATTGAGTTCATAATAATTCCTTGTTGAATGTCGAAAGTCGAAGGTCAAAGGTCGGAACTTTAGGCGTTCGACTTTTGACCTTCGACATTGGAAACAAGATGAAAATGCAACTGCGGAAAATCCTGATATTCCCCGCCATTGACGATCAACCGCCAGGCGGAGAGTTGAAATTCATTTACAAGACTCTGTACAGTGGAATACACTTCCGTGAGAAGCACGGAATCCTTTGGATCGAGTTCCAGCAATGATTTGACTGCCTTCTTTGGTACAAGCAAAACGTGAAAAGCATACGATGGACTCGGATGATGGAACGCCATCAACGCATCCGTCTCACGCAAGCGATTAACTGGGATGGCAAAACTCATGTGTTCAAATATCCAGCCGATGAGAGGAGCGAGGAACCATACAAGTTTACGCATTTATGAAACAAAAACCCAGAAGCAAGCTTCCGGATTCCAAATTATGCAGGTTCCCCAAAAACAACCTTGTCATCTTCCATTGCAGTGATGCACGCCAGCGAATGGATCGGCACACCGACTGATTTCAACGCCTCGCGCCCGCCTTCAAACAATTTCTCGATCAATGCACCGATCCCAACGATCTTCGCGCCCGATGCCTCCGCCAGACGCACCAAACCGAGAATGGTCTGCCCGCTGGCAAGAAAGTCATCGATGATCAAGACCTTTTCGCCATTCGCCAGATACTCGGGTGAAACGATCAACTCCACCATGCGTCCCTTTGTGTGCGATGGTGCAAGTGTCAGGTACACCTGATCAGGCATCGTGATCGGTTTATGTTTGCGTGCATACACCACCGGCAATCCCATATGGATCGCCGTTGTAACAGCGGGGGCAATGCCCGAGATCTCAGCAGTCAGCACCTTCGTCGCACCGACCGAAGCGAAGAGCCGTGCAAATTCCCTTCCGCAAGCATTCATCAATAATGGGTCCACCTGATGATTCACAAATCCATCCACCTTCAAAATCCCCCCGCCAAGCACCTTGCCATCCCGCAAAATCCGTTCTTCGAGTTCCTTCACGTGCGCCTCCATGACCAGACAAATTTTCGTGATTGTACCACCCTGCCCCCCACTCAGCCTCCCCCGAACTCCGATGAACCCAGTCGGATTTTGGGGGAGGTGTCCGAAGGACGGAGGGGGTAGGGTCGTGTTAGAATCTTCACCCGTGAACCTGATCCTTGCATCCAACTCTCCGCGCCGCCGTCAACTGCTTGGGCTTACTGCTTGGAGTTTCATCATCTCTGTTGCCGATGTGGATGAGAGTCAACGTGAGAACGAAACACCCGCCGATTACGTCTTAAGACTTGCCGAAAAAAAAGCACGTGCCATTTCTGCGGATGCAGATAGCCTCATCCTCGCATCCGATACAACCGTTGTGGATGGACAGGATATCCTGGGTAAGCCTCAGGATAATTCGGAAGCCACAGCGATGTTGACCCGTCTACGTGGACGCACGCATCAGGTCTACACCGGAGTTGCCCTGCTTCGAAAAAGCGACGACTCACTCCTGACCGATCTCTGCGTCACCGACGTGCCCATGCGGGATTACTCCGATGAAGAGATTCGTAATTATGTCGCCACCGGTGATCCGCTCGATAAAGCGGGGGCATACGCGATACAACATGCAGGCTTTCGTCCCGTTGCTTCGATGAACGGTTGTTACGCCAGCGTGATGGGATTGCCCTTATGTCACGTGGTAAGAATGATGCGCCGAATGGACATCCAACCCAATGCCGATGTACCATTGAATTGTCAAAAACTATTGGAATATGATTGTCCCGTTTACAATTCCGTCCTCCCGAAGGACATCGGGACGATGTGAGCGGAGCCGCATGATTGTTATGTGGCGTAGTTGAAGGACAAACATTCAAGATAACATGAGCTCCGACTTCGCTGCGCTCCGCTCTTCGCGGCATCCATGAAAGGTAAAGAATGAAATTATTTCGCTGGCTAAATCTCATTTTCATCATGACATTCCTGAGCGCGTGCGGCACGGGTGGCTCGGTGATTCCCTCCATCGGTGCCACCGAAACTCCCCTGCCCCCCCCTGTTGTGACGGTTCTTTCCGCACCCGACCCAAACCTGATGTTGACAACCTACCTTGAGGCATACAAGGTTGATGATTACAACACTATGTACAACCTGCTCAGCAAGGTCACACAGGATGCGCTCCCGCTTGAAGAATTTGCCAGGCGAAACCGTGATGCACTAAATCAGATGAGCGCGGGTTCGTTTGATTATGAACTGCTTTCTTCGCTGGTCAATCCGTATTCCGGCGAGATCGCCTACAAAGTGACCTACACCACCGCCCTGGTTGGCGATATCCAACGCGACATCATTGCGCGTTTTGCCCTCGAGAACGGCGAATGGAAACTGCAATGGGACGACTCGCTCATCCTGCCCGAAATGGCTGGCGGCAACGTGCTACGCATGGACTACAGCGTCCCTTCACGCGGCAACATCTATGACAAGGACGGTGACGTGGTCGCAGCGCAGACGGATGCGTTTGCATTCAGCATCATCCCAGGCAACGTGACGGAGGAAAGCCTGCCCATCCTGCTCTCCGAGGTCTGGAGGTTGTGCGGCATCAGTATGGAAGAATTGGCGGATGAGATCGCCAACACCCCTGCCTTCTACCCCATCCCATTGTGTGAGGCTTCTGAAAAGGAATCCCAGCGCATACGGGATGTATATCCGTCCGGTCTCGAATGGACTCCTTATAATTCCCGCTACTACTTCGACCAGGGTGCAAGTTCCAACATCGTCGGATATACCCAATACATATCAGAGGAAAACCTGGAGGAATACCGCCGTCTCGGTTACGCGGGTGACGAACGCGTTGGTTCGACAGGCGTCGAGCAGTGGGCGGAGGATTATCTCGCAGGGAAACATGGCGGCACGTTGTATGTCGTCAACCCGACCACGGGCGAGATCGTCACACGCGTGGGCGAAAGCCCCCCGGAACCCGCAGACTCTGTCTACCTGACCATTGACGACAACCTTCAATATTATGCCCAGCAAGCCCTCAAAGGATTTCGGGGTGCGGCAGTCGTGATCGAGGTCGAAACGGGACGCGTGCTTGCGATGGCATCATCCCCTGGCTTCGACTCGAACGTTTTCGAACCCAACAACCCGAACGCTGCAGAACAGATTTCGGAATTGTTCCAAAACGCAAACCAGCCTCTCGTCAACCGTGCCGCGCAGGGACAGTATCCGCTTGGTTCGGTCTTCAAGATCATCACCCTGGCAGCCGGCATGGAAAGTGGGCTCGTCGTTCCCGAACAGACATTCGATTGTCAATATGATTGGACGCGCCTCCCCGACCGCATCCGCTACGACTGGACCTGGCAGCACTGTCAGGACCGTCTCGCCGCAGGAAAAGAATGTGACACCAGTGACAGCGTCCCCTCCGGGTTACTGACCGTATCTGAAGCCTTGATGCGCTCTTGTAATCCATTCTTCTGGGATGTGGGTTACACCCTGTATCTCAATGACCGTCCCAATGACATTGCCAACATGGCGCGCGCCTTTGGTCTCGGTCAGCCAACCGGCATTGAACAAATTCCGGAGGAAGCCGGGCAGATCAATAACCCCACCAGTGATATTGCCGACGTCAATATGTCCATCGGCCAGGGCGATGTGCTGGTCACCCCGTTACAGGTGGCATCCTTCATCGCAGCATTGGGCAATGGCGGCACACTCTACCGTCCGCAGTTGGTGGAGAAGATCGAGCCGGTGGAGGGCGGCGCAGCGACACAGGTCTTCAAGCCTGTCGCGCGTGGCACATTGCCGGTGCAGCCCTTCCGCCTGGACTTTATCCGTGACGCGATGAGCAGTGTGGTCAAAGACCCGCGCGGCACGGCATATTTCCGATTGCGCGGTTTGCAGATCCCTGTGGCAGGCAAGACAGGCACAGCTGAATCAGGCAGCGGACTTCCGCATGCCTGGTTCGCAGGTTACACCATGGCAAGTGAGAACACCGGCTTGCCTGATATTGCCATTGCGGTCATCCTTGAAAACCAGGGGGAAGGTTCTGATTATGCCGCGCCTGTTTTCAAACGTATTCTAGAGACCTACTACTACAGCGCGCCGCAAACATTCTACTGGTTCGAATCCAATTTCGGCGTGACAAAGACCCCAACACCGATTGGCGGCATCCCAACCGAGACGCCGAAGCCATAAAGATAAAGAGACCTGACCGGTTTTAAAAACCTGTCAGGTCTCTATGGATAGCTATTTGACAAACGAAACAAAACTTCAAGGTCTGATCATCAAAGCCCAGTCTGGTTTTTTCACAGTGGAAACCGGCCGGGGCTTTGTTGTTTGTCAATTACGCGGCAAGTTGAAACAGGGACGCGCCACCGGCGACATCGCGGCAATTGGCGATAAGGTTTGGGTCACGGTTTTGGAGGATAAGAGCGGGGTGATCGAAGAGGTTGAAGAGCGCAAGCGGGCTATCGTCCGGCTTGACCCGAGACCCCAGGGGGAGTATCAACAAGTCCTGCTGGCAAATGCCGATCAGGCGGTTTTCGTCTTCGCATGCGCACATCCCAAACCAAAATTAAGAATGCTTGATCGTTTCCTTGTCATCGCAGAAAAACAAAAAATCCCGCCAATCATCGTTGCAAATAAAACCGATCTTGTAAATGATCCGGGCGAGATCTTTGGCATGTATGAAGACATTGGTTATCGTGTGATCTACACTTCGATAGAAACAGGTGCTGGCATTGCCGAGTTGAAGTCAGTACTTGCGGGAAAGATCAGCGCATTCGCGGGACCCAGTGGCGTGGGCAAGTCAAGTCTGTTGAATGTGCTTCATCCCAAACTTGATCTTGAAGTGGGCGAAGTGAGTCAGGCGATGAAGAAGGGTACGCACACCACCGTGACGCGCGAGATGTTCGCGCTCGATGGCGGTGGGTATGTTGCCGATACGCCCGGATGGAAGTCGCTGGCGTTGTGGGATACCGAGCCTGAAGAGATGGAAGCGTATTTCCCCGAACTGCGCGATCTCGTGCAGGGATGTCAGTTCAGCGACTGCACACATACACATGAACCGAATTGTGCGGTACTTGCCGCGTTGAAGGATGGGCGTGTGCATCCTGAACGTTTCGATTCTTTTTTGCGGTTGAGAGCGGGACAGGAATAGTTTTGATTTACAATTGATTTCGGTGGTCGAGCAGCCTGAGCATATTTTGCGAAGGCATATCGAGACCGTACTTTGCTAAAATTATTTCAATAACTGGTGGTCTCGATACCTTCGTACTCGACCACCGGAGAGTTTATGAATAGTAACTGGGATTTGATCGGTCACGAGTGGGCTGTGGACATGTTGAAGAAGCATGTCGTCAATGGGACCTCGCGTCATGCGTATCTTTTCTGCGGACCTCCCGGGCTGGGTCGCCGCACACTGGCTTTGCGCTTCGCCCAAGCCTTGAACTGCACGACTCCAGCTGACGCGGGAATCCCGTGCGGGACTTGCCGCGACTGTAAACAGATTCAAGCCATGCAGCACGCGGACCTAACCGTCATTCAGGCTGAATCCGAAGGTGGAATTTTGAAAGTGGATCAGATTCGCGACTCACGCAAAACGTTGACGCTCAAACCGTACATGTCAAAGTTCCGCGTGGCTTTGTTCCTGCGTTTTCAGGAAGCGAACGACAACGCCGCCAATGCCCTGCTGAAAACACTCGAAGAAGCACCCTCGTATGCGGTTTTGATTCTGACCGCCGATAACCCTGAGCAGTTACTTCCAACCATTGTTTCCAGATGTGAAGTGTTGCGATTGAGACCATTATCCATTGAAGAAGTGCAAAAGGGATTGGAGAATACAGGAATAGAGAGCGGCCGGGCAAAATTGATTGCGCATATTTCGGGCGGGAGGTTTGGATATGCCCTGCGCCTGGTGGAAGATGATGCCCTGCTAGACAAACGCGATGAACGCTTGAATGACCTGCTCACCCTGCTTCCCGCCTCCCGCGTGGAAAAATTTGCCTATGCCGACAAACTCGCCCGCGATAAAGACTCCATGCGGCAGGCAATCCTGTTCTGGCTCTCCTACTGGCGTGATGTGATGCTGCGAACGGCACAGGCAACCACTCCACTCGTCAACGTGGACCGCAATGTGGAGATCGAAGGTCTTGCCGGGCAATTGGATCTTTCCTCTGCACGCAAAGTAGTGACAAATCTTGAAACCGCCCTCGAACAAATGGAAAAGAACGTCAATCCGCGCTTGCTGGCGGAAGTCTTATTGTTGGATTTGCCGAAAGTTTAGGAGTACAGGATGTGCCGAAGCATCAAAACATTGCGTAACGCTGAAGCGCCAGCCACGGAGGAGGAAATTCGCGCCGCGGCGTTGCAGTATGTGCGGAAGGTGAGTGGGTATCGCAAGCCTTCAAAGGTCAATGAGGAGGCTTTCGAGAGGGCGGTGGAGGAAGTGGCGGGGGCGACTCAAAAACTTTTACAAACATTATCCGTAAAGTAAAAACATCACTTCCGCAGATGATACGGCACATCAATAATAACACGCTGAAAACCGAAGGCACGTCTGCGATATAACATTGCCGTTTTCAATAACCATGCCGTCTGGTTATGCAGAAGTCCCTGCCATCATTTGGCGGGCACGAACTCTGGCAGGACCACAGTTGCCAATTGACCATCGTTGTGTTCCCGGTCAGTCTCGTCGAGGTTGTCAATGATCGGTTGGATGATCGAACGATAGGGCGACTGCACCACTACACGCGGGATATCCGGAAAGAGGCGGTTCCACCTCTCACGCACCGCATCCGACTCACCCGGTTCCAGTTCCACATAGACGCCTGCTACATCGCTGGAAATTCCGCGCGCAAAATCCACAGCATCCACAATTCCGCGATGGACACCTGAGATCGGGATGACAACACGCGGTGACGGCGCGGGTTTGAGCGATGGAGGCAAGCCGTTCAGGGACAACTCCCTTGCCCCATCACGGTGATGGGATTGAATTCTGAGGAAGATCAACACAATGGCAGGAATGAGAAAGATCGTGATCCACGCGCCTTCAAGGAATTTGCTGATACCGATGATCCCTACTGTTGCAGCAGTTGCCAGAGCGCCGATACCATTGATCCCTGACTTCAGGAACCAGCCTCTTCCACGCTCTCGTATCCAATGCACAACCATGCCAGCCTGTGACAGTGTAAATGCAAGAAATACTCCTACCGCGAAAAGCGGCACAAGGGAATGACTGTCGCCTCCGAAGAGAATGATCAGGATTGCTGTGGCAATTGCCAAAGATAGGATGCCATTCGCAAAGACCAACCTGTCTCCCAACCCGGTTAGTTGTCTTGGCAGAAATCCGTCCTTTGCCAGAATGGCTGCCAGGCGAGGGAAACCCGCAGAGCTGGTGTTCGCCGCTACAACCAGGATCAACATTGTATTGAATTGAATGACAAAATATGCAGCACTGTTTCCGAGCAATTTTCGCACCAATGCGGAAAGGATGGTCTCATCAGGACCTGCGGTCACACCCAGGAAATGCGTCAACCCAATGCTTCCAACAAACAGGATCGCCATCAAGACCGCCATGACGATCAATGTCCTTCCCGCATTACTTCGCCTCCGGTGCCTGAAATGATGGAACGCCATTGCTGATGGCTTCAATGCCTGTTAATGCTGTGCAGCCGGCAGAAAAAGTATGGAGGATCAGGAACAACGTGATTGGCTGTGGGGTCATCTGTGGATTGATGACCGTAACAACAACTCCATCTCTCAGCAGAATGAACAAGCCATAGACCAACATGGGAAGATACACGAACCGGAATAAATAAACCGGCACAGACATCAATGTGCCGGTCTCGCGCAGTCCGCGTAAATTGGTGATGGTCATGATTGTCAAAAATATCAATGCCACAGCCACACGATGAACCCATAGCAATGGAAATGCCGAAGCAATTGCCTCCACCCCAGCCGTCAGGCTGACAGCAGCAGTCAATAGATATCCAATAAGCAGCGCTGCGCCTGCAACCAGCCCGGGCAGGGTTCCCAGATTGTCGCGTGCCACCACATACGAACCGCCTCCTGATGGGTATCCATGAATCGTTTGATAATAGGACAAAGCCACAATGACCAGCAAACCAGTGATAGCCACAAACCTATGGGCCACGCAAGTGCAAGCCCCGCGCTCCCTGCCACGACCAGTCCAAGATATATTTCCTGGTTGGCGTAAGCAATGGACGACAGAGCATCCGGTGAAAAAGATGCCAGCACTCGGATCTTATTCAATTTTTTCTCGTGAAGTTGGCGGGTGGGAAGAGGCGGACCGATCAAAAGTTCTTTGATTCTGGTTAACATGAAACGAGTTTACACCTCTACAAAAAACGGAGATACACGTTTATTCATGCATCTCCGTTCGTCAACCGGTTATCGCTTTTAACTTTCTGACGAATTTCCAAACATGCAGCATGCAACGATTATCCTCTTCACGTGGATGTGGGCGTTCAGTTTCCATGTCCAATTTTTTATTGAAATTCTTTTGTAAGTGTTATCGCGCTTCAACAATGACCCGTTGAAAACCGAAGATGTTATCATCAAACAAAAATCAAAGGACAAACCATGGACTCAATCATCCTCATCATCCTGATCGGTCTGGCAGGTGGGATTGCGGTAGGCATACAAAGCCCGATGGCAAGCATGATCACACAGCGACTTGGACTCTTCGAAAGCGTGTTCATCGTTCACATTGGCGGGGCGGTCATTGCCTTGATTCCGTTATTGGTCTATGGCGGCGGGAAGTTAAGTCAGTGGCGGAGTGTGCCGTGGTATGTGCTGGGAGCGGGGGTCTTTGGATTGGTTGTGATCGCGGCGATCAGTTTCATGATTCCACGCGTGGGAGTTGCCGCGGCAATTACCACGGTGGTGGCGGGGCAGGTATTGGCGGCTGCGGTGATTGACCACTTCGGTCTGTTGGAAGCGCATCTTCGTCCCATGGATTTGACGCGCGCGATCGGGTTGGCAGTTGTGTTGTTTGGGGTTTGGTTGACGGTGAAGTGACATGCCTGCGGCATGACACCCTCCCGAAGGACATCGGGACGATGTCAGGAAGCGTCCGTTGCGACTGAAGGGTCTCTGAGATAATCATAGAAATCCTCACCTGCACTTGCGTGCGGTGCAAGTGTCGCTGTCGCTCAGGATGACATTCCCAGTTACTCTTTTGTCACGATCACATCATGGATCAAATGGGCATAGCGGTTCTGCAACCGAATGAAGTGACTCTGGATCGCATCCGCTTCGGAGCCTTCGGGGGCGAGGAATCGTCCGCTTTCAACGCCCTGGCGCGCGATCTCACGGCAGACGGCTTCGGTGATGAGTTCGGCGAGCAGGACTTGTCCCTGTGAAGATGTATCCAGGCGATGTTGGGCATCGAGGTAGCGTTTGACAGATGGCGCGGCTGTAGCAACCACGATCGTTGAGTTGACCCGATCCAGATACACACGTTGACGCGGATCCATGCGGTCGTCGAAGCGGATGTCGTTGAAGAGCCCGTGATGTTTTCTCGGTTGAGTATCTTCGGGTGTCTCTTTCCTCGATCGAACCTGCACCATCGCCTGTGCCTTTTGGTCCCCCGAATAAGCGGTGACCATCGCTTCGTTGCCAACCTGTTTACCCTCCACGTGAATCTTTGCAATGCCAATATGAGGGTGATCCTTCTCAGCCTCGACCTGCACCTTGGGTGTCAACACGTCCACTTCGGAATTGTCAGAAACTACGAAGACCGTTGCGCCATCCAGAATCCTTTCGGAGAGATGTGCTCTTAAAGTGAGTGTAGTCTGCTCTCCCGTTTGGACATAATATCGGACGGGAGCAAATTCTAGTCCAGAAGGAGGCGGTTCCAGTTTTCCAGTGGATGATGTACGACGGTCGCTCAATTCCGAAGATGCGATCACGTTCAGTTCACGGAGCGTCTTATCTATTTTTCTGCGAAGCTGCTTATCGAGCTTAAGTTGTTCATCCTGGAGGGTACGCACACGTTCGATCTGGACGAGAGGCTCGATGCGTTCCTCCACAGCCTGTTTCAACGCCTTGGCAAACGGCAGCGACCAGTTGATGCCGTCGCGCGTGGCGGTGAGGACAGGCTCATCGTTCTTGAGCAGGTCGTGCAGATAATCGCAGCGCAGTGAGCCATAGAAAAAGGACGCATACGGATCATTCTCAAACTTGAGCATGGTCAGCGCAATGACCGTGCCGCCGCTGATAACGAGCAGACCTGCATCGGCGTAATCGCCCTCTTCACCGCGCGTGGAGAGTTGGAGGTTGGAACGAAGCAGTTGCAAATGCGCCGAGGCGGGATACCCCTCGATTTCGAAACGTTCGTCAAGGATTTTTTCACCCTTGGGTGGTTTATATGAAAGGACAAACTCATCCCTGACCTTGCTTGCACCCGAAAGGTTGCGAAGAATGATTAGACGCGACTGACTGCCCATGATGGTACGAAGTTCAAAATGCCGCTGCAAATAATTGCGCAGGTTTTCGAAGCGGGGCATCTTGATATCTTCGCGCGAGAGGATGATCTCGATGACCGTGCCGTTGCCTTCGGGGATTCCGTACTTGTCCCTGAGTTCTTCAGTAACAGGGATGGGTTCGTCGAGTTCGAAGGTTGGCACGTCTTCCTTAAGTAATAGCGAACTGCGATAAAGAGTTTCGTTTCGGATGGAGTTGACGTAACCGTATCCCAAGCCGAAGATGGCGTCTTTGAGTCCACGCCCCCACATGCCGCGCACGTGCAGGTCTTCCTTCAAGCCGCTGGTGGCTTCGCCGTAGGTGCCCACGACAACATCCATGCGGACATCGTCCATGCCCTCGGCGAAGTCACGTACGCGGATGACCGAATTCTTGTGCTTCCGCCACACGTCGATGATGATCTCACCGCTGGCATTCCCGCCCGAATCTTCGAGACGGGAGTAGCTGTCGTTGCTGTTGGTGATGATCTCGACCAGGGCGCGCAAAACATCCTTACGGATCGCTTGATCCGCCTGTTGCAGGGCGACCCTGTCAGCATATTGAAGTTTGCGGCTAATTGGCATTTGTTCCTTCGTTACATGGCACTCTAAGGGAGCGGTTATTGCAACCGACACTTGCACCGCACGCAAGTGCAGGTGAGAGTCTCTTTCCATCGTGGTAGAGACCCTTCGCTTCGCTCAGGGTGACAAGGCAAAATCATTTCTTCTTTACTGTCTTCTTGTCAGGTTGTTGGGTTGCATTACCAAGCAAAGACGAAAATTTTCCTGCGACAAATTCCAAAAAGGACGATAGGTCCTTGCGTTCGTGAATGTTCACGTATTCCTTGAACCGATTCAGATTCCGTGCGAGCGTCGTTGGCGGAGATTCCATCGTGCAGAGCAGCAGACTTCTAAAGTCAAATTCGTTGATCGGGAGTCCCTTTTTGAAGTGCTTGTACGCATCAGACATTTCAATTGAGCGAACGTATTTCTTTGCGTGCGCCTTGAGTCCTGGATGGATGATTTCCGCAGGGATGGCTGCCACGGGGGTGGCAACCGTTTTTTTGGATTTTGGTTTCTGAACACGGACAGACTTCAACGGCTTGCCAAGTGCTTTCTCAACCTTCTCCGCTCGTTTGGTTCCACGCGGAGTGATCTGGAATCCCTTGGTGGCGTTGCCCTTCAAGTAGCCTTGGCTTTTGCAGTCACTCCAGCGCCGGCTGACGATTCCCGAATCGGGATACTGCGGGTATTTACGCATCGAGAAGCGTTTTGGGAATAAAACATAGCAGGCAGAGATGATGTCTTCGGACGTGACAGCATGTCCCTGTTTGTGGAGGTAGTAGACGGAATACACTACAAGATCGTTCAGGATGATCTTTGTATAGATATCGGGGTCAAATCGGGGAGGAAGGGCTTTTTTAGGCACGGTGGTTTTCTCACTGTAGAATCTTACACCAATTTCAAGAGATACAAAATTTCATTTTTGTTCCTGATATGCAATCACCGAATAGAACTCTCGCAGGAAGCTCGATGGCGTTTTCGCCAGCAACTTTGGTTCAGTAAAGCCAGAGCGTTTCAACAATACGCGACACACATTAAAAGATACAGGATATGGAACCCACATGTTCCCCATATCCACATTGTATTCGACAATGATGAGTGCTCCATTCAGCTTCAGGTACTCGCGCACGTGACGGAGTATCTTTTCCTTGTCCTTGAAGAAGTGCAGGGAATTTGCCATCACGATCCCATCAAGCGAGGGGAGGGTCAATGGGAGGGAAAAGTCATCTTTGAGCAGGATCAAGTTGCGGGTCGTGTTGAAGCGGGCGCGGAAGTTGGATTCCAAGTCACGTAACGAAGCGCGGTCCCTATCCACGGCATAGATGGTCGCGTCCATCCCAATCATTTCGCGCAGTGCCAGGGTGAACGCGCCGCCTCCCGCGCCGAAATCCGCATAGGTTCCGCCCTGTGGCAAATTGGCGGGACGCAAAAGATTAACGTGATCGCTATGATCCATGCAGGAATGGTATCATACGTACTTATCTCACAAAACAGGTGCCCATGTCAACAAACACAAAACACGACCCGTACGCCGCACTGCGTCATCGGGATTATCGCTTATTGCTCATCGGGCGGTTTATTACTGGTTTCGGCAACGAGATGCTCACCTTCTCCATCGGTTGGGAGTTGTGGCTGCGCACGCAAAGCGCCTTTGCACTTGGCATGGTGGGGCTGGTGCAGGTGGTGCCGGTGATGTTACTTTCACTCCCCGCGGGTCACATCGCCGATCAATACAACCGCAGGCGCATTGTCATCATCGCCGAACTTGCGATCGGACTCTGCGTATTAGGATTGGGCTGGCTCTCATACACCGAGGGATCGCTTTATCTGATCTATTTCCTTTTGTTGGTGATCGGGATCGCACGTGCCTTCAACGAACCCGCATCTTCGACTCTGGTCCCCGAGACGGTGCCGCCGCATCTGTTCGCGAGCGCCGCCACATGGAACACCAGCGTTTGGCACTTCGCGTCCATTACCGGACCCGCGCTTGCGGGCGTCTTAATCGGCTTCTTCAACGCTGCAACTTTTATCTACATCTTCGCCGCGTCCGCGGCAATCGTGTTCGTGATACTGCTTTCGATGATCAAAGGACGCAAACTCGCATTGGCGGAAAAATCTGCAACCTGGACAGCGCTCAAGGAAGGTTTCCGCTTTATGCGCGATACAAAGGTCATTCTCGCCGCCATCACATTGGATATGTTTGCGGTGCTGTTCGGCGGAGCAGTTGCATTATTGCCAATCTACGCAACGGATATTCTCAAAGTCGGCGCAGAAGGGATGGGCATCATGCGTGCCGCGCCATCCATTGGTGCGCTCATCATGGCATTCGCCATTGCCCATGTGCCACCGATGAAGCAAGCTGGCAAAACATTGCTCTGGGCGGTGGCGGGGTTTGGAATTGCCACCATTATCTTCGGTGTTTCGACATCGTTCATTTTGTCCGTGGCAATGCTCGGTCTGCTTGGCGCGCTGGACAACATCAGCGTGGTCATTCGCGGCACCCTGTTGTTAACCCACACTCCCGATCACATGCGCGGACGTATCTCAGCCGTGAATGGAATCTTCATCGGAATATCCAACGAACTCGGTGCATTTGAATCGGGTGTGGCAGCGTCTTTGCTAGGTCCGATTGGAGCCGTGGTGTTCGGTGGCATCGGTACAATTGTCGTTGTACTGACCATCGCGCGTCTTTTCCCCGCAATGAGGAACTTGAAGACTCTGGCTGTGCCTATCCATGAACCCGCTTGAGCATCTTCACCTTCAATGGAGATTGGAGGGCAAGGAAGTCGTCAACGGCAACCTTTTACGTCAAGTGGAAATCGTCCCTGATGAAGAGATGCCATTGATGGCGGTTGTCTCATTCTCATCCAATGAGGTTGTTGCATATTATGATGAAGCACTCGCGCCAGAATTGTGCAGGAGGCTCAAAAAACAAGTTCATGCTTTGAGCTTTCCCCATATTGACCCGATCATTGCTGTATTGAAATCACAAAACATCAAAGTAGAAGTCGGTCACTACAAAACGTATTCCTTTCATGAATATTACCAAGATTCAGAGGCAGATGAAGTCAAACGATATCCCAAATCTGATCCCAAGATCCAAGCCTTCGATTTTGGCGGTTTCACTGACCAAGTCCATGCCATTGAGCGGGATGGAAAGATCGTGTCCGCTTGTGTTTCAGTGAAAGAAAACGACCGTTGCGGCGAAGCCTGGGTGTTCACCGATCCCGATTGTCGCCATCATGGCTTTGCTCAAAAAGTTGTCACAATGTGGGCAAGGGATTTGATGACAGTTGGTAAAGTCCCGTTTTATAGCCATAAGATTTCCAATACAGGTTCTGCAAAATTGGCAAAGTGCTTGGGGTTGGAACCTGTTTTTGAGGAGATTACAATATCACGATCACTTGAGTAGAATTTTTGTTGTTTTTTAGTTTTGCTTGTGTCAGGTTCAGGTGTGGGGATGAAAACCCTGACTGATCGAGCAATAGGTTATGGAGTTGAAAATGCGAACTGCAAAAATATCACGTCAAACAAATGAAACACAAATCGAAATCAAATTGGATTTGGACGGCATGGGCAAGCACGAGATTTCCACGGGTGTGGGATTCCTTGACCACATGTTGACCCATCTCGCCGTGCATGGTCTGTTCGATCTCACCGCAAAGGCGACTGGTGATTTGCACATTGACGTTCATCACACGGTGGAGGATGTGGCATTGGCGTTAGGTCAAGCGTTTGACAAGGCACTTGGTGACCGCAAGGGAATCGTCCGCATGGGAGATTTTTTTGCACCGATGGACGAGACTCTTGCGCACGTGGCAATAGATTTATCAGGTCGTCCGTATGCGGTCATTCAAGCGGAGTGGCATACGCCGTATGTTGGAAATATCCCAACCACATTGTTTCCGCATTTCTTCGAGTCGTTTGCGGTGACGTCGCGATGTAATCTTCATGCACGAGTTTTATACGGACGCGATGACCATCATCAAGCCGAGGCGTTGTTCAAGGCCTGGGCGCGGGCGTTGGATGTGGCGAGTCAATTGGATGAAAGGCGTGGAGGAAGTATTCCATCTACAAAGGGAGCGTTGTAAAACGGAACGATAGTCCACAGATCATTGACCATCACTTTTCGTTCATCGTCCATGGTCTATGGTCAATACAGGAGTACTTATGAAGGATATTGTTTTGATAGATGCAGGCACAGGCAATCTCCGCTCGGTGCAGAAGGCGTTGGAGTCGGTTGGTGCAAATGTCGAGCGGACGGATGATCCGCAAAAAGTTTTATCGACGAAGAAGGTTGTCCTGCCTGGAGTGGGTGCGTTTGGTGATTTTATGATCGGCATGAGAACGAAGGGACTCGATGATGCCGTGAAGCAAGTTGTCAAACACGGAGTGCCGATGCTGGGAATTTGCGTTGGCATGCAAGCCTTGTTCGAAATTGGTGAAGAGATGGGCGAACACGAAGGCTTGGGTCTGCTTAAAGGCATGGTGGTGAAGTTTGCAGATACGCTGTCGGTGAAGATTCCGCACACGGGGTGGAATCAACTCAAAGTTAAGAATGAAGCGCTGCTCTTTGATCAGGTAGATGATGGAGCGTATGTCTATTTCAATCACTCGTATTACTGTCAGGCGGGTGATCCATCTGATGTAATTGCAGAAATTGATTACGGCATTCGTTATGCGTGCGCGGTGCGGCATGAAAATATTTTCGGCGTGCAATTTCATCCTGAAAAGAGTCAGGCGGTGGGACTGCGCATTTTGAAAAATTTTGTGGAGGCGTGATGTTTACGATCTATCCCGCAATTGATTTGCGCGGCGGCAAAGTGGTGCGCTTGAAAGAGGGCGACCCTGCGCGGATGACATCGTACAGCGCTGACCCTGCGGAGACGGCGTGGCGTTGGCTGGATGCGGGTGCGGCGTGGCTGCATGTGGTGAATCTCGATGGCGCGTTCGGCGAAAGTGATAACGCGAATCGCGCTGCGCTCGAGTCGATTTTGAAATTGGGGGCGCATGTGCAGTTCGGCGGCGGGATGCGTTCACTCGATGCGATTGATGCTGCGTTATCGTTGGGCGTGAGTCGCGTTGTGTTGGGAACGATCGCAATCGAGCAACCCGATGTGGTTGCGGAGGCGTTGACTCGCTTTGGCGCGGAACGGATCGTAGCTGGAATCGATGCGCGTGATGGACTCGTCCGCACGCGCGGGTGGAAGGATAACAGCGGCGTGAAGGCAACTAACCTTGCGCTACATATGCGGGACTTTGGGCTGCGTACCATTATCTTTACCGACGTCAGCCGCGACGGCTTGGGCAGCGGGTTGAATATTCCGTCCACGCGCAAGTTGGCTGAGGTCAGTGGACTCGACGTCATTGCTTCAGGTGGTGTGCATACAATTGAGGATGTGATCGCTGCGCGTGATGTGAATTTGGCTGGTGTCATTATTGGGCGTGCCTTATATGATGGGACAGTTGATTTAAAAAGAGCGTTGCAAGTTTAAAGGCTGAAAAGTTAGAAGGTGTGTATTCTTAACGTGTAAACTTTCAAACCTGCAACTTTCGAACGAGTGGAGTTCTTATGTTAGCAAAACGAATCATTCCTTGTTTGGATATCAAAGATGGACGGATTGTGAAAGGTGTGAATTTTGTGAATCTGCGTGATGCGGGTGATCCGGTTGAACAGGCGCGACTGTACGATGAACAAGGCGCGGACGAGTTGGTTTTCCTCGATATATCTGCGACTCATGAAGGAAGAAAAACAACACTTGACCTAGTCAGCCGCGTAGCAGAGACCGTGTTCATGCCGTTGACTGTCGGTGGCGGAATCCGCGAAGTGGACGATATGAGGAATCTGCTGCTGGCTGGCGCGGACAAAGTCAGTGTAAATTCGGCGGCAGTGAAGCGACCCGAATTGCTTTCTGAAGGTGCCTCACGTTTTGGTGCGCAGTGTATTGTGCTGGCAATTGACGCGCGCAAAAAGGATTCAAGTTGGGAAGTGTATGTTGCTGGCGGGCGGACTTCAACGGGCATAGACGCAGTTGAATGGGCAACTCGTGGCGTGGAGCTGGGTGCAGGTGAAATCTTATTGACCAGCATGGATGCCGACGGCACCCTCGCAGGTTATGACTTGGAATTGACAAGTATCATCTCAAACATGGTCTCTGTGCCAGTCATTGCTTCAGGTGGGGCAGGAACTTCGCTCCACTTTGCGGAAGTGCTGACCAAAGGCAATGCGGATGCGGCATTGGCAGCGTCGTTGTTCCATGATGGGAAGTTGAAGATCCCTGAGTTAAAGAAAGAGCTGCTAGCACAGGGGGTGGCCGTTAGATTGTGAAGTTACCAATGACCAGTAATCAGTGAACAGTTTTAGAAAGAGGAAAGATGAAAGAAGAGTTGTTGAATGAAATTAAGTATGATTCCAATGGACTTGTCCCTGCGATTGTGCAGGATGCAGAGACGAAAGATGTGCTGATGATGGCGTGGATGAATAAAGAATCGTTGGCACACACATTGGAAAAAGGCGAGACAGTGTTCTGGTCACGCAGTCGAAATGAGTTATGGCATAAAGGTGCGACATCGGGAAATGTTCAGAAAGTCGTTGAAATCAAAGTGGATTGTGATGCGGATACGCTGTTAGTGCTGGTTGAGCCTGCGGGTCCGGCGTGCCATATGGGCGAGCAGACGTGTTTTTATAGAACTTTCTAAACACAAAGGGTACTACGGTCACGAAGGAAACCCCTAAGTCTTTTTCCCCTTTGTGTAATTCATGCCCTTCGTGTTTTAGAAATTGGAGAATCATAATGGATATTCAATGGTTATTTAACGTAATCGAAGATCGAAAAAAGAATCCATCTGAGAAATCGTATACGACGAGTCTCTTCAATGAAGGCCTACCGAAGATCGCACAGAAGGTTGGCGAAGAAGGGACAGAAGTTGTCGTGGCGGCGCTGGCACAGGAGGATCAGCGACTTATCGAAGAGATCGCGGACCTCGCTTATCACACGATGGTATTGCTTTCTGCGCGCGGGTTATCGCCTGCGGATATTCTGGCAGAGTTGGAGAAGCGTCACAAGTCAAAATAGTTAAGTTGTTTTACATCAATCCCCACAACACATGGAAAACAATATCTGTCCAAAAGTGGACGCCCGACGCGGCAACGAGCCCATCTTTCAGATAACGTTCACCCGCCACGAGTCCAACGAGTCCGTTCAGGAGGAAGATCTCTGCCAGTAAAACAGGATTCAACTCAGCGACGGAGGAAGCGCCTGTCAGAACGAAGGCCGTTCCAAGATGTCCAGCCGCAAAAGCCAGCGCGGCGATAACGTTTGCGATCCACAAAGCGGCGGTGCGTCCGTTGAAGCGTTTGAACAGCCAGTTCAGGATCAATCCCCACAAACCAAAGACAAATCCTCTGAAGGCGATCTCCTCGCCGATGCCCGCACTGATGGATGCAAGGATCGAAGCAGGAAAAGCAGGATGCGGGAACCTGCCAAGACCGTTGGCAGACGCAAACAGGAAATCGCCGACCACAAGAGCCACCCCGCATACCAATCCAAGCACGAGCGGGATAAAGAACCAACGCCGCCAATTCCCATCCTCGCTGAAGATGCCTGGCAGTTCAAGTTTTCGCGCGAACCAATAACCCGCCAGCCCCAAAATCCCATACAGGACAAGAACGATGCCCGCATTGGCAAGTCCAAACACAACATTCGACACACCCATGTCTGGCACGGGCAGCCCCACCATTGCGCTCATTTGGTCCGCGAAAAATGCATACGTTGCGAACGCGCAAAGTGAATAGACGAGGAGCAGGATAACGAAGACTGTGATCTGTTTGCGGTTGGTCATGATGTTTTCCTTATGACTGTTTATTGGAGGGAAAAAAACGCTTCACTCCGACCCCGAACCTGATTCACCTCAACGATCCTTCAGTAACCCCATTTGTGCCGCGACAGCGATCGCAGCGGCGCGCGAGTCCACACCCAGTTTGTTGTAAATACTTGCCAAATGCGCCTTAACCGTTCTTTCTGATATGCCAAGATGAGAAGCAACTTCCTTGCTGCGTTCTCCGCGCGCCACTGCTTCAAGCACTTCAAGTTCTCTCTCGGTCAAGTTAGTGGGTTCGTTTAATTTTGCCCCTGTTGTTGATACATTCTTCTGTGCAAGCACACGTGCCATGATCTCAGGCTTGAGCAATGTCTCGCCACGCGCCGCGGCACGGATGGTGTCGAACAAAGTCGAACGATCTGTATCTTTCAGCAGATAACCGCGCGCGCCTGCCTGCAATCCACGCAACATGAGTTCATCTTCGTTGAAGGTGGTCAGAATAACAACAGCTATCGCTGGCTGTCCGACACGCAGTTTTTCGATGGCGGTTAAGCCGTCCATGTTGGGCATACGGAGGTCCATCAAGACGATGTCAGGTTTGAGTTTCTTGCAGAGACTCAAGGCTTCGTTTCCATCGGATGCTTCGCCGACGAGTTCGAAATCGGATTCGGTCTCGAGAATCAGGCGCAATCCCTGACGGATGATGAGATGGTCGTCGGCGACGAGGATTTTTATCATAAGGGTATTTCGATTCTTAGTATCGTACCTTTGCCTTTTTCGCTTTGGATTTCAAAGATGCCGTTTGTCAAGCGGACGCGTTCTTTGATTCCCAATATCCCATAATGACCTGACGGGATGGATGACGCATCAAAACCTTGACCGTCGTCCTGTATCGTAGCTGAGATGCTTTTGTCATTCATCCTGACATTTACTTCCACGTTTTGGGCTTTGGCATGGTTGGCGATGTTGGTGAGGGATTCTGCCAAGGCGCGGACAAGAGTCTCAACAACAGGAGCAGGCAAAGGCGGGGTTTGATCCGAGTGGTAATGGACAGGGATGCCCGTGGCGTTCATGAAGCGGTCAATGTCACGGCGCAGGGCAGAGTCCAGATCATCCAAAGATGATTGACGAAGATCATCAATGGCGCGGCGGGCGTCGGCGAGTGTGAAACGGGCTTGTTCCATCGCGCTGCCAATAATGGATTGTGCCTTTTCACTGCGGTTGTTGGTGAGATGCGCGTCGGCTGCTTCGAGTTGCAGGATGAGACCAGCGAGTCCCTGCGAGAGAGTGTCGTGCAACTCGCGCGCCATGCGTTGACGTTCGTTGGCAATGGTGAGGTCTTCCACTTGTGCGGCATATTCGGAGAGCTGACGATTGGCAGACTCCAGTTCGGCAGCAAGTGCCTGTGCCTTTTCACGCGCTTCACTTTGACGCATATACAGGGTGACATATATAACAACAAAAAGCACCATCGGGATGGTCCCCAGGATGAGCATTCCCGAAGTATCCCAGCCCGAAATTTGGAGCAGGTTAATTGCGAGCAGTATCAGATAATAAACACCTGCCAGAAGACCCTGACGCGTAAGTCCCAATAAGCCTACTGCTTCACCGATCAGCGCCATGAACAGTGCAAAGGCTATGCCTGTGTTATTCCCCATTGACGAAATCATGAGCCCCAGAACTCCCTGAACGATGATGTACCAAAAGGTTCTGCCAGTGTGTTTTATGAGATTTTCCAATTGCCAGTGTAGAACAATATGGATGATCAATAACACAGTAAATGCAAGGAGTTTTCCTAATTGTTGCAGGACTGGCGTATTGATCACTGTGATCACGGATATCCCCACGATAACCAATGTCATGAATCCCAGGAAGAAACGCGGGTCACGCTCGACCTTTGGACTGTTTTTGGACGGCTTATTTTGCATGCTCACATTGTAAAACAAAATAATGGTTACGCCATCGGTCGAGAGGACATTGTACGAAAGTACAGTGTCCATTTTCCCGAAGGCACAATTGTGTGGAGGTGGGGCGATCTGTATACTGTGGTCAAGTTCAAGGAGCTATCCACCTGGACAGGTAAAGACTGAACCAATGGAAGATGCCCGTTCGAAATACCAGCCCTAAACTGGAAGAAACAAGGAGAATGAAATGAACAAGAATCTGCTCGATACCACTTTCAAAGCTGTTGCGCTTGGCATGGGTGTAGCCGTGATCGTGTTGAACATCCTCGGCTCTTTGTCAGTGGATACTGCTGTGACACTGCTGGGCATTGGTCTGACTGCCCTGGCAATGGCTGGTCTCCAGAAATAGGTTTTTCATTCAGAAAGGTTTTACAGATGAACGCCATTCTGCACACTCAACAATCGCCGTTCCAATTGACATGGAAAGCCGTCAGTTGGTTGTTGCGATATGCCGCGCTTGTCCTTTTACATGAAGCACTATTTATCGCTGGTGGACAGATCGTAGCACCGTATCTGCCGAATACAGCCACAGAGCCAGGCCCAATCCCATTGATGACAGCCATCTGGAGCTCTAGTATGGTCGTTACCCTGGTCATCGTATGGATGGTCTGTAGTTCACGCTGGCACGGTTGGAAATTGATGATTTCCATGTCAGTGGTTTACTACCTTGTCGTGACCTTCGTTACACAAGTTGAATCCTGGTACTTCCTGTACGGTCTCACAATTGGACCAGACCTAATGTGGCGGCTTTTTGTGCAAGGGATACCTGTAGCGTTCATTTTTGTCCCGATAACTGTTCTTGTGATGGGACGTTTTCGTGTCGCTGACAATGGACCCGCCTCACCTGATATTATCCCGATGTCCTTCAAAGAATGGTTGTGGAAACTGGGCGTCATCTATATCGCATATCTCGTTCTGTACTATGGAGCTGGATATTTCATCGCATGGCAAAACCCTGATGTACGTGCCTTTTACGGTCAACCTGGTGAGGCTCTACCGTTCTTTCAACAGGTATTTGCCCATGACCCGTGGTTGACACCGTATCAATTTGTTCGCACATTGATATGGGTGGCAGGTGCATACTTGATAATTCGCGGTTCACGGCTGCCGCTCTGGCAGACTGCCGTCATCGTTGGATTGGTTCTCAGCGTACCGCAGAATATCGGGCATCTCTTCCCGAACCCGCTGCTACCGATCAATAGTGTGCGCATCAGTCACATGATCGAAACTACTTCGTCCACTTTTATTTTTGGTTTGATCGTAACTTGGCTTTTGTATCCAAAATACGTTTTCAAGAAATCGTAAAAAGGAGAATCCATGAACGCAATTGAAGTCAAAAATCTCAAAAAATCCTTCGGTGACCTGCAAGCCGTGCAGGATGCAAGTTTCAACGCGGACTCTGGTGAAGTGTTGAGCTTGCTCGGTCCGAACGGGGCAGGGAAGTCCACCACGATCTCCATGCTCTCAGGCTTACTCACACCGACTGGCGGCGACGCGTTCATTATGGGACATTCGGTGACAAATGAGCCTGAAGCCGCGAAGAAAAGTCTCGGTGTGGTGCCGCAGGACATCGCGTTGTATCCCGACTTGTCGGCGCGAGAGAATTTGCTTTTCTGGGGAAAGATGTACAACTTGCGCGGTGCGGCATTGAAGTCGCGTGTTGACGAAGTTTTGGAGATCATCGGGTTGGCTGACCGGCAGAAGGATCACGTCAGCAAGTTTTCGGGCGGCATGAAGCGGCGCGTCAACATCGGCGCGGCGTTATTGCACAAGCCTGATGTTGTCATCATGGACGAGCCGACCGTGGGCATCGATCCGCAGAGCCGACGTCACATTTTGGAAAATGTCAAAGAATTGAACCAGCAAGGCATGACCGTGCTGTACACGACTCACTACATGGAAGAAGCTGCCGAACTTTCAGATCATATCGCCATCATGGACATGGGCAAAGTTATTGCGCATGGCACGCATGACGAGTTGATCAAGCTGGTAGGCGAGCAGACACGGATTGATGTAACGCTTAACACTGAAGCCGAGAAGGTACTTGATACCTGGCGCGCGACCGAGGGCGTTTCGAAAATCGATTCATTGGATGGAAAAGTAACTGCAATAGTGGATGACTCAAATCGAGTCCTGCCGCGTTTGTTCGATGCTGCATCCAAAGTGGATGTGCGTATTACGTCCGTGGATATCCAGGAGCCCAATCTTGAAACCGTGTTCCTGCATCTTACAGGTCGTGCACTGCGCGATTGAAAAGAAAATTACACAACGTACAGGGAACCAGATCATGAATAACAATCGAATTACCTTACCAGGATTGATCCTGAAAACAAGTGTTGTTCATACTGTCACATACTTTATCATGGGGCTGCTTGCCGCTAATTTACTGAACTACGCAGGAAAATTTGCGGACTCTTCCATGGCATGTTGGATGCGGCAGACTGAAGACATCATCGTGATGCTTGGTCCTGCCTTCCAGCCCATCCGCGGCGTTATCTTTGCACTGGCTTTCTATCCATTGCGCGATATTGTATTTGGAAAGAAGAATGGCTGGCTGATATTGTGGTGGACTTTGGTGGCACTGGGTATTCTCTCTACATTTGGACCTCCGCCAGGCTCAATCGAAGGCTTGATCTATACCGTTATCCCGCTTTCCATACAGTTGCCTGGTTTGTTGGAAGTCATCCCGCAAGCCTTCCTGCTTTCTGCCATCCTTTATTTCTGGGTCAATCATCCAGAACAGAAATGGATGAGTTGGGTCATGGGCATACTCTTCATCGTATTGATGTCCTTCCCATTCCTTGGATTGTTGGTGCGATAGCACTGGAGAAAGGTTGATATGAAAATTTTAGATATTGCCTTCAAAGATTTAGTCCGCTCGATGAGAAGTTTTTTTCTGATCGGTATGACCTTTGCCGCGCCGTTGTTGATCACTGTGTTGATCTATTTTGCCTTCGGCAGTATGACGGGTGGTGACGTAAGCATGAACGCCATCAAGGTTGGAGTGGTCAATGCCGATGTGCTGCCCGCAGATGCTCCGCTTGAGGCGTCACTTGGCGAAAACATCCGCAGTATGTTCTTCGATGAAAGCGTCCAGTCCTGGATCACGGCGACCGATTATGCAGACGAAGCCGCGGCGCGTGAAGCGGTCAACGCCCAGAAAATTGGTGTGGCAGTCATCATCCCTGCGACTTTTACGGAAGATTATCTGGCCGGCAAAACGGATACCGCCATCACGATCCTGCAGGACCCCACGCTGACGATCGGTCCAACGGTGGTACGCGACATGATCACATCCTCGCTGGGCGGAATTGCAGGGGGGGGTGTTGCGTACAAAGTCATCAATGAACGGATGGCAGTCAACGGAAAAACACTTGATCCTGCGACAATCCCTTTATTTTTTGAACGCTATGCCAATTGGTATGCCGATTTTCAACGTGCTCTGTTCCACATCCCTGAGAAAGCCGCCTTGGTGGTGACATCACCTGCTGTGAGCGGCGAATCAAAGGACGCCTTTCAATCCATGATCGGATTGGTCATGTCGGGGCAGTTGATCTTCTTCTCGTTCTTTACAGGCGCGTATGCAATGATGACCATTTTGCAGGAGTCGGAGGAAGGCACACTGGCGCGCATGTTCAGCACGCCAACCAATCGGACAGTTATCCTTGCAGGGAAATTTCTTGCTGTGCTGTTTACCGTGATCATTCAAGGCGCTGTGCTGCTGGTGGCAAGTCATTACATCTTCAAGATCAACTGGGGCGAGACGGGTTCGACCCTGCTCAGTTTCTTCGGGCAGATGTTCGCTTCCGTGGGGCTGGCAGTGTTGCTCGTATCGTTCATCAAGACCAGCAAACAGGCAGGTCCTATTTTCGGCGGTGCCTTGACAGGACTTGGCATGATCAGCGGTCTGTTCACGACAAACATCAAGATCGAAGTTTTCAACAAGATCGGCAACTTCACACCGCAGGGATGGGTACTCAAAGCATGGCGGCTTTCACTTGAGGGCCAGCCTGTCAATGAATTGATCGTGCCGTTCGTTGTGCTCGTTGTTATGGGCGTTATCATGTTCGCCATTGGTGCGGTGATGTTTAGAAGGCGATTTGCTTAGTCCGCTTGTCAACTTGTCTGCTAGCCTCCGGGTCCATTATGGATGACTGGCTGGCGGACAAGGAGACCAGCAGACGAGGAGACTTACTATGAGAATTTTGGATATCGTTATAAAAGACCTTTCACAAATTTTCCGTGACATGCGTTCGTTGTTGTTCCTGGTTGCCATGCCGATCGTCTTCACGCTCTTTATGGGTTTTGCCTATAAAGGCGGTGGCGACAGCGATGTTCCAACTGACACCCGCATCCCTTTGGGATGGGTGAACAATGATGCCGATGGCTACGTGGCGGGACAACTTTTCAAGATGCTCTCCAATTCCGATACGGTCAGACTCCTTGAGCTCACGCCCGATGTTGTGGATGACTCTGTCCGCAATGGCGAAGTGGCTGGGGCGTTGATCGTGCCTGGTGGATATAGCGAACAAGCCTCGGCGGGGGATGACGCGCAGTTGACTTTGGTCACCGACCTCAACTCCACGCAGGGACAGTCCCTGTTCCAATCGGTTCGGACATCCGTTACACAATTGATGAGCGCGGTGGAAATCTCGCGCTTAAGTGCGGAGATAATCGGCAAGCCGAACGACGCGTCAGAACTGACCGAGGGATTTGCTTCAGCCTCACAAGCCTGGTCCGAAACTGACAGCGCGTCGCTGGTCAAAGTGGAGATGGTGGTCGCGGAGGATCAGGGCGACTGGTATGGCGACAACCCGCATAACCAATCATCGCCTGGCATGTTGGTGATGTTCGCGATCATGGGCTTGGTGACTTCTGGACAGATCCTGGTGCAGGAACGCAAGCTGCGCACATTGCAGCGGATGATGTCCACTTCGCTGAAGTCATGGGAGATCTTTGCAGGACATGCGCTGGCAATGTTTGGAGTGGTTTTTGTGCAGACCGTGTTGCTGGTTGTGTTTGGGCAGTTGATACTGGGCGTGAACTATATAAACGCTCCGCTGGGTACACTGCTGGTTTCTGTATCGCTTGGATTATGGATCGCATCAATGGGACTGTTGATCGGCACACTGGCAAGGGAGGATTCCCAAATAGTGTTGTTTTCACTGCTGGCAATGTTCTTATTCTCCGCAATGGGAGGCGTGTGGTTCCCATTGGAATCCAGCAGCGGTGCCTATGCCGCCATTGGTAACGCAACGCCGTCAGCCTGGGCGATGAAGGGATACCAGAACATCCTGATCCGCGGGCTGGGGCTGGAGTCCGCGTGGATGCCAACCCTGGTGTTGACAGCGTACGCGTTGCTATTCTTTGTTTTGGCAGTGTGGCGGTTCAGGAAGATGGATGTATGACACCTTTCTGAGTGGATAGGCACAATCCCAATTTTCGGATGAATCGTCTTCACTCTGAATGACGTATACTGATTATAGAAATCAAAAGGAGGTTTCTTATGAAAGTTAATCGCTCGAGTCTCTTCTGGGGTATCCTGTTGATCGTTGGCGGCGGGCTGGCACTTGCCCAACAGATGGGATATTTGGATCAACTCCCTGACAGTGTCTGGGTATGGATATTTGGACTGATCAGCTTGATTGGATTGGTCGCCTATCTGGTAAGTGGATTCAAAGAATGGGGCTGGCTCTTCCCGTTCGGCATATTCGGCGGGTTGGCAATTACCGTTGGATTCGCTGTTTCGGGTACCGATAACCCGGCGATGGCCTCGCCCTTATTTTTCGGTCTGCTTATCCCATTTGGCGCGGCTTATCTCATGGACCGTTCAAAGAACTGGTGGGCACTTATTCCTGGCGGCGTAATGTTGTTCCTGGCACTTGTCACCCTGTTGGTGGACAATGTAGGCGGCGAATGGATTGGCGCAATGTTCCTGTTCCTCATTGCGCTTAGTTTCTTTATTGTATACATCAACAATCGTACTCGCCAATGGGCTTTACTCGTGGCATACATCCTGTTTGTGTTGTCCATTGCGCCTGCCATGGCTTCCTTTGGCGGGGATGTGCCGGCGTATTTTGGTTCGATCTTTCTCCTTGCAGTGGCATTACCATTTTTTGTAGTCTACTTCCGTTCCAGTGAAGGGAACTGGTGGGCGATCATCCCGGCTGGTGTGATGACCACGCTTGCGATCATTGCGACGCTGGGCATCGCGGGTTGGATTCGCGATTCGCAAACCAGTGGGATTTCAAATGGCATTCTGATGGGCGGACTCGCCGCGACCTTCGCGGTCATCTGGCTGAGGCATGCCAAACCGTGGGCGAAGGTGGTGACCATCGTTCTGGCAGCATTGGGAGTTGCCTCCATTTTCTTCGCCTCCTACGGTGAGATTTTCTGGCCGGTTGCGTTCATATTATTGGGAGCGTATTTGCTCTATACTGCAATGCGACCGAAGGCTGTGTAGGTATTGAACGACCTTTTTCATTCCAACAAAAATGCGGGCGGGAGTTTATCCCGTCCGCATTTTTGAATCTCGCCGTAAGGTGTTTCTATAGTTTCGGCAGCAGATAGTCGTAGGCGCTCAACGCGGCTTTTGCCCCTTCGCCGACAGCGATTAAAACCTGTTCGGCATAGTTATTGGTCACATCTCCAGCGGCGAACAAACCGGGGACATTGGTACGGCAGGCGCAGTCGATTTTGACGCGTCCCTGCTCGTCCACATCGACCAGATCCCTGACCATGCCGGTGTTGGCGGTCAATGCCTTTTCAACGAACATGCCGTCTGCTTCAAACTCCTTCAATTGACCGGCTTTATCCTTCAAGATCAGTTTGCGGGCATATTCATCGCCCTTGACCTCGACGATCTCGCAGTCCTTCATGATCCTGACATTGCCTGCCTGCTGGAGTTTTTGCCCGAGCGGCGTGCCAAGATTCTTTTCGTTCGCGCAGATCATGGTCACTTCCTTGGCAACGGTGGAAAGTTCACCGGCGGAGCGAAGCGCCAGGTCATCGTCACCGATTACGACAACCGACTTGTCAATGAACAGTGGGGCATAGGAAAGGGCGGAATAGCACAAACCCTTCATGGTGTATTCCTTTTCGCCCGGCACATCCATGCGGACTTGTCGCGTGCCTGTGGCAAGGATGACCGCCTTCGATTCAAGTGTTGCCCCGCTTTTGGTCATGACCATGAAGTGCTCACCGTGCTTCTCGACCCTGTCAACAGACTCAATATGCCGTGCAAAATCGAGATATTCCAATTCGTTGCGGAACTTGTTGACCACCTCAAGTCCCTTGATGACCTGGTAATCTTCGATCCACGGCAGGGCAAGACGATAGTTGGTTTTGCCGCCCAGGTCCTTCGAGATGAGCAGGACATTCAAGCGTTTGCGGATGGCGTAAACAGCGGCAGTCAACCCCGCAGGTCCGCCACCTATGATAATCAGGTCGTACATGATTATTCTCCTTTCATCTAGTAAGCAGACTTGATCGTTTCAGTATCGATCTCGGGATGATCGCCATCGTCCGCGGGTGGTTCGGCAATGAAGCCTTCCTCCATCATGCGCTTGGTCATGTCACGCGAGCGCTTAATGATCTTCGACGCGCGTGCGAACTCCTCTTCGTAGGAGATCTCAATGCGTGCCAGTCCCTGTTCGATGGCTTTCATGGCAACCGCGGCGGCTTCCTTCGGGAAGACCTCCCAGTCATCCATGTTGGGCAGGATGAAGTCCGGCGCGAGGCGGTCACCGACATGGTTCGCCATGGCTTGTGCCGCGGCAAAGCACATCTCATCTGTGATCGTTCGGGCGCGGACATCCAAAGTGCCGCGGAAGATACCGGGGAATCCCAGCGAGTTATTGACCTGGTTCGGGAAATCGGAACGACCGGTCGCGACCACAGCCGCACCTGCCTCCTTCGCCACCCAGGGCCATATCTCAGGGACGGGGTTGGCACAGGCAAAAACGATCGGGTCCTTTGCCATCGTTTTGATCCATTCGGGGAGAAGCACATCAGGT
The DNA here is from genome assembly GCA_964436455.1 of uncultured Anaerolinea sp. Lineage (GTDB taxonomy): Bacteria > Chloroflexota > Anaerolineae > Anaerolineales > Villigracilaceae > Defluviilinea. The sequence continues at coordinate 11,475 of CAYTDB010000009.1, read as the reverse complement.
CCGGGTTTGGATAGGGCGATGACAACATCCACATCCCGCATCGCTTCGGGGATGTCTCCTTCGCGTCCCTGCGCGTTGGTGATGTTGCACAGTTTCCATTTGTCCTTGTATTCGGCTTTGCGCATCTCGATGTCTTTGCGATGTTTGCCGAGGATGCCTTTGGTATCCACCACGTAGCACTTGGATGGGTCGGCTCCCCAGCCAAAGATCAGGCGTGAGCAGGCGACATTCGACGCACCCGCACCGATGAAGGCAATGCTGACATCCTCCATCTTTTTGCCGACGACCTTGACGGCGTTGATGAGTCCCGCCAGCGTAACTGTGGCCGTACCCTGCTGATCATCGTGCCAGATGGGGATCTCCGCCTTCTCACGCAGTGTGTCGAGGATGTAGAAGCACTTTGGATTGGAGATATCTTCCAGATTGACACCACCAAACCCGGGTTGAAGCATCATCACGGTGTTGATGATGGCATCCGGGTCTTTTGTGTCGAGCATGATCGGGACACCATCCACGCCGCCCAGATACTTGTAGAGCAGCGCCTTGCCCTCCATGACAGGCAGACCCGCTTTTGGACCAATGTCACCCAAGCCAAGCACGCGCGTCCCATCACTGACCACGGCTACGGTGTTCCATTTATTGGTGTATTCGTAGACGAGTTCCGGGTTGGCTTGAATCGCTTTGCATGGCGCGGCTACCCCCGGTGTGTACCAAATAGCAAAATCATCGAAACTATGGACTGTACACTTGAGTGTGGTTTCGATCTTCCCCCGATAGAACGGATGCAATCTCATTGCATCGGCAGAAGGCTTTTTTGCCTTGGCAAGCAGCTCTTCCGTATTCATACCTGCCTCCTTTTTTGTGGTCCTTCCGTTTCTGGCTGGAAACCTATACCAATAAGAGGCACATACATTTCAAAGATTATATTTTTTCTGTGTGCCCCTCATTGTTGGAAAACAGTAAGACCTGTTTAATTTCCGTCTCTTCGCCTGGACTCTTCGCGAAGGACGGTGATCACCGCATGCAGGTTGAGTCCGCGCTTGCAGGCGTGGCGGGATTCCTTCATAACGAAATCAGACCACAGGGTCCGGCATTGAAGCGCCTCCTCATCGTTCAGCAAAATCAGCTGGACGAGACTCGACAGAGGGATATCCATATCATCACGGGCAGGAAGGTCACAGTCATTGCAGGCATGGCAGGTGTACACATCCTGCCCCGTGGCTTTTTTGACAATACGACGCAGGGACATATTTTCTACCGATAAAGGGCCAATAAGCTATGGGCGTTAGAACTCGTCCACTTTTGCGCGCAGGGTTATGGTCATGAGGACGACATCGCGCGATTCACCATCCGGGAACAGGAAGTAATCATCGAGCGTAGCCTGGTTCTTGAAACCCAGTGTTTCGAAGGCTTTGACCACCTTGGTTTGGTCGGCGATCACTTCCGCCTGAAGAATGCTCAGACCATGTTTGCGGGCAAGATCGATCAGTGCTTTGATTATTTTCATGCCAAGCCCGCGCTTGCGGAAGTCCTTGGCAAGGAAAAGACGCACTTCGGCGATGTGGCGCTTGGGTCCCTCTCCAAAATGGAGCGAGCCGCTTCCCACCACGCGGTCTTTGACGAGCGCCAGGAGTGGCAGCACATTGTTATAGTCCAAGTGTTCAGCCCAGTTATGGACGATCGACGGGTCTTTGACATAGTGACGGAAATACCGCATATCCTCTTCGCTGACAGCGGAATAGAATTCAGTGAGCAGTTGTTCATCGTCCCCGTTCATGGGACGCAGCAACACATAGGTTCCGTCCTTGAGGGTGACCATCTCGCGAAAGTTTTTTATTTGTTCAGGAAGCATTTGCCCTCCGATATGGAATGCAATATGTCATGTGCCTGGCAAATGTCAGGCAGGTGACTTCTCAGGTTCTTGAAATCCTTTTGGCAGCAGGTTTGCCTCGGTGACGATGCGCGGCACTACATCTTCCCAGCCCACTGGCATGATGTGCAGACCGTGGACTCCTTGCCCATGTAACGCCTTGATCTTCTCAATGATCTCAAGCGCGATCTTCACGCCTTCCTCCTGCGCGCCTTCCTTGCCGCCCTGAGCATCAGCATCATCCATACGTTTGATGATCGCATCGGGGACAACCACCCCAGGGACCTGGGTCATGTAATGCGTCATCTTGGCGCTTTTGAGCGGTGTGATGCCGATCATGATGTAGACCTTGTCGAGGATGTTACGCTTGGCAATTTCGTTGAGCCAGATCTCCATGCGGTCGACATCATAAACGAGGTTGGTCTGGAAGAACTGCGCTCCCGCATTGACCTTTTTCTGCTCACGCAGTGCCTGGAACTTCGGGTCAGATGCGAACGGGGAGGCTGCCGCGCCCAAAAAGAACTTTGGTGGGAATTTGATCGGTCTGCCGTCAAGGTAATGACCTTCGTCGCGCATGCGGCGCAGGATCCAGATCATTTGGATGGCATCCAGGTCATTGATGTCCATGCGACCGCGCGGTTGCGGGGCAAGCACGGGACTATCGCCTGTGATTGCCAGCACATTGCGTACGCCCAGGGCGGTTGCACCGAGGATCTCTGCCTGCAGGCTGGCGCGTGTGCGGTCGCGTGCGGCGATCTGCATGACGGGTTCGGCTCCGTTCTCGACCGCAAACCTGGAACATGCCCAGGAGGTCATGCGTGGCGTGGCGGAGGCATTATCTGTAAAGTTGATGGCAACCACGTAGGGTTTGACAAGATTGATATTCTCGACCAGCTTGTTCGTGGACATGCTCAATGGAGGCGCGATCTCGCAGGCAACCGCAAATTCTCCAGCTTTGAGCGTTTTCTCGAGATTGGAAACAGGTTCGGTGTAGGCGGGCGCGTGGTACTTGTCATCACCCTGCCACCAGTCCGGCTGGCGCACGGTGCGGAAGATCAAGTCCCAGGTCTTATAGCGTTTTTCGCCCTGATCGAGCACGAGACTCTTTAGCACCTTACCCGTGCCGTTCTTCTTTATGCAGGTGGTTACATCCTTCCAGGTTTCCGTGCCGACCTTTTCCCAATCAAGCGGAGGCAGAACTTCAAGGAGTTTTTCCTCGCGTCCCATTTTGTGGGCGCGTTCATAGATCTTGTACCAGATGCAGGGACGGGTCTTGTCCACGTAGCAGTGTTCGGGGGTCGAGCCTCCGCACGGGCCATTGCGCAATCCCTTCGGGCATTCCATCGGGCAAATAAAAGCCGTCTCTTGCAGGAGACAGTTGCCGCACATGCGACACCCGAAGAGCGGTCCCTTGAGCATGTATTCGAAATCTTCCATCAGCTTTGAGCCAAGGGGTTCTTCTTTGAATGGGGAATAGGCTGGCTGCCAGCGTCGACCTGGGGTAAAGATGGGCATGGGTTCCTCCAGAAAGGTATCAGGTGTCAAGTACCAGGTATCAGGTGAATAAAATCCTGAAACCTGACACCTGCGACCTGAAACTCAGTTTTGTAAATATGAATCCGCGTAAATAACCTTGTTCAGCAGGATCTGCGTGGTCTTCCAAATGGCAACCTGGTCGGGGTCGGACATGTCGAAATCTTCCATCTGGATCTCTTCACTATTTGCGGTTCGGTCTGCAATCTTATTGTAGACCTTTGCAAGCGGATTGCTAGTGTCTTTTGTCTCTATCCAGCGGATGACATCATTCTGCTCTTCGTCGAATGGGTTGGCGATCATCATCTGCAAGCCGACCCCCATCAGCATGGCGAGATAGACGCGGTTGATGAGCGGTCGGTTTTCATTTGGCACGGCGTTGGACACGTTACTCAAACCGACCGAGATCATCGGCGCAGGTTCCCAGGCGTATTGCAGGGTGCGCACGGTCTCGATGAGGTGGGGACAATACTGCTGGCATCCGCTGACGGTTAACACGAGCGGGTCGATGATGAGATTCTCCATCGGGTAGTCGATCTCCATCATGCGGGGAATCAACGTCTCGATGGCGATGTTGACGCGCGCATCCGCTTCAACGGGAATGCCTTCGCTCCGCATCGTCAGCGCAATAACTTTCGCATTGTATTTCTTTGCCAACAGCGGTATTTTCTCCAAGCGCTCAGGCTCCGCAGATGTCGAGTTCAGGATCGGCTGTGCCTTCGTGATCTTCTGCAATGCCGCTTCCATGCCATCGACATTCGTTGTATCGATCGAAAGTGGAACGTCCACGACCGTTTCAACTGTTTCCACCATCCACGGAAAGACCTCCGCCCAGTCCTTCTTCCGCGGACCCAGGTTGATATCGATTGCCTTTGCCCCTGCCTCCACCTGCTTGACCGCCAGGTCCATGAAGAATTCGCGGTCGCGGTTCTTCAACGCCTCTTTCACTTTTTCAGATATTATGTGGATATTTTCTCCTATAATCAGCATTTCGTTGCTCCTTCCTTCATAATATATCTTCGATTTGATATTTCAAACATTTAGCGCGTAATGCGATCACGCGCATTTTGCCAGGCAATCATCATGTCTCGTCTTCTTTGTTCATGACGTAAAGATGTTTCCATCAAAGAGCATAGACGATCCTTTGATGCTTTACGATAAACACCCAGACGCCATAAATCTTGATTCAATTTTTGTTTTGATGTTTCTTTATCTTTGATCAGTGCTGGGGGAGGGCAAAGTACATTCGACCAAGTTAATATTTCATGAAGTTGATGCAGAATTGTTTTGTCATATGATTCAATTTTTAAATTTGCACTCTCGTTTGCGTCGATACCGAAACTTCCTTTTGCATCAATGTAGCCAGCGAGAAAGGAAATACTGCATTGTTCGTCAGCCAAAATCCAACCTTCGATCCAATCATGTTTTGGAAGCAGGAATTCAAAACTCATGTTGACGTAACAACTGATCATTGTTTCGCCGTCAATCTTGCGCGTGACTTTTATATCGCCATAAGGCTCAAACAATTGACGGATTAGTTCTATTGGTTCCATTTTGGTGCTGGCACATAGGACACGAATTGTCTCGCCATCCGGTTTAGTTTTTACTACCTGCAAGTCGCCCAATCGAAAGCCAAGAAGATATGCTTTTTCTTTGGGATTCCCTGAAAAATCAGCCCTCCTCGTTTTAGTGAGTGCTTCGGGTCTACTTCGTCTTGGAACACCTAGCTTATTCATCCAATCTAGCGCATTTGCCTGATCAATTCCCAGCAAAACACCAATCTCATGAGTGGTCTTCCCCTCATCGTAATACCATCGAGAGAGTTGCTCTTTGCTGACGTTGATTCCTTTTCGTGCCGCCATTTTATTTACCAGTCTTCAATGCTTCTTCCACACTCGGGAACTTGTGCAAGTCCGTGTGCGGCAAAAATAGAGCGGACGTGAACGCGTCATAAAAACTGTTGTCCGCTGAAAGTTCGATATACGTCATGCGTTTTGCGATCTCTGCCAATTGCTCGCGCTTGCGCCAGTCAAGAAGTGCAAGATACGCTCCCTTGACCGATGTGTTGCCGAGAAAATCAAATTGTTCCCACGGCCTATCGGGCAGTAATCCGATCTGCACCGCTTTCTCCACGTTTATATATTTTCCGAACGAACCACCCACCAAAACTTTGGAAACTGTTTCCAATGGGATGCCAACCGTATCAGCCAATACTGTAAAGCCTGCATAGATGGCGGCTTTGGCGCGTACCAGATTATCGACATCCACCCTGGACAGGACGATGTCTTCACCTGATTTGGACTCTGCGCCCCAAGCCACTACATACTCCCCACCATGCGCTCCTTCGCGGACCCTCGAACTGCCCGCCATCAAATTAACATTTCCACCCTTATCCAGAATCCCCGTTAAGAACGCCTCCGAAAGCAGGGATATCAATCCGCTTCCACAGATGCCTTTGGGTTTGCCTCCGCCGATGACGCGGTAGGTCGGCTCAAGCGTATCGCTGTTGATCCACACCTCTTCGATTGCGCCAGTGGTTGCACGCATACCGTTCACGACACCTGCACCTTCAAAGGCTGGACCCGCCGAACACGCACAAGTGACCAGCCAGTCGCGGTTACCGAGCACGGTCTCGCCGTTGGTGCCAACATCAAGGAAGAGAACCACATCCTCGGCAACGTCCACACCTGAGGACAACACGCCTGCGGTAATATCTGCGCCCACGTAACTTGCCACGCCAGGCAGACAGTCCACACTGGCTTCGGGGTTTGCTTTCACGCCGACTTCACGCCCCGTCATCACAGGCGGATGGTTTACCGCTGTAATGAACGGTGTAAGACGGATGCTTCCCGCAGGAATACCAAGCAACAAATGGATCATTGTGCTGTTTCCCGCGATGGTCGCTTTGACCACATCATCAGGCTTTGCTTTGACTCGTTTACAGGCAGTCTCGAGCAGACCATTGATCGTATCCAGCACGCGCTGACGCAGGTCTTGCGAGCCGTCGCCCTTGCTGGCGTACATAATGCGTGAGATGACATCTTCGCCACGCGCGATCTGTCCGTTGTATTCTGCAACTTGCGCGCGCACTTGTCCGCTGACCAGATCAACAAGCCACAACGACACGGTGGTTGTACCGATGTCAATGGCTGCGCTCCAGAGTGGGGAGTATTCGTCCACATGACCAGGTTGCAGGTCGATCAAGTGGATCGTATGGTTCGACTCGCCGCTTTGCATGACGTTTGCAAGATCGACTATGGCTGTAACCTTCCATTCGCCCTCTCGCAGCGTGGCACCGACCTTTTGAAGCAGATGCAGTGAACAGGTCACGTTTTCGAAGCGGTGTTGCAGCCTGAATGCGGTCTGCAAGCGCGACCAGTCGTCGGTTTGGTCATCCATGCTGGGAGGCGTCAATTCCAAATGAATACGGCGGACGGTCTGGACTTGTGAGTAATCGTAGCCCTCTGGAACGGTGACATCGGCAACGACGCGGTCAGTGGTGAGTCTGCGTTCGATCTTCTCTTGTGGTGGAACATAAATGGAAACATCGCCTTCGACAACGGTTTGACAGGCGAGCGCGTAACCCTGCTCGATAGATTCAGGGGAAAGGCGTAATGTGCTTCTGCGCCTGACAGTTCCACCAGTCACCTGAACAGCGCAACGCCCGCAACGACCCTGCCCGCCGCACGGTTGACCGATGTCAATACCAGCGATGTGCGCGGCATCAGAGAGGAGTGTGTTGGTGGGGACGGAAACCGTTACGGGTTTATCGTCGAGAGTGAAGGTGACGGAGTGTTCCATAAATTCATTTCGCCCTGAGCGGAGTGAGGAGCGTTCTTTGCGACGAACGCAGACGAAGGGTAGTTTGCAAATGTGCGCTCCGCTCAGCGCGATGATTAGTTAAGTACCTGCTTCATAAACGCGGGGATATCCACCGCTTCGCGCGGACCGACGCGGATCTCCCAATCGGGAAGTTCCTCTTCGAGTTCGCCAGAGAGCACTGCCACGTGACCAGGCAGGACAACTCGTTTCTTGCTGACCTTGCTCGCCACGTCGAAGCCTTTGATGGCTTTGGCGATCCTTTCGGCATCGAACTTCCCAGCCGCCCACGCCGTAAGCACGGACATGCCTTCGGCATCGGTGACAACAAGCCAGGCAGGCAAGCCTGAGCCTTCCACTTCATTGGCAACGGCAAAGTAGGTGATGCTGAAGTTGGTGGTGATGAGCACGGGGCTTTCGGGCTTCGGCGAGTTGATCTCGTAGATGCCAGGCTGAACCTGGATCGGCTTCTGCGGATCGGTGTAGATGTTTTCGCGCAGGACGAGCAATGGGTAGATCATCTCGGGTGCGAAGGTGTCGATGACCACAAAGCCTGCATATTTTGCGATGGCTTGTGATGCATACACAGCTTCCTTGTCGAGTCCGTTTTGGGCGGCGAAGAAGATGGTCGGGTAGCCAAACGGCTTGAAGTTCGATTTGAGCGCCAGCCGGCGTGCCTGCGTGGAACGCGCCAGCCACTCGCCGAGATTCTTCCCGCCAAGGTCGAGCACCATATCCTCCACACCTTTCGCCTGGACTTTCGGGGTCAGGTCGGCGATGGCGTCGAGCGAGTCACCTTTGATGACGAGGGATGCCTTGTGTTTCTTGGCGACATCGGCGAGCGCTTCGTAGTTGGATGCATCGGCAGCGTAGATCAAAGCCGATTCGCCAGAGAGCAGGCTGAGGCTTGAGTCGAGAACCGCTGCGTCGTTTCCAATGAGGATGAGCGGACGCTTCGTCACGCCACGCACTGCTTTGACAGCCGCAGCGAGATCTCCATCCGCTTCGACGGCGTAACCGTTGATGGCGAAGTCCATGCCTACGTAGTTGACCTTGTAGGCATCGGCGGTCGCGACCTTCTTCGCGATGTCGGGGTCGCTGGCTTTGACGCGCAGGAAAAGACCAGGCTTGTTGTAGAAGGTCTTTTCATGGCGGAAAAGCACCACTTCGTTGCCGACCTTAACCTCGGTGCCATCGGCTTTGAGCGTGATGAGACGGATGGGCGGTGCGGATGATTCAGCAAGTTGCTTTTTCGATTCTTCGCTGACATACGGGCATGAGCCGAGTTCGACCTGCTTGGCGGCGAGTTTCATCGCGAACGCAAGACAGGTGGGGAAGCCGCATTCCTTGCAGTTGGTCTGCGGGAGCATTTTGTAGATTTGGATTCCTGAAAGTGCCATGTTGATCTCCTTATGCCGCGACCATCAACTCGTCGATGGCTTCCTTTACTCGTTTCACCGATTCAGGATGGCGGAGTACGATAATATCCGCACCCGATTCGACCAATGCCATGGCGGTGATGGTTTCCCAGTTGATGGCACGGTTCTTCCAATCGCCCCATGCCTCAGGTACGCCTTCACCGACTTTCGATTCCTTCGCCTTCCAGGCCTCGAAGCCGGGCGTGACGATCATCGGGAATTGGGTCATTGCATCACCTTGCAGTGCGGCAAGCCGCAGACGTTCCATTACGGAGTAGCCATACTCGATGCCATAGCCGAGTGCGCCAGTGGTCGGGTCCATCAGGATGCGTTCCTTCGGCATGCCCATGTCACTGATGAGAATGTTCAACTGTTTCGACAGGTTCACATCCATCGGCGCGCGTGATTGCACGAGATGTCCGTTCGCCATGGCGGTTGCCACGATGGTGCGGTAGTTCTTGTCTTCGCAGATGCCTAGCACAAGTTTCTCGCCCTTCGTCGCTTCGGAAACCGGGACAAGCAGCTCGTTATCTTTTTCCGCCTGACCTGGCCCCCAGACGATAAGCGGGAGACCTGTCGCGCCCAGAACGGATTTGACAGCCTTCACCGCGTCATCAACCGAATCTTCAACGGTCAATGCCAGGACGATGATGTCTGCCTCAGCCTCTTCAGCCTTTTTCGCCCATTGAGCGGGATCTGCCATAGCGTCACCCCAAACCTCCGCCAGCAACGGCGACCAATCTTCAGGTTTGCGCGATTTGATCTCGATGGCGATAACAGGCTTGTTCGGCGTCGGCGCTTCGAATTGCAGATAGGGCATGGTTGTCCCACCACCGACCGTGATGTTCTTTGCGCGCGTGCCGCCCTCTGCACTTGTCGCACCGATGGTTATTGCCCGGATGCTTCCGGGCCATTTATCTTTCGGGATTTCAATTGGCATAAGTTCCTCCGATTTTCGATTTCCGATACTTGATATTCAATTTCGAATATCGGGTATCGTTAAGTCAATCCAGCTTTCTTGCGTGCTTCGTCTCTTCTTTCAATGAACTGTTCAACAGGTGTCTTGCGTTGAGCAGAAATACCCAGATCCTTTAATTCGCTTTCATCTTTCGCCGCAATATGACGGATGATATGTTTGTACGAGATCATCGCGGCAGGGTAGATGATGCCTGATGAGTTGTGGGTCATGTATGCGACTCGGATGCCCTTATCCCGCATCATCTGTGCCGCCACAGTCAATGGGATGTCTGATGGAAGTTCGGGCACGCCTTCACGCATGACCTGTTCAGCAGTCAATGACTTGACATTTTCCCGCTCGTAAGCCCGAACCAGCTCTTCGTACCCAACCACGCCTACGCCTTCACCTTCGCTCCCCAATACAACCATCTCTTCCACATTATTTTCTATAATGAAACGGGCAATATCCACAGCAAAGACATCGGTCTTGCAAGTCGGCACGCCGACAGTCATCAGGTCACGGACGAGGGTTGGTTCGATCATGATTTCAGGTACAAACCTGACGGGTTTTCCAAGACCCGTCAGGTTCTAAATTATTTACTCTCCCTCGCCTGTCTGATTGCTCAGGTAATTTTCCAGTCCCATCTGCTCAATCTGGGAGCGTTGTTTCTTCGCCCAGTCGTGGTGTCCCTCTTCCATCTTGAGGATGGTCACCAATAGATCACCCGTGGATTCGTCACCAACCTCGCCTGCCAGAGCGATGCCCGCATTGTAGGCTTTGATCGCGCCCAACTCGGCTTCCTGGTCGTTGCTGACCATTTCCTGCACGTTCTTGCCGATATTCATTTTGTTGAGATTTGAAACAATTGGCATACCTTCCAGGAATAGGATACGCCCAATCAGCCACTCAGCGTGCTTCATTTCATCGATTGCTTTTTTCTCGATGTCTTTGTGAAGTTTGCTGTACCCCCAGTTGTCGCACATTTCGGAATGAACCATGTATTGGCTGATGGCGGTCAGTTCGTCTGCCAGAAGGTCGTTCAGGACTTTGATGAGATTCTCATCGCCTTTCATGTTTTGCTCCTGTATCATACAAACATAATGGGGATTGGGACTGGTTTTTCCCAATCCCCATTTACTAATTACTGATTACGAACCTAGAACATCGGCTCCATCGTCGTGGCGGGATGATTGTGTGCTTCCAGGTAGGCGAGCAATTCATCCACTGTTGTGGCGCTCTTTGCATCGGCGATCTTGTCCATAAAGTCAGGGTCGCCTTCGCGTTCGCAGACGGCTTTGAACTCGTCCGCCATGGATTCTTTCAACACAGACGACATCCACACCACGCGCTTGAAACCGCCATCGGAGGAGATGAACTTGGGGCTGATGAGATAGAACTTGCCCACGCCCATCACGCCTGGGGTCTGCATGCCGCCGCCTGCAATGCCCGCCAGCGTAGAGAAGGTCATGCCTGCGGGGGTCATGGCAGTATCTTCACGGGAAACAACCATCACGCCGTTGGCTTCAGGGATGAGCATCACGATGCACTCAAAACAGCCACACGCCGTCATCGGGTTTTCCATGATGGAGTACATCGAGACTTCCTGTACCACACCGTGCGAGCCGACTTTGGCGTAATCGTTCGTGCCTTCCCAGTAGCCCTTGCGGTCATCGATCTGTTTGCCGAGTTTGATCGGCTGGTTCGGACCCGTCGGGTTGATGCTGTAGGATGCTTTGCAGTCCAGCCAGTTGTACGCGCCGCACAGACCCAGGCGTTCGGGCGAGACCACGCAGACGTGGTTCGGCGCGAAGGACTGGCACAACGTGCAGGAGTAGAACTCTTCCACTTTGTTGTCGGTCAGGTCAGCGAGACGTTTG
>CAYTDB010000008.1:0-80593 GCA_964436455.1 uncultured Anaerolinea sp. | reverse complement strand
CTCACAGCTTAGTTTTATGAGATTCAATCTTCGGTTCTGTGCGATCCGCGGTTCAAATCCACGCACCCCGGCAAGCAAACAGAGACTTCCACATGGAGGTCTCTGTTTTAATATGATGCTGCCTGTTATCGTGATCCCCGATGGGGGAGCGTACGGTTCCCCATCGTGATACCTGGAAACCCAGGAAAGGCGGTAGATCAGTTTATCTGTTTCATTGGGATATTACTTCTTCCTCAATTCATCCGCTGCTGCCCTCAACTCTTTTGAATTTGCCTGGATCTTCTTGATCGCCGCTACCGCATCATCTACACCATTTGGTCCTGCACGAAAGACCGCCTCATCCAACCAAACCGCTTCATGTTCGCAGGCGCGTGTAGCTTCTGGTAAATTCATCTTGGCGAAATCGAAATATTCCGGGAAGGCATTCGGTACTGCAAGTTTCGATTTCTGCGGCTGGAACAGTTCGTAGTTGTGCATGGCTTCATAGCCGGTCCAACATTCCACGCCTTCAGCGTCGAGGGCGCCGCACAGAACATCATGTTCAACCCCGAATACCTTCGGGTCGATCGCAAAGATGTAGCGATAGAAAGATCTCGTTGTATGACGTGGATCGCGTTGCAACACGCGCACGCCGGGGATCTCGCTCAGTGCCTCATCCATGTATGCCGCCATCTCTTCGCGTTGTTTAGCCTGCTCAGGGAATCGCTCTATGCCCACCAGCGCCATCGCTGCTTGCAGCTCACTCAGGCGATAATTGCCGCCTTGAATGGCGAGACCATTGGCATAATCCTCTTCACCGCCGCCCAACGCATGCGGACGTCCGCAGTCGATGATCGAAGCCGCCAGCGCTGCATGTTCCGCCGCCTTGCACAAGAGGATGCCGCCTTCGCCCGATGTCAACGTTTTGGATGATTGCAGAGAGAACGAGCCGAAGTGACCAATTGTCCCTGCACCCTGACCATTCCACTTCGCGCCGTGGGCATGGGCGCAATCTTCGATCACGATCAGGTTGTGTTTTTCCGCCAGCGCCATGATCGCATCCATATCTGCCATGTTCGAGCCGAGATGCACAGGGATGATCGCCTTGGTCTTTGGCGTGATGGCATTCTCTGCGGCTTTTGCATCGAGACAATACGTATTTGGGTCCACATCCACGATGACCGGGATTGCCCCCGCACTCATCGGCGCGGATGCCGTTGCCTGAAAGGTATACGCAGGCACGATCACTTCATCCCCCCAACCGATGCCAGCCGCACGCAGCGCCACTTCCATGGTCACCGTGCCGTTGATCATCGGCACGGCATACCCACCGCCCTGCAATTCGGCAAACTTCTTCGCCAATTCTGCCGTCTTCGGCCCCGGGAACGGATACCCACCCCATCGCCCAGACTTGATGACCTCGGTCACAGCATCGATATCGCGTTGATCCCACACGGGCCACTCAGGATACGGCTCTGTGCGTGTTTTTGATCCGCCTAAGATTGCTAATTCAGACATATTGTTTTCTCCTTTTGGATAAAATACCGTTCTTTCTTAAACTGAGATCTGATTCTGTATATTAAATTTTTTCTACACCCCATTCTTTTCTTTCCCAAGGAAGGCGGGGAGGTAGGCTTTGTTGGCTTTCAGTAACTCATCCAACATCTCCTTCGCCTGCGGAATGGTCAAACGACTCGACAACGGATCATTCAACAACACCTGCAAAGCCAACTCCCTGCTTCCGCTGATTGCCGCCTCCACCGTCATCTCCTGCTGGTGGACATGATGCTCCAGAATATTTTGCACACCCGCAGGGACGGCTCCAACTGGGATGGCGTGCGCGCCTATTGCATCAATCACCCCGTAGGTTTCAACAACGGCATTGCGGGGCAGGTTTGAAATCTGACCGATATTGGGCAGGTTCATAATGCCGACATATTTTTCGTTTGTTTTTATCGCTCGGATGATCTTGTTCGCTGCTTCGCCCGAAATATCCTCCATGAACGTTTTCAAATCCGTTTCACCCGCCAGCGCAGATTCGATCAGCATTTTCGCGAACATTTCCATGCCTTGGCGGTCTTCTATGCTTGTCAACTTGATGCCATAATCCGCGCCCCAATTTGTGGACTCGTTGATGAAGTGCGGGAAGAATTCCGCAATGTGACGGTCGCCCGCGGCGGGCAATGCGCTGTACAACCCAAATAACGTCGACTTGATCTTCGCCCGATCCACATACACAGACGTATCATCTTGGTCCACCTGAAGTTCGCCGCTCATTATTTTTTCAGTAATTGCTGGCAACTCGTCGAAGACGCGTTTCCCATCTGCATCTAAATCCGTGACCCAGATCAGGTGATTCACACCAGCGATCTTGGCCGTGATATTTTCGGGCTTCGTCCCAAAAACTTCCGCCAGTTTTTCCCGCACGCCGATCCATTCGTGACACAGCCCGACAACCTTCACTCCTTGCATGGCAAGGACGCGGGTCAATACGGTCATTGGATTGGTGTAGTTTAGGAACAACGCATTCGGGCAGATCTCCATCACCTTGCGCCCGATCTCCGCCACAACAGGGATATTCCGCAACGCGCGCGAGAGTCCGCCGGGACCTGTAGTATCACCCACGGATTGCTTGATTCCATATCTGGCAGGGATTTCCAGATCGGGGCGCATCGATTCGAGTCTGCCTGTGGTGATGGTGAGAATCAGAAAGTCCGCGCCTTGAAGCGCCTCTTCCAGTGACAGTGTCTTTTCCAGATGAAAGTCAAGATTGAAGTCTTGGATCATCTTTTTTCCGAGCGCATGAACCAGATCCATGCGCTCTTGAAGAATATCGTGCAGAACAATCGTCGATCCTTTAAGTTCTGGCGTGCCGAAGATATCCCTTATAAAAGTGGGACCCCAGGTATACGACCCGCCGCCAAGGATGGTGATTTTTGTCATAGCAGATTTTTAATTCCTTCTATGACACTCGTTGCAATTCCCTTTCCAATGGAATTGGTCTCTTCGTAGTGCGCTCCAGGTTTGAACGGATTCCACGGATATTTGAAATCCTCCACAGGCAGGATGTAGCCCAATTCATCATTTGCCAATCCAATCACGCCTGTGACTTGTGCCCCCGCTTCTTTCATCCGCGCTTTGAGCTGCAATCCCAACTTGGGCAGTAACTCCCCTGGGACCGTTGCCAGCCACAAGCCCCCGATCTTGATGAGACTGACCTCTGTGTGGACGTAACCTTTTTTGTCCCGTACATCAGGCAACAACTTGCGTTGGAATGCCACTTTATAAAGGATGTTTGTGAGTTTAGCTTTTATTTCTTTCTTCTCTGTACTGACCACTTCCAACTTTCCACCTTCCACTGCGCCTAATGCCTTTAGCCCTTCCTCCGCCAGTTTCTTCCCCATGAATTCAGCTTCTTCAAAAGAGTGATCTTTCACATCGGGGGTCATCATCCCGCCAAGCGCACCGGAGAAGAAAATACACGGCGCGCCGGTCTGCTTTTCGACTTCGTACCGCAAATAACCAACATAGTCCGATGTGATGTGCGGGTTATGCTCCCAAAGCACTTCGGGGTGGCAGGGAAAGTTGAACAGCGTTACCAGGGGCTTGTCATTTTCACCGACAAATTGCGCAAGCGTCAATTCGTCATCCACGATCTCCGGGTTGCGCGCATTCTTTGCCAAGCCTGGAACGTGGACGGAAGTCCATTTGGCGGAAGCTGGCTTGAGGTCCGACAAAGAGGCGGCGATCGTGTCTACAATCTTTTTCGTTAGCACAGACATATACTCCAAATCCACCCCGCATGTTCTATCATCAGGTCCCCACAATCCCATCGTATCGGGTCCGTGATGCGTGTGGGTGGAAGCGATGATCATTGAGGAGCCCTCTGCGTTCTTGATGAACTCGGATGTCTGTTTAATAACTTCGTACACATCAGGGCGAAAGAAACCGATCAGATCGAGCGCAGTCAGAACAAGCGTTGTCTCGTTGTTCTGAATCGCCAACGCGCGGACATATAGATCGTCATGAACCGTTGTAGCGCGGCGATTGTTGCCGAAGCCTGCAAGATAAACAGGCTTATCAAGCAAAGGCGTGATCACTTTTTGCGCGTATCCGATTTTCATGAGATTATCCCTGGGTTGATAGCTGGGTTCATTCGAGCGCATCTGCTCTTTTGTTTTTCAAGGTCTCTTTGATCTGTTTCAGGTAATCGCCGTGCAACGGATAAAGCCATAGCAAAAAGATGGCAAGCAGAAAGCCGATGGAGGTGGGAACGGTCAGGAAGATGCGAAAACCCAGGTCAACGGAGGCAGGCTGAACATCGAGGAGTGTATCGTAGCCAAAGGCGGGCATCAGGAGCCCGAACACAGATGAGACGAGTAATCCGCTCAGCGTGATGAGGAATCCGCTCATTCCAAAATACATGCCTGCGCGTTGATGTCCCGTTTTGACCTCATCTTCATCCACAACTTCGGTCATGATGACATCACCGATAAGAACGAGTCCGCCCAAACCAATGCCAAGTACCACTGCCGCAGCATAGGTGAAATTGATGTTGGGCGAAAAACCCATCGGTACAATGCCAAGGATCATCACAGCGTTGGCAAGCATGAGCGTGCGGCGCGAGTCGAGTTTGTTTGCCACCCAATTCCGCCATGGATACAACGATAGCATCGCAATGAAGAATGCACCGCCGAGAATCACGGTGGCAAGACTTTCATCCACCTTGAGGCTGTATTTGAGATAGAAGAGAATACCTGTTTGCAAAGACCCTGTCGCGAAGAAACGCATGGTTTGTGCACCTGCCGCGGTAAGATAACTGCGATTGGCGAACGTGTATTTGAGCGCCTGCAAAAACGGGAAACCTGTATCTGTTTTAAGCTTTTTGCGCTCGAACATCGCAGGATAGCCAGCATAGATCGCGATGACGGAAATCCCTGCGAACATCATCGCCATGTTGCTCCAGCCCATGAGGTTTGCCAGCATTGGGGGCAGCGCCGCACCGATGAATAGACCGATGATCTGAAAGATGTTCATCTTGGCGGCGACATCCGTCCGCTCTTCATAGGTACCGAACATCTCAGGGAGCAAGCCGTAATAGCCCGTGGCAATTGCGGTGTATAGACCTTCCCAGATCACAATGGCAGTGCCGAAATAAATCAACAGTCCACGCGGGTCATTTTTGCCATCGAACGGAGCAGTGAAAAGCAGAGCAAATGCCAATGCATAAGGTAATCCCCCAAATAAAATATACGGAAGTCTTCGTCCCCAGCGTGACCGTGTGCGGTCTGAAAAATAACCAAGCGCGGGATTGTTCAGCGCATTATAAATGGTGTAGAAAAACCAGAACGCGGAATACCATGACACCGGCAGGTTCTTGATATCCACAATGTAGAAAGCGATTACACCTGCGACCGCTTCGGTTGGAATGGTGATTCCCAGACTCGAGAGCGAATACATCACGCGTGTTCTTGTGCTGGTGGCGAATTCTTTTGTCATTTCGACTCCAATTCTTATCGAGATTCAATGATGATCTTCCGGCGCTGTTGCATTTGCTCGTGCAGGCGCTGGGAATCATTGGGATAAACGAGATAGTAAAGCGGTGTGACGAAGAAGGCAACCAGCCAGAACCCGCTGGTGAGGATGAGCAATGTGCGCGAGAGCCCGTATTGGTCTGCGAAATTGCCGAACAGGATAATAACGACCGATGCGAACGCGCCGTTGACAAATTCGGTCAGCGCCATCGCAGTGGCGCGCAGTTCGGGACGAACAGCGTTCTGCACCATCGGTTGCATGGCGCCGCGGCGAGTCCAGTCCAGAAAAAAACCCGCCAATATGGAACAGATGAGAATGGCTGGAGTATCGGTCGCGTACGAGAACAGGTACCACATCGCGGGCAGGGCGATGGCGATGGAAATTTGTGAAACTGCCGCGCGTCCGTATTTGGGCCAGCGGCGGAATGCCCAGTCCCCGACCGAGCCGCCGACAAAATTGCCGATTGCCAGCGAGACGACCACACCTCCGAAAAATAGTGGTGCGTCGGCTTCTGAAAATCCGCGATCATCCACCAGCCATGTGACGTAGAAGGTCGCCAGTGCATTAATGGTGGTCAACATGAAGATACCCTGCAAAAAATTGACCAGCACCGTCTTGATGTGGAACAGTTCCCTGACCTCCGCAAGTTTGAATCTGAATTGGGCGGAGGATGTTTCGGAGATCACAGCTTCAAGTTCAGGTTCCGACGCGCCGCGCACCGGTTCCTTGACCAGGATCGCAATGAGCAATCCGCTCAGGACACTGGTGAGACCAAGTCCGATGAAGCCGATGCGCCAGCCTTCTTCCGAGACGCCGATCACTTCGCCAAATGCCAGCGCCCCTGCCACGATACCAAACATCCCTATGGCGCTGATCGTACCCATGGCACGCCCACGCTTCTCGGGACCGAAGGCGTCGGCAAGAATGCTGAATGCCGCGGGATAGAGACAACCCAACCCGATGCATGCGACGACGCGGACGATCAACAACTGCCAGTAATCTGTTGCCAGACCGCAGACGGAGGTCCACAACCCCCATATTCCTGTGCCAATCACTAGGATCCATTTACGGTTGTAGCGGTCGGCAAGCATCCCCCAAAATGGACCGCTGAAGGTTTGGAAGATGACGCGGATACTGTCAATATACCCAAGTTGGGCGTAGGAAAGACCGAGCGCGCTCCGCACGGCGGGCCACAACATAGGCAGGGCGACATCCTCTGCTGAATCGATGAAGAAACCGAAGCCGAGCGCAGTCAAGATACGAGCGCGGTAGCCCTTTGGCTGCGAAACCACCGTCGACATGGGAACCTCCTTTGGTTCTTACTTCTCAACGCCGAACTTTTCACGCAATCCTGCATATGCCTTCTGGCAGACACCCAAGGCATAGAACTCGCACTTCCATTCGCCGCCTGGTCCGCAGAAGTATTCCAGTTTTTCATAAGGGACTTTTTCTGCCAGCAATCGTTGCATATCTTCAAGACGGGTCTGGTCGCCAGGTTTGAGCCCGAGATGATTAAGTACCGCCGCGTCCTTGCTGATTTTGTTCTTCCAACCTGTGGAGCAGCGTCCCTCTTCCTCCGACCAATACCCGCATTGATAGCAGAACAGGTCATAGCCGTAAATACTTTCAACGATCAGATCAGGGTCAGGGTTGAGGCGATCGACAAGCGTGGCGTACCCGAGGCGAAAAGTCGGTTGGGCGATCAACTCTGCGAATGCGCCTACGCACAGATGATGGTGTCCCATCAAACGTACGCGTTCCTCCACATCCTGCGGGATGATCTGTTGTAGTTGTTCGTCGCTCCACGGCAATTCGTGACTTTGTTCCAGTTCGAGACGGATAGGCGCAGGTTCGGAATCTTCCAACGGTTCAGCCATCATCTGGAAAAGCGGCTCCATGTCACCGAAACGTTCCATACGGAAGGCTTCAGCGAGATGAGTCTCCGTGTCCCAGCCCGCCGTATCAGCCAGACCTTTCGCCTGTTCCTGCAGGAACATCGCCAGCAAGGGCTGCAGGTCGCCTTCCATCGAATCGTCCAACCATGTCACGCGCTTCCCCCACGTCATCAATTGCAGACGCGACTGGTTGATGGTGTTCCTCATCATCTCACGATGAGCGCATAACGCCTTGATCTTCGCTTCGATGGTCTGTGAGATTTCCTCGTAGTGCGTGACCTTGGGCAACTGCCGCGCGAAATACCAGCGTTCGCAAACGGAGAATGGTTCCAACCCTTCCTTGAAATGTTCCGGATAATGTTTGTCGAAGCACGATACCCAGAAGGCCTCATCCACAGCCTGGGCCACGCGGACATGGTCCTGATTGTTTTCATATAAACCGAACGGGTCAAAGGAAAAAACAGCATAAGGCTTGTATTTGCGGAACAAATGAACGATTCGCTCACGCAGATTCCCGAGCGGGATATCCGCCAACATGTCCGTTTCAAATCCCAACTCCACAATTTCACTGACCCCTAATATCTCCGCGGCCTTGTGAAGTTCCTCCGTATTGCGGGCGATGGTTTCCTCGATCGTCAATCCAACCGAATCCTTCCTGTCATCGGTCACGCGCACCAAAATCACCTTCCATCCCTCCTGCGCGAATTTGGCCAGTGTCCCGCCGCAAAACGCGGCGGCGTCATCGGCATGGGGAGAGATCATCATCGCAGTTTTCATGGTTCACCTCCATTCCACAATTTTTTAAACAATGTGTTTGTGGTGCCTAACGCAATCTTTTCACATCCCGCCTGCAGTCTTCCAGGATAGCGATATGCCAGCGGTGCAATGTCCACTTCGTAACCGCCTTCAGGATGTGACTCTTCCGTGTGCAAATAACTGATGCAGCCATCGCTCACGCTTGCAAACAATGTATGTTTTGCTGGCGATGCAGACTTGACCCTCATCCCGATCTCGGTAAATGTCTCTGCGCCAAACGTGACCAGTGCCAGTTCCCCGATTCGCACTGTGTTGATCCGCATCGGCACGGACCAGAATCCATTCTTTGCTTCGATCACCGATCTCCATGGATAGCGCTGATTGAGCAACAGGTCAGCGAAGACAGCCATGAAGCCAGGCATCTTTGCCAGCGACAACAACGGCCTGCCGTAATTTTTCGGCGGATGCGCTGTAGTGACTGATGTCTCTGTGGGGAGCCATGCATCGATACGCTCAATGTTTAATGGGACGCTTTGCATCCTTTCCGACCTTAAACCTGCCGCGTCCAAAACAGCCTCAGCCACACCCATGCCTTGTTCCGCGACCATCTCGTAAGCGCGTGCATCATCCCAATACATGTCAGGATTGATGTTCGCCGCCGCGCCTTGCAGAAAAAGGGTCATCCCGCCGAGTTCCTCTTCCACTTTATTACGCATTACCCCGATCCAATCGGCAGAGACGAGAAGATTATCAGGTCCGAGCACCGTGCCGTGACAGGCGTAGTTGACTATGGTGGCCACCCTCACCCCTTGCCTCTCTCCCTCAGGGAGAGGGGCATCAGTGAAGACACTCACCACCTGCAAGGACTTATCCCTTGCTCCATCAGGATTGCGCCCGATCTCCATGTGACCATCAGGCATTTTCTCGCGGCGGTTGATCCCAACGTTGGCTTCACCAGAGGCGTATTCCAAATATGCTGTCTTGAGATTCGATTGCGCCTCCTGCACAGCCCCTACGATGTTATTTACAAGCAAGTCAATGTACTCGCGGTTCTTACGCGGGGACTTTTCATCCGCATAGGCTATCGGACCAGAATGGGTATGGGAACAGCAAAGCAGGACCTCGGTCGGGGTGAGGCGGGCGCGGACCCTGTCCACGATGAATTCGTTGATGGTCAGGATGTCCAACGCGACGATGGCAGCGCGAGTCGTCCCATCATCCAGAACGAGAGCGGTGGCGGTCAGATCATCATGAGCACCGATATTGCCTTTCGAGCGGTCGCCGTAGCCGATGAGAAAGATTCCCTCTGGCGGAGTGATAATACGGCGGGCAACACCAGCGGAAAGTGTTTGACCATTCATGTTATTGTTCCATGTTCAAATTCTTCTTCGTCTCTTCGAGTGTGTCGCCAATGCGATACTTTTGGAAGATGAAGTAGCCGATGATGACGAACACTGCCATGATGGGGAATGCCAGTCGCACACCGAGTGGATTTGCCTGGGTATAGCCGAAGTTCTCAAGGAGCACAGGCAGGATCAAGGTCCCGACCGATGTGCCAAGCCCGATGGCAAAGGAGAACGTCCCATAATAGATGGCTTCACGGCGGCGGTTCGTGATCAGCTCGTCATAGTCCACCACGTTACCCATCATGGCATAGATCAGGATCAAGTATCCGCCAAGCGCCGTGCCGACCAACGCAACAAAGAAGTAGGCTTGGATTGTGATCGTTTCACCATCCAAAGCGCCGATGAGGAAGCCAAGCGCGAAGATGATGCCGAGCAGCAACATGCTGACATTGAGCAGGGCGCGCTGACTGTATTTACGATTGAGCCATGTCCATACGGGACCAGTGAGCGCGATAAAGATGATGAGCACCCCCTGATAGATGCCCACGTCACCTTCGGTTCCTTTGAGCACAAGCGTGACGAAATATGGGAAGTTTGCCAGCACCATTTGATATGCCACGTGGACAGAGATCGTGGAGAAGAACAGGATCAGGAATTGTTTGTTCTGGAAGGTGGCTCTCAACCCATCCATGGCGGACATGGTCTCGCCTATGGGGCGTGTGGTCTCGCGCAAGCCAAGCAGTGTGATGTAGATCGTGACGACTCCTACCCCGCCGACAACTGCACCCATCGCAACCGCGCCAATGCTCTCAAATAACGGCGCAGCGACCAGCGAGCCGATCAATACACCGACGATCCCAAAGAAACCCTTCCAGTAACTTAACCCCAGACGTGTGTGAGTCTCTGGAGCCATTTCAGGCATGGATGCATCGTACGGAATCCCGACCAGGCTGTAACTGGTGTGATAGATCAGGATAACAACCATGAAGTAGACTGCGTTGAGCGCGTAATTGGTTTCGGAGGGAGGTGTCCACAAGAGAATTGCACCCAGCAAAATGAAAGGCGAGGCAAACATCAGGAACGGACGCCGCCTTCCCCAGCGCGAGCGCAGCGCATCGGAGTAGTGACCGATGAACGGATCGATGACCGCATCCCAGAATGTCGCGATGAGTAGAAGTATGCCCATCGTGACTGCGGGCATGTACGTGGTGCGTCCCGAGTCGGGCGGGGGTGCATAGAAATATAACAACCATGTGCTGATGGTGATGCCAAGGATGTTCAGCCCCGCCGATGCGCTCGAATACAGCGCCACACGCCAGAAGGGAAGTTTGCTGTTTTCCATGCCTGCCTCCGTGATATGAAATATGTGTCAGGTTTTGATCGGCTGGTCAGAGTCCACAATGCAATGCACGCGAATGCAACACCTTGAATGGTTCACCGTATAGGAAATCTTTGTCCGCGCAAATTTGTTGGGACTTGAACTGGAAAGCCATAATGAGTTGGTCTGCATCATCTGGAGGGATTTGGGTCGCATAGCTGCGCACCGCGGCAACCTTGACTTCCCAAGTGGAGGTGATATCCACGATCTGGTTGGGTTCGCGCGAATAGTAGAACCCCACACCATTAATGGAATGTCCTTTGTATGCCGCGTCCACAGTGGGATCTGAAGATGGGATCTTAGGTAATCCAGCGAAAAGCACCGCTTCCGCAACAGCGTGTCCTGTCTGGATATGGTCGTGATGCGCTTCGTATGTCAGCCAGGGATCGCAGGTGAAAACAAAGTCAGGTTGGAGTAGGCGGATATATTTCAGGACGTCGCGGCGGAGAGAAAAATAACTATATTCGCCAGCATCGGGATAGTTCAACAGGATTTGTTCGTTCACGCCGATGATCTTCCCAGCTGCTTGCTGGTCTTTTGCAAGGGACTGTGCCGCGGCTTCGGCAGAAAGAGAAATATCCACCACGCCTGCCAGATCGTCAGTAACAGTGAGGTAGATCACCTCCGTCCCATTTTTGGCGAGTTGTGCGAACGTTCCACCTGCCGCTATGTCGTTATCATCATAGTGGGGCTGGATGCAGAGGATTTTCTTTGCTGAGAAAATATCGGGAATGGGGAGGACGGATTCAAATGTCATTTGTTTTTCACAACCTTTCCAGTTTTTGAACTCCTGTAAGCTGCTTCCACCACCTTCATATTCATTAACCCCTCCATGCCACCAGGATTTGGCGTTTTATTCCTGCGAATGCACTCTACGAAATGTGCCATCTGTACATCATACATGCTTTGTGGACAATGTTCCTTGCGCGGAAATTTGAAGCCCGATCTGATGAGATCGATCCTTTTGGCTTTGACGTTTGGAAGTTCGAGCTGTGTCGGGAACAACTGACCAAACCCCTTGGTGCCATAAAGCTGTGTCGCTGCTTCGGGACCGTCACTGTGCGGCTGCCACCAACCTGATTCAAAATAGGATACTGTCCCGTTATCCCATTCGACCATCACAACGCCCGTATCATCCACATCGAAATCCTTGTAGTGCGTGCCGATCTTTGCGTAGACGGAGACAGGCTTCGGGTCGCCGAGCAGATAGCGCGCCGTATCCAGCGCGTGGATGCCCATGTCCGCCATCGCGCCGCCGCCTGCCAGTTTCTTTTGCGTGAACCAGCCTGCGGGTCCCCAATGGGTATGTACACCATATCCCTTCGTGCGGACGATCTTTCCGAGTTTCTTTGATTCCCTTTTGAGCCAGTTCACATCTTCATCGAAGCGCCAGCAATGTGCCACCATTAATTTAGCTCCGCTCTTTTCGCTGGCTTCGATCATTCTTTCCGCTTCGCGAACGTTCATTGCCATCGGTTTTTCAACCATGACATGCACGCCTGCTTTGAGCACGGCGATCGCTTGTGGGGAATGTAGAAAATTTGGCGTTCCGATTACCAGTGCGTCCACCTTCCCTGCCTTGAGCATCTCCTCCACAGTGTGGTACTGGTTTTTGATCTTGTATTTCTGTGCCAGCGCCGCAGACTTATCTGAAAATTTCTCAACCACTGCGTGCAATTCAACATCTTTTTGTGCTTTTACCGCTTGAGCATGAATGTTGATGATGTATCCTGCGCCTGCAAATGCGATTTTCATTTTGCCTCCAGTGTGTGTGCCAGCCCAAATGCCAGCCCGTGTTTTTGACAATATGCGGGAAGTTCCGCCAATGTGCGTTCTACAATTTCCCGCGGGATCCTGTCCAATGGAATGTTACAAGCCTTGAGTGCCGCTTCGAGGGGACCCGTAGCCTGCCCCTGCAACTTGGACATGATCATAATCCCAGGACCGACCAGATCGCCATGCGGGAGTCCGTGCCCCATATGATTCTCCACGGCATAGGCAAAGTAATGCTCGCTTCCCTCTTCGGGGCGGGCATGGCCGACCTGGTTGCACAGTTGGACTTCCATGGCAAGACAATCATATAAAGTTTTCAAGCCTTCTCTGTCGCCGCGTCCTGCGGCTTCAGCACAATCGAGCACGCCGCTCAAGATACTCTGGGAATTGTCATACACCCAGGGGACAAATTCCATGTGTGTGGGATTCTTTCCCTGCTCATGGGCGAACTTCCAATCCCATGAACCCGTCGCAATGGACATCACATCCGTGATGCCAGCCGCTCGAATAACTGCAGGTCCCTTTGCGATGACATCGAGGTCAAGGATCAAGGTTTCGGGTGGTTTGGTTTCGATGTAGTAGACGCAGCCGTCCCGTCGGATGCCAGAGGCGGCGGTGAGGAACGCATCCACAGACAGGGCGGTGGGGAGAACGGTCAATGGCAATCCAAGTTTGATGGCAAGGTATTTTGCGGCATCAGCGGTTAGACCTCCGCCCACCGAGTATACGATTTCCGATCCATGATTTTGGATTTTGGCTAGGAGACTATCCCAATAGTCGGTTGTAGCTTCGCTGACCTCAATTGTTTCAACGATGTTTAAACCCTTCAGCTGTTTTTTCACCGCATTCCACGCAGGCGCGGATGTGACGAGCAGGACAGGGCGCATCTCTTCAACTTCAGAGAAGGGTGCAAGGTGTACGATGGGCAGGTTCCAGAATTTTTTCATGATTAGTGAATTTTTTCTTTCTTGGTTTCGCATGTACATTCGCGTAGGATTTCCAACGATTGACTCAATAGCGCTTCATCATGCTGGGCCGAGATTGTGAAATCGGTATGGAAGTACAAGCCTTTTGTGATGCACTTCAGGAAGAAGGCTTTTCGTAATTCAGAGTCGGTTCTTTCGGCGATGTCGTGATAATTTCTGATCGGCTCGCGTGTGCCAACGTAAATGCCGAAGGTGCAGCCAAGTCCCTGCACGATGGCAGGGAAATTTTCTTCATCGAAGATGTTTTGGAGTTCGGCGTAGAAATTATCCACGCGCTTGAGCCACGATTCAAAGAAGCCAGGTTGCTCCATGATCTCAAACGATGCAATCCCCGCCGCACAGCCAAATAAATTTCCAGAGAATGTTCCACCCGCCACAACAGGTTCGATAGTGTCCATGATCTTCATCATGATCTCATCCTTCCCCGCGATGGCAGCCAGCGGAACACCGTTGGTCAACGCCTTGCCGAGCAGGCATAGATCAGGCGTTACGCCGTAATAACCATGCCCGCCAGAGATGCCTGTGCGAAACCCTGAAAGGATCTCATCAATGATGAAAACAATTCCATGTTCATCGCAAATGCGGCGAATGTCTTGCAAATATTCGGTGGACGAACCAATGCAACCATTGTTGTAATCAATGGGATTCATCAGGATGGCAGCGATCTTCTGACCATGTTCTTTGCAAAGTTTCTCGAACACTTCGGCGTTGTTCCACGGAATCACGAACAACGTGTCATCCACTTTACCGGGTATGCCTGCACTGGCATGTTTTATCTTTGACAATCTGTTCCCAGGATTGTCATGATCAATGTTCGCGGCGAGATTATTCACTAGTGCATAGTCATGCCCGCCGTGGAAGTGACCGTCAATGCGCACGATCTTCTGTCTGCCTGTATAGCCGCGCGCGAGACGAATCGAGAGCAAGGTCGCTTCACTCCCGGAGTTGACATAGCGCACTTTCTCGGCGCAAGGAATGTGCTGGATGATCTTCTGTGCAAGTTGCGATGTCAGCGGGTGATCAAACTCAGCATAGAAGCCAATTTCAAGAACTTTCTTCATCGCTTCGGCGATCTCGGGGCGGTTATGTCCGAGCGTGCAGGCGCCATGCCCCATGAAGAAGTCAATGTGTTCATTACCGTCCAGATCGTAGA
Organism: uncultured Anaerolinea sp.; assembly: GCA_964436455.1. GTDB lineage: Bacteria > Chloroflexota > Anaerolineae > Anaerolineales > Villigracilaceae > Defluviilinea. The sequence continues at coordinate 65,792 of CAYTDB010000008.1, read as the reverse complement.
TGTACGCTCCCTGCGCCTTGGAAAGGTACATGGGTTTGTCGGTAAACGGGTTGATGCGGAACGATGATGACACGCCGCCGACCAACGATTGCTGGGCTTGGGAGTAATGCGAGTCGACGGGCATTTTTGGTTTCTTCATCAATCTGCTGCAGCGAGGTACTGATGATGGGCTGTGGGATGGTATTCAATGGAAGTATTGCATTCGCACGGGTCGGCATGGACAATGACTTCGACCAGCGCAGGGAATTCATGGAAGAGGGCATGGCGGACTTCCTCGGTGATGAAGTGTCCCTGCAGGACGGTAAGATTGCAATCCACCGTAACGTGCATTTCGCCCCACAGACGGTGTCCCACCCAGCGGATCGCCGCGCTGTGAACATCCATGACGCCGTCCACATGGGATGCGATGTGCTTGAACTCTTCGTAGATTTCGGGGTCAACTGCGTCCATCATGCGGTGCCACATATCTTGGGCTGACTTCCAAACGATGCCGAGAATCGCAATGCCGATGCCGAGACCGATGATGGGGTCAAGGATTGGGTAACCAAGCCAGACCCCGATCGCCCCCGCCAGGACAGCCAGGGATGTGAAGCCGTCGGTGCGGGCATGGTAGCCATCGGCTATCAGTGCCGCTGAGCCGATCTCCTTACCAACTCGAATGCGGAACACCGCGACCAGTTCATTGCCAATAAAGCCGATGATCGCCGCGGCGGCAACCCATCCAAGATTCGTGATGGGTTCCGGTGTGATGAAGCGCAGGATCGCGTGGCGGATGGCTTCAAAGGCGCTGTAGGCGATCATCAACACGATGATTACCCCCGCGATATCTTCTGCGCGACCGTAGCCATAGGTGTAGCGTTTGTTGCGGGCGCGGCGCGAGAGCCAGAAGGCAAGCCCGAGCGGAATGGCAGTGAGCGCGTCCGAGAAGTTGTGAATGGTATCTGCCAGCAGGGCGACGCTGCCACTGATGGCAACGATGAACACCTGAAAGATGGCAGTGACCATCAAACCTGCAAGCGAGATCTTCAGCGCCCAGATGCCGCGGTCTGTTGCGAGATTGGGGTCGAGGGCGGCTTGCTGGTGTCCGTGTGAGTGTGGGATGAAGAGATGCTGCAGCCAGGCGATCACAGGATTGCTGGAATGGGAATGTCCGTGGTCGTGATCATGGTCAGGATGCTCGTGCTCATGATCGTGATCATGTGGATGTGGATGTTCATGATGGTCGTGACCATGATCTTCCTGAAGATGGTCGTGCCCATTTTCAGGATCGTGCATGTGTTCGTTCTCGTGTTCGTTGTGGTGTCCCATAAGGAGCCTCCATAAAAAAAGATGTGGAGGTTATAGGGTCTTGTTGACGCGGTACCCTCAACCGTAGACCGCGAATTCAGGGTGTCAAGTTCCAAATTCCATGTGTACTTGTTTAATTGTTTACCTGCCTATTCCGTAACTGCATTTTTCCGTATCACCTCTGTGTACCACTCACCTGAATCTTTGAAGGTACGTTCCTGTGTTTCATAGTCCACGCGGATGATGCCGAAGCGCTTGGTGTAACCGTGCCCCCATTCGAAGTTATCGAGCAGCGACCAGACAAAGTAGCCGCGCACATCCACGCCGTCCTGCATGGCGAGGCGGGTTTGGATGAAATGATTCTTCAAATAGTTGAGGCGGCGAGGATCATGCACTTTCCCATCCGCGCTGACTTCATCGGGGAAAGACGCGCCATTCTCAGTGATATAGATGGGCGGCACATCATACTCATTATTGATCTTGTTCAGCATGCGGCGCAGCGCGGGGGCACAAACTTCCCAGCCCATTTCGGTGTACTCCGAGCCATCCACATGATCCACGTGTCCTTGTTTGTCGTACAGGTTGCGGGAATAGAAATTGATCCCAACGAAATCCAATTTCTGTGCAATGAGCGCCATATCACCCGCTTGAACATCAGGCAATCCGCCTGCAAACTCGACAAACTCAGGATGGTAATAGCCTTTGAAAATGGGATGCAGGAAAGCGGTTTCACCGACCTTCCAGGCTTTCGCGGCATTGTTGATGGATTGTGGGTCACCATCTGCCGCGTCTGCCATCCATTGATTGAGCACAATCCCCACTTCCAATTGGGGATCTACTCCTCGAATGGCTTGAACAGCCAGCCCATGAGCGACCATCAAATTGTGTGCCACCTGTTGTCCCTTGAGCGGATCTTGTTCACCCGGAGCATGCTCGCCGCCACTATACCCGTCCCACGCGATGACACCCGGCTCGTTGAAGGTTGTCCACTTGCTGATGCGGTCGCCGAGCCGCTTGGATACGATGGCGGCGAAATCAGCAAAGTGGTGCAAATTGTCGCGCTTGATCCAGCCGCCATCTTCGTATAGAGCCTGTGGATAGTCCCAGTGATGGAGGGTGATAAATGGCTCGATGTTAGCCGCCATAAGAGCGTCGGTCAGGCGGTCGTAGAAATCCAGACCAGCCAGGTTGACGCGTCCGAAACCGGCAGGCAGGATGCGGGTCCATGAAACAGAGAAGCGGTATGCCTTGAGTCCGAGTCGGCGCATGAGGGCGATGTCATCCAGATAGCGATGGTAATGATCGCAGGCGATGTCCCCTGTATCACCGTTAGCTACTTTGCCGGGCGTATGGCTGAAGCGGTCCCAGATGGATTCGCCTTTGCCGTCTTCGTTCCATGCGCCTTCGATCTGATAGGAGGCGGTTGCCGCGCCCCAGAGAAAATTGTGCGGGAATTTGTGTAATGTCATAAGTGTTTTTTCAGAACCTTTGTGATGACTTTGTTTTCGGTACAATTTTTCAACTCGAACGCGCCGAGCATGTCATCCAGTTTTTCTTCGGATATTCCTTTGAATAGATTCGCATACGGGACTTGCAGGAACTGGGCAAGGTAGGCGAACAGGGTGTATTGAGCAAACCAACGGCGGTCAATGCGGACCTTTAGATGGGTCTCTGCCAAATAAGCATCGATCGCATCTGCTGAATTTTTCAGTGATTTTGCGACATTGCCTTTTGGCATTTCGCCCTCCCAATCGGCTGCATTGCGCTTGGCCTGAATGATGGGAGCGATCGTTCGTACATATTCCGAATCGGGATTGAGATTATACGAGCCCATTGATGCAATGTCCTTCCAGGTCCAGATCGCCCAATGCACCCCGGCAGAATCGAACACGCCAAGCTGGTCATCCAGTGCAGCGGCGCGGTAGTGCGTCGCTTCAGGATAGCTCGCATACCATGTGCCAAACTCACCGACGAAGATAGGCTTGCGGTGTTTGAAGGCGAGACGAGTGCCGCCGTGCATCCCAAATTCCGCCGCGACGATATCGCGGTTCCAATACAGACCGTCAATTTCACCGGGATAGGGTTTGCCTCCGCCAGTGGGTGACATGTAGTTGTGGGATTCGACTGCAATGTTATCGTCAAAGGTCACATCGAGACCATCATACTCACAGGCAAAATTATCGCCTTCCACGAACAGAATATGGTTCGGATCGATCTCGCGTATTGCTTGCGCGGCTTTGCGATGAACGGTGTTCAGTCCGTCCCAATCGTAGTCAGGCGAGTCATATTCTTCGTAATGGACACGCGTGCAAGGTTCGTTCATCAAGCCATACCCAGCCAGGGCGGGGTGATCCTTGTAGCGCTTTGCCATTTCCCTCCACAGACCTACAAAGCGGTCTTGAAAGAGTTTGTGTTGGTAAAGCAGGATGTGAACATGTGCGTTGTCACTGTGCCAGTCGGGATTGTGCCAGCCTTGCACGGCATGGAAGTCTAGAATGAGGTAGATGCCGTGTTTAGAGCACCAATCAAAGGCTTGGTCGAGTCGTTTGAATCCATCTTCGAGATATTCAAATGGGCGGTCGTCCCGTTCGAAATGACGATAGTTGAAAGGGATGCGAATCACGTTTGCACCGAGTTTCGCCATCGCTTTTACATCATCTTCTGTGAAGAAGTGGTCGAGCAGGCGCTCAAAGAAAAATCGGGACTTTTCCTTCCCGATAATGCGGCTCATGGTGGCGCGCAGGTTGTGTTCTGTGCCTACAAAGCCGTTGATGAAATCTTCCATGTTGAGCCAGCCGCCAATATTCCAGCCGCGCAGGCGGACAGGCTTGTTTTTGGATGTGACGATTTGATGGTTATGTACTTTGAGGAGTTCCATGAGTGGCAACCTGAGATTGGAATTTGGTAATTACGATTTATCAATTACTCTTTTGATCCCGTCAACTTGATTCCTTGAATGAAGGTCTTCTGTGCGAAGAAAAAGGCAACGATAATGGGCAGGGTAAAGACTGTTGCTGCTGCCATAAGCTGGTTCCAGATGATGATGTTCTGTCCCTGGAAATCCTGTAATCCGAGTGCCATGGTGAAATTGCGCGGGCTGTTGAGGAAGAGCAGTGGACCCGTGAAGTCATTCCATGCCCAAAGGAAGGTAAAGACCGTGATGGTGGCAAGCACGGGCGTGGAAAGCGGAAGGACGATCTGGGTAAAGATCTGCCATTCGCTTGCACCGTCCACACGGGCGGCATCACACATCTCTTCGGGGATGGTCTTGAAGAATTGCCGCAGGAGGAACACATCCCATGCGTTGGCGAAGAACGTGGGGATGATGAGGGGCAGGAAGGTGTCGCCCCAGCCCAGGGTATCGTTGAACAGCAGGTAGATGGGGATCATCGTCACTTGAAAGGGGAGCATCATGGTGGCAAGGATGATGACGAAAAGAACATCACGCCCGGGGAATTTAAGTCGGGCAAAGGCATAGGCAACAGGCGTGTTTGAAACAAGCGTTCCGATGATGGTGAAGAAGGCGATGATCAGACTGTTTCGGAAATAGACCCAGAAACTGGCTCCCACTCCGGGGCGGCTTCCACGACTCATGGCTTCGGGGAAGTTTTGCCAACGAAAGGAGATTTCCTCGATGGCGGAGGCGACGCGCTCCGTCCCTTGTTGTAATTCGGTGGGGATGACCACATCGGGATTTGCCGGGTCAACGAAATATGCCACACCGCTTTCGATTTTCAATGCCGCGTATTGTTTGATCCCATCTTCTGTTTTTACGTTGTAGAGCGGGTATTTCTCTCCATTGATCTCTGCGCGGACATTGTCGTGTGGAAGCCAGCGTGGGGGCGAATGGAAAACATCCCGGTCCGATTTGAAGGAGGTGAGCAGCATCCATAGGAAGGGAACAGCGAAGAACATGCCCGCAAAAATAATGAGTCCGTGACTGAGGGTGGAGAGGAAGAGGTTACGGAATTTGCGTGCCTGTCGTTGGGAGTGGGCATCCTGCCTGGTGTGGCGGGGCAGGTTCGAGTCGGAGGAGGAAGCGGTGATATTTGTCATGGCATCATCCCGCGTAGTAGGTAAACCTGTCACTCACTTTGAGGAGGAGCAGGGTCAGGATCAAAATGATGATGAAGAGGATCCATGCCATTGCCGAGGCGTAACCCATTTTCAGGTATAAAAATGCGTTTTGGTAAAGGTAGACACTGTAAAAAAGCGTGGAGTTGAGCGGGCGACCGAGACTATCTCCGCCGCCGACCACATAGGCTTGGGCGAAATACTGGAACATGCCGATCATCCCTGTGATGAGGTTGAAGAGCGTGATGGGGGAGACCATTGGGATGGTGATGTGCCACAGGCGCTGGAGCCAGTTGGCGCCATCGAGTTCGGCGGCTTCGATCAGATTGATGGGAACGTCCTGCAATCCGGAAAGATAGATAATGATGGTTCCACCCATGCCCCACATTCCCAATAAAATGAGGGCAGGTTTGGACCAGTCCGGGTCTGCCATCCAGTTTGGACCTTTAATGCCGATCTCCGCGAGCAGCGTGTTGACCAGACCTACCTGCGGATTCAACAACCAGAGGAAAAGAATTGTGCCTGCCACTGTTGGGACAATCGATGGCAGAAAGTACACCACGCGGTAAAAAGCCTGTCCGCGTACCTTGAGGTTTAGCAAGAGAGCGCAAATAAAGGATGCAAAAAGTCCGAGAGGAACAGCAATGGCAACCATGTACAAGGTGTTGTTAAGTGAGATGAAAAACTTGTCGTCTGAAAACAGGTTGATGTAGTTTTCCAGCCCGATCCATTCCGGTGCTCGTTTGGAATGATAGATGGTGAAGCTGTAATAAAGGGATACGATCATCGGGTAGAGCGTAAAGGCAAAGAAACCGATCAGCCATGGGGAAAGGAAGAGCAGCCCTGTCCGCAGGTCGGCTTTGGTACGTTTTGTCCATACCACCTCGGGGGGGAGTTGAAAGCCCAAAATTCTTCTGGGCGCTGATTGTTTATCTTCCGTCATTACACGCTCCACTTGTGAATTATCTCCGCAGGCTGGGAATTCCCAGCCTGCGGAGTCGGTTCAAATGGCTATTTGAGTTTTGATTCAAACTCTGCCTGAATGGCATCCAGTTCTGTTTTGGGGTCTGCACCGGTGTAGAGGATGGCTTCCTCCGCTGCACCGAGGGCATCGTTCAGTTCGAAGGAAATCGGAGTGGTAATCATGGCGTAGGCGTTCGGGCTTGCCATCAGGTCAACAAAGACCTTGAACTTGTCGCCGAGCGCCGTGAAGCAGGGATCTTCTGCAGCCTTCTTGCTGGTGGGCAGGTTGGCGTTGTAGCAGAATTCCTCCGCCACGATGGCGGGAGTCATCATCCATGCCAATAATTTGGCGGATGCCTCTTTGTCTGCCGCACCGGAGGGGATGACCACCACGGTTCCCTGATTAACGATCGTTCCCGCGCGTTCCGGGTGATCGGCTGGAGGCGGGAATGCGGTTACTCCATAATTCAATTCGGGCTTCAGCGCAGGGATGAAGTTCGGTCCGACTTGCCATTCGCCTTCGACCATCATGGCCACTTTGCCAGCGTAGAAAGGCGCATCAGGTGAGCCGTATTCGCCAAAGCCGGAACGGAAAGCCTGAATGTTGTCCACCCCGTATTTGGTGTAGAACTGTTGCTGCCAGGTCAGGGCATCGATCATCGCCTGGCTGTTGGCGGTCAGTTGTGAGCCATCATCGCTGTACCAAAAGCCGCCGAAGTTGCGCACATACAAATCGGTATGGCTCCAGTCGAAATCTGGGATGAAGCCGAATTGCTGGATCGAGCCATCGGGATTGGTGACGGTAAGTTTGTCCGCCATTTCCACCAACTCTTCCATGGTTGAAGGTGGTTTTTCCGGATCGAGACCGGCAGCTTCAAACAGGTCCTTGTTCCAGAACAGCGCATAGGCGTCCGTGCCCCAAGGCAAGCAGACGATCAGATCACCTTGTTTGCATTGACTCAAAGGCGCTTCGAACAGATCTGCCGTGTCGATGTTGCCTGATTTGATCGCGCTGGAAAGTTCGTCCACCAAACCTTCCTTGTAGAAGGATTTGGCAGCATCGCCGCCGCTCAAAACGAGAATATCGGGCGGGTTCGAACCAGTGAGCGCGGGCAGCACCTTGTCGTCTTCAATGGGCGCGGTCACTTCCACCTTGACGCCAGCTTCAGCGCCGTATTTATCGAACAGCGCCTGTATCTGTTGTGGGTTGTCGCCCCATTGGATCCAGACACGAAGGACTTTCTGCTCTTCTTCTGCACCGCCTCCGCAAGCTGCCAGAACCATAGAAGCAATTGCGAACAGTGCGAGCAATTTGAATAATTTGTTTTTCATCTGTTCCTCCAGTTAGATTTGTGAGTTTATTTTGGACACTTCAGGTGATAATCTGGGTCTGTTCACCTCCTTGTGGATGAAAGGATGTCTTCCCCTGAGTTATAGGACTTGCATCCGCAAGATTCACGAACAACTAATTCCGTTCGCATCAGAATCAGACTTTCAGCCTGCCTGCCGTCCATCAGGCATTTCAATTGGTGGACGGCTTCACGTCCCACTTCTTCGATCGGTGCGTGGATCGTTGTCAGTGCGGGGGACAAGTGTCGGGCGAAGGGAATGTCATCGAAACCGACAACAGCCACATCGTCGGGAATGACGCGTCCCGCTAATTTCAAGGCGCGGTAAACACCCATTGCCGCGTCATCATCCCCTGCGAAGACCGCATCAAATTCGATCCCATCCAGGATCATCTCTTGAATGGTGGTAAATGACTCTTTATCATCGAATCCGCCCATGCCGATCAATTCCGGGGCGAAGGGAATGTTATGTGCTTCCAACGCTTCCCTGTAGCCGCGTTCGCGCCAGACCGAATCTTCATGTCCTTCGGGACCTTGCAGGTAAACAATTCGGCGCCGCCCATGGGTGTCAATCAGGTGGTTGACCAGCATAAGGGAACCGTCTTTGTTTTCAATGGTTATGACCGGGATGTTCAGAGAATCAGGCGGGGTTTGATGAAGCAGGATGAGCGGAAAGTTGAGGCGGTGTAGTCGGGACAGTTGTTTTTCGTCAAGGCTTCCTGTGAAAACGATCAGCCCGTCTGTGTTGTGTTCACCCAGCGGGCTGATGTGCGGTCTTGCAGTATCGGTAATATTGTGCATGGAATGGATCAGGAGATCGTGATCGATCTCGTGCGCTCCGGCTTCAATGCCGCGCAGCATGGGGGAGAAGAACGCACCACTGATCTCGGGCAGGATCAACCCGATGGTGTTCGTACGTTTGCTGGCAAGCACGCGTGCGGCTGTGCGTGGCACGAATTGCAATTCATCCATGGCAGCGCGGACACGATCTACTTTTTCCTGTTGGACAGGCACGGTTCCATTAAGAACACGGCTCACCGTGGCAATGGATACGCCTGCCTGTTTGGCAACATCGGAAATGGTAGGGGAATTGGGTTTTGGTGACATCTCTGAAAGCGCTTTCAGAAAGCGTTTTCAGAGTATACAATTCACGGTTTTTTATGTCAAGGAAATTCCCATCAGGAATTGTTATCGTTCTTCCCGAGAAATTGTAGTGCTTATGGTACGAATAATAGGACTGATTGAATGACACTTTTTGGAAAGAGCGGAAACATTGGACATATAGGAAGTATTATTTCTCTTGGCAAGAGGATTGTCCGAGTCTGATTCGGACGATGATGGGTCAGATGAGTTTCTAGTGGTACGTTTGAAAAGTAATTTAACATAGTCAGAACGATTTTCTCTCGTAAATACGCAACGACTATGTTAAATTACTTACCTTCCAGACCACTAGTACGAACCTATGATCATGTATTTGGCGGAATCGCTGTAATGTTGTTGGAAGTTGATGATACCTTAGTCCCTGCTCGTCACTTCTTCAAACAACCGGATTGTTTCATGCAATGGAGTTGTACTCAGTTCGTTATTTAGTGTTAGCTTCAGGTCCGAATATAGGCGCGCGATATTAGCGCGATCATTCAATGCGGCATAAGCCCGCATTCCCAGACAATACAGTTCTTCGTTGAGTTGATCCAAGGGAATGGCTTTTTCTACATACATGACTGCCAGTTTTGGTGATTGATTTGCCAGATGATAAGAAGCCAGTTCCTGCAGTGCATTGAGATAGGATTGGGCTAATCGGCGGCGTTCGGGAAAGACCCATTCGTAATAGAGATTTTGCAGGTATTCGCCTCGATATAAATTGACAACCCGCTCGTACCATTCCGCGCGGACCTTGGCGTTTGCAGCAACTCTTGCCTTTGCCAATGCAGAATCGAATTCATCCACATCAATGGTGAAGCGTGCAGAGTCGAGCCAGTATTCTCCAACTTCCACAAGGATCAAACGCGGACCGTCTTTACCTGCCTTCAAGGCATTGCGTAGACGAGACAACGCCGTGTGGAAAGCCGTGCGGCTGGTACGTTCTTTATCTCCCCAAATAGCATCAAAGACTTTGTCTGCAGGAATCTTCTCGCCACGCGTTGTGACGAAATACGCAAGCAAGTCGCGTGCCTTGGCAGAGACCCAACGCTCTTGTGCTACCTCCTCTCCATTCAACAGGACGCGGAAATTCCCAAAACATTGCACTTGAATGGAATAGTTATTTTGAATGGAGATTAGTGTGGATTGTTTCCCGGGTAAGTTTTCCAGAACACGTTCCAGGAAGGGGCTCTTCTCTCCTGCACGGATCAGGGCTTCGGTCACGATCTTCGAGCGGATGCCCTGGTCAAGAAAAAGTTGAAAGGCACGTGATGTTTCAATGAGTTGAAGAGCTTTACGCGCGTACTCCAATCCGCTTTCGTTACGTTTGGTTTCAAGATGGATATAGGCAAGACCGAAATACACCATCGCCAGCGGAATGCGAAACTGCCTGCGTTCGCCTGCCTCTATCAATTGCGTGTATAGCAGCTCTGCTTTTTCAAGCTGATTGTTTTCCAATGCGACATCGGCGAGCACACTCCTACACACGTACGCTTCATAAGTGTCCGGGTTTCCTGTGTAGGACCATAACACGCCCTCTGCCAATTGACGTGCTTCATCCACGCGTCCCTGCCCACACAGGTTGTAGGCGAGGAAGCCAGTTGCCATGAGTTGCTCATACGAAGCCAGTCCCAATTGTTGACCAATCTCCATGCCCTGACGTAATGATGCCTCGGCGCGTGCAGTTTCGCCCATGCGCGTAAGGACATTCCCCAAAGCCGTGTATGCGCTTGGCAACAACTCTTTCAAGTGAAGTATCTGCGCGATCTGTAACCCGCGCTCAGCATATTGCACAGCCTTATCAAGTTCGCGCCAGTACAAAAATGGAGTAACAAGTGAAATATAAGCCTGTGCCGCGATGGGAGAAAATTCATCGGGCGCGATCTGCAACGCCTCCTGACAATATCTCACGGTTGCCTGAGGATCGCCATGCCACCAGCATATTTGACCCAATGATTGTAAAAAGTTCGCGCGTGATAAGGGGCTAACGTCATCCCCCGCAAGTCGTGCTTCTTCCACTGCCTGTTCCGCGAGTTCGCGACCTTTGTCCATGCCGGTGAGGAAGCCTACACTCTTTGCCAATGCCATTAATGCTTCGGCGCGTGCGGCATGATCGATATTCACAAATGATAATGCTTCGGTGGATAATGTTTCTGCCTGGCGGTAATGTCCCTGCGCGCGGTTGACCTCTGCAAGCCGTGTCAGTGCGCGGCAGATGCCACTCGAATCGTTTTGTGAAGCAAATGATGAACGCGCATCCTCATACGCTGAAACTGCCGCGCCTGTTTGACCCAGCCTCAACAATGCGTTGCCGAGTGCGAGCAACAATTCAGGATTTGCCCTCATGAACTCAACGGGCACCGCGCTCAAATGCCGATGCAAAACTTCGACGCGTCCGCGCTCGACGTAATCGGACGCAAAGATGGAAACCACGCGCGCAGCAGATTCAAACTCGCGAGCATTGACATAATGCGAGAATGCAACTTCCAACTCACCTTGTGCCTCGTAATGCGCGCCTGCGCTTCTTTCCAACCCTTCGACACGACTCAGGTCGAGCCCGACAACTGATCCTGTTTTGACACGTTGGAGGCGGCTGAGGAGAAATTCGCGGAAGAGATAGTGATAGCGATACCACTTTTTCTGTGAGTCCAAGCTGGCGACAAACAGATTCTGTTTCTCCAATCCCTCCAGAATGGATTGTGCATTTTGCACACTTGCCACCGCATTGCACGCAGAGGCATCCATTTGCTGGAGGATGGAAGTGCGTAATAAAAATTCCTGTGTATCTTCGGGGAGGCGTTTGAAGACTTCGTCAGCGAGATAATCGAAGACGAACTGCTGTGTACCGCTCAACCCAGCAAGCATCGCATTGACATCTTCTGCGCGCCGTCCACTCAATGAAGAACGGACGATCTGCAATGCTGCCACCCAGCCTTCGGTCTTTTCGCTTAATAAATTCAGACTTTCATTGGAGAGTTCGGGTAGCTCTGTTCCCATCCACTTGGAAACTTCATCTTCACGGAAGCGAAGAGAGGATGCACGCAATTCCGCCAGTTGTCCACGCGCACGTAACCGTGAGAGTGCAATGGGTGGGTCGGCGCGGGTGGACAGGACAACGTGCAAGCTATCGGGTGAGTTCTCGAGCAGGAAATCCACCAGTTGATGGACGACGGGACTGGCAACGTAGTGATAATCTTCAAGAACAATCAGCCAGGGGAGTTCTATTTGTTCGGTAAGTTCATTGATAAGGACAGTTAGCACACGTTGCGGGGAAATGGTCGCTTCGGTGCTGTCGAGCAGGGATTGCGCGGTCTGACCGATGGCACGCGTGAGTGTCTCTGGGGCGCGCTTCATACTGCGCAGCGACTCGATCAGGTAGGTCAGGAAAACAGTCGGGTCGGAGTCCTGCGCGTCGAGGGTGTACCAGGCAAAGGGGCGGTGGGAAGCGTTGATAAAGTCTGCAAGAAGAGTCGTTTTGCCGTATCCTGCCGGGGCGGAAAGCAGGGTCAGTCGCTTGTCTGCATTTGAATTGAGCCAATCCACAAGACGAGGGCGGGGGAGCAGGTCGGGGCGGGGACGTGGGACGAGGAATTTTGTCCGTAAAAGGATCGAGGGCTTCATTGAAAGCAATTATAGCGGTTGCGCAAGGCTTTTTTGCAAACTATTTGCAAACACAGCGTGCTATCATCAATACTACCCAAATGCCTTGAGAGGAGAAACTATGAAACGCTTTACCTTGTTCGTGTCTTTGATTGTTGCGCTATCCGTGATCTTGAGCGCGTGTGCACCTGCTGCTACCGAGGCACCTGCCGCTCAGCCTCCTGCCGAGCAACCGGCTACCGAAGCGCCTGCTGCTGAGCCTGTGGAAGAGGCGCCTGCCGCTCCCTTAGTGTTGAGAATCGCTTATTCTTCAACGATCGACACATGGGACCCAATCGCTTCTTTCTCGACCGAAGCGGCATATCTGCCCAATGTGTACGAAACACTCTTGAAGATCAACAAACCAGGCTCCGCTGAGAAATATACCCCGGTGCTTGCCGAAAGTTGGTCCGTGAGTGAAGATCACATGGCCTACACATTCAATCTTCGCCCCGGCGTGAAATTCCACGATGGCGAGGCGATGAATGCTGCTGCTGTGAAGAATTCCATTGAAACCGCCAGAGACCAGGGCGGCGCAGGCTTCATCTGGGCATCTTTGGATAACGTGGAAGTGGTGGATGATTTGACCGTGAAGTTCAATCTGACCAATCCTCAGCCGATGGATTTGATCGCTTCCTCCATGTATGCTGCTTATATCATCAGCCCGAAGGCTCTCGAGGGCTATAACCCTGAAGGTGATTTCTTTGCGGATGGTACGAGCTATGGAACTGGACCGTATATGGTCGAGTCCTATACTCCTGATGTTGAAGCTGTCTTTACCCAAAACCCCGAATATTGGGGCGGTTGGGAAGATGGTCAATATGAAAAAGTTGTTGCCTCTCTCGTTCCTGAAGCCACGACCCGCCAGCAAATGCTTGAGGGTGGTGAAGTGGATCTCGCCGAGCGTTTGCCTAACGAAAACCTTGGCGCATTCGAAAGCGACCCCAACTACACTGTATTCAAAGAACCGTCCTTCTTCAATTACATTGCATACTTCAATACATTGCGTGCTCCGTTGGATGATGTAAAAGTTCGCCAGGCACTTTCCTACGCGATCCCTTACCAGGACATTATCAACATCGGCGCAAGCGGTCTTGGCACACAAAGCTATGGCCCAGTACCGGCGGGTGTTTTCCCGTGGGATGATAGTGTTGGGCAGTATAGCTACGATCTGGAAAAAGCCAAGTCTCTTTTGGCCGAAGCTGGTCACGAAGGCGGCGGCTTTAGCATCCGCATGACATACACCGCTTCGAATGCTTCCGAAGAAGCCTTTGCACCATTGATCAAGGATTCCTTTGCGCAAATCGGTGTAGACGTAACCATCGAAGCCCTCTCACTCGGAGAACAACTGAAACTTGCACGTTCCGGTGCCGAAGCACAGGATATGACCTTGATGCTCTACTGGCCAGCTTATGCAGATGCGGGTGTTGATAATTTATGGTCGCTGTTCTATTACACTGAGAAGCCGTCCTGGAATCTCTCCTACTGGAATAGCCCGGAATATAACGCCCTTTGGGATGAAGCTTACACTTTGAGCGGCACAGATATTAACGCTGCTCAGGCGAAATATGCCGAAGCTGTAAAATTGCTCGTTGACGAGGCTCCTGGTGTGTACTTCTACGACACCATGGCTGTCTACGTGATCCCGAATGCTGTCACTGGATTTGAGTACAACCTCAACTACCCGTTCTGGCATTTCGATTACTACAATTTGCGAGCAGTTCAGTAATCTGCCCTTCTTTTCCTTGGTTTGTCCCGCTTCCGGCCAGCCGGAAGCGGGACATCAAATAATATGCGCTCGTTTGAATTTATCTTCCGTCGTATCCTGACCGCCATATTCGTACTGATCGGCGTCTCGCTGATTACGTTTGCCATTTCACACGTGGTACCGACGGATACAGCCGCTCTCTATCTTGGGTCTACCAAGGCGCGCCCGGACGATCTGGAACGCATACGCCTGAAACTGGGGCTGGACCGTCCACTACCTGTTCAATATGTAATTTATATGAAAGATCTTGTGCGAGGCGATTTGGGCGATTCCATCGCCACCAAACGGCCGGTACTACAGGAACTTACAGACCGTCTCCCCGCTACCCTTGAACTTTTGTTTTTTGGAATGTTCATCGCCACGTTGATCGGCATTCCGCTTGGCGTGTTAAGCGCGCGCTGGCAGGGCACATGGGCGGACCTATTTGTCCGCATCATTTCCATCGTCGGCGTTTCGATGCCCGCTTTCTATCTTGGATTATTAATGCAGATCGCATTTTTTCGTAATTTGGACTTATTCCCTCTTTCAGGACGCGTGGATTCAGGTCTGCGATTTACGAATCCCATTGACCCCATCACATCCTTCTTCCTGCTCGATACATTCCTGACTTCGAACTGGGTTGCCTTTAGTGATGTGCTTCATCATCTTGTCCTTCCCGGTTTTACCCTGGCGGCATATCCCATCGGATTGATCGCGCGCATGAATCGCGCCGCCATGCTTGAAGTGCTGGGCCAGGATTACATCCGTACCGCGCGTGCCTATGGGATACAGGAACGCGTTATCACCTATATGTACGCGCTCAAGAACGCCATCAGTCCCACTTTAACGGTTATTGGTCTTACTGTCGCTTATGCGTTGACAGGCACCTTCTTCGTCGAAGTCATCTTCAATTGGCCCGGGCTTGGATTGTTCACAGTCCGTTCACTTTTGGCATTAGATTACCCCGCCATCATGGGCATTACATTGCTCGGAGCAGGCGGATACGTAATCATCAATTTGTTTGTTGACTTGTTGCAAATGTGGGTAGACCCACGTATTCGGTTAAAGTGAAACACGTATGAGCAACCCTGCGGATACCAACACCGAATCTCAAAATATGCGTACATCACGCCATGTGTTTAATGTCATCTTGCGCGACCCATTGGCATTGATCAGCACAGTAATTATCCTGTTATTTATTCTCATCGCGATTTTCGCTCCGCTCGTTGCGCCCTATCCCGAACAGGGTCAGGGACGAACCAACGCCGCTGATACCATGCATCCCCCCTCTGCGAACTACCTCATGGGCGCAGACAGATTGGGACGAGATATTTTGAGCCGAATTATTTATGGCGCGCGCCCGGCCTTGGTCATTCCCATTGGCGTGGTTTTGTTCGCGGTAGTGATCGGCGCGCCGCTTGGCGCACTGGCCGGCTATAAAGGAGGCTGGGTGGACGATGTCATCATGCGCATTACCGACTTATTCCTCGCCTTTCCCTCTTTATTATTAGCGATGGCAATCGCCGCCTCCATCGGCCGCGGATTGGATAAAGCCGCCATCGCGCTCGTCGTTTCGTGGTGGCCCTGGTACACACGCATCGCGCGCGGAGTCGCTGTCAGTTTGCGGGAACAGTATTTCGTAGAAGCGGCGCAGGCCATCGGCGTGCATGACACGGTCATTATTTTCAGGCATATTTTGCCAAATACATTATCCCCAATCCTCGTGCAGGCAACTGTCGATCTGGGAACGGTCATCCTTGCGATGGGTGGTCTTGCCTTCATCGGTCTCGGCACACAGCCTCCCTCACCCGATTGGGGTCTGATGATCAGCGAAGGGCGAACGTTCATTCTCGATCAATGGTGGATTTCCACGTACCCTGGCATTGCCATTTTTATCATTGTGCTGGCGTTCAATTTATTGGGTGATACATTGCGCGACATCTTTGACCCGAGGCAATACAAATGAGCGTATTACTCGAAGTTAAAGATTTAAATCTCGAATTCAAAACATCGCGCGGCGTGCTCAAAGCATTAAGCGGAATTACATTCGACATACAGCGCGGGGAAGTGTTCGGCATTGTCGGCGAAACGGGTTGCGGGAAAACAGTGACGGGACTTTCCGTTTTGCGCTTGTTGCCGCGTTCGGCGAGGATCACGAATGGTTCGGTCACGTTCGATGGAACGAATTTGCTTGATTTGCCAGTTTTTGAAATGGAGCAGGTGCGCGGCGGCAAGGTGGCAATGATCTTTCAAGACCCATCATCATCGCTCAACCCGGTTTTTGCAGTGGGTTCACAGATGCTGCGCGTGATCCGTCAGCATACGAACCTGAATAAAAAACAAGCCGAGGAACGCGCCAGCGAAACATTGGAAGCCGTTGGCCTGCCCGATGTCAAGCGCATCCTGAGTTCGTATCCTCATCAACTCTCCGGCGGACAGCAGCAGCGCGTGATGATTGCAATGGCTTTGTCATGCCGCCCGCAGTTATTAATTGCAGATGAACCCACCACCGCACTCGATGTCACCATTCAGGCGCAGATACTCAAGTTATTGCGTGACCTGCAAAAGCAGTTCGATATCTCCGTCATTCTCATCACGCACAACCTTGGTGTTGTTGCGCAGACTTGTGATCGACTGGCAGTTTTATACGCGGGTCGTGTGGCAGAAATTGGCACTGCACAGGTCATTTTCAACAACCCACAGCATCCCTACACGCGTGGGTTGATGAGTGCCATTCCCAAACCCGGCTCGCGTGGAAAGAAGATGGCAGCCATCCCCGGTACGGTCCCCTCCAACCCCGGTGCAGTGACGGGCTGTCCGTTCGCAGATCGGTGCGAATTTGTGTTCGAACGATGTATGCAAGAGTCGCCAGCGCTTTTTGATGTAAGTGATGGACATCAGAGCGCATGCTATCTGGTGAATCAATGACCAATCTCGTTGAAGTTCACTCCCTCAAAAAACATTTCCGCTTGCCAGGTGGATGGCTTTCAGGAGATGTGAAGCACGTCTACGCGGTGGACGGGATCGATCTGACCATCGCCTCAGGTGAGACGTTTGGTTTGGTCGGCGAATCAGGATGCGGCAAGACGACACTTGGGCGCATGATCCTGCGGCTGATTGACCCTACATCCGGCAAGGTAATATTCGATGGTAAGGATATTACCGCCATTGAAAAAAGCAGGCTGAAACCCGTCCGCCGTGAGATGCAGATCGTGTTTCAGAATCCGCTTTCGTCGTTGAGTCCGCGCTTGAGGGTGGAGCAGATCATTGCCGAGCCTTTGCTCACGCATGGCGTTTTGCCGAAGCATGAGATTCGTCCGCGTGTGATCGAGTTGCTTGAACAGGTTGGTCTTGGAGCACAACACCTCGACCGTTTCCCGCATGAGATGTCGGGTGGACAGTGTCAGCGTGTGGCGGTGGCGCGGGCGCTTGCGTTGAATCCGAAATTGATCGTGTTGGATGAGCCCACGTCTGCGTTGGATGTTTCAGTGCAGGCACAGATCATCAATCTGCTCGACGAGTTGAAACAGTCACTGGGTTTAACCTATCTGTTCATATCACACGACCTGAACGTTGTGCAGCACATCAGCAACCGCATCGGTGTGATGTATTTGGGCAAAATGGTGGAAGTGGGTAATGCACAGGATGTATATGATGAACCGCTGCATCCGTACACGCAGGCGTTATTTGGCGCGATCCCCATGCCGGTTGTGGACGACAGACGTGAATTGAAGATCCTTGAAGGCAATGTGCCTAGCCCGGTCGACCCGCCTTCGGGATGTCGCTTTCACACACGCTGCCCGATCGCACAGAAGAAGTGTCAGGAAACTGAACCAGCTTTACGATTGGTTGGAAGCGGCGCTTCGTCTTCGCTTAGCGAAGCATCCCCAAGGGACAGCGTGAGACATGTCGCCTGTCATTTCGTGGACTGAATCGAATCCATAAGTGGAGAATATTTTATGACTCGTTTATTTGGTATTGCCGGTGTGCAGATGTCGGTGGAAGCGTGGGATATGGACGCGACGTTCGAGAAGATGTCTGATATCGCGCTGAACATCCGCAAACAAATGCCGTGGGTTAATATGGTTGTATATCACGAATTAGTGGTGCCGGGACTCGTGCAATTCAAGACGCCCGTGGATGAGAACTGGTGGAAGAAGAACAGTGGTTCGGTGCCTGGACCGCAAACGAATCGCCTGTGCGATCTGGCTCGCAAAACCCGACAATGGCTTGTGCCCGGCTCGATGTGGGAAATGGAAGACGGCAAGATGTACAACACATCGGTCGTCATTTCGCCTGACGGCGAACTTGTAGCGAAGTATCGTAAGATGTTCCCGTGGATGCCCTACGAAGCAGGGACAACCTCCGGCGATGAGTTTTGTGTCTTTGATGTTCCCGATGTCGGGCGTTTCGGTCTGTGCATTTGTTATGACATGTGGTTCCCCGAAGTGGCACGCACACTCGCATGGATGGGCGCGGAGGTTATCATTCAGCCAACGCTTACGCCGACATCTGACCGTGAATTGGAATTGGTCATGGCACGTGCGAACGCATTGTTCAATCAATGTTATTTTGTGAGCGTGAATGGAATTGGTGATTGGGGCGGCGGACGTTCCACGATCATTGATCCCGATGGGCGCATTTTGCAGCAAGCCGGAACAAACCAGACCTTTATGACCGAGATACTCGATCTCGATCACACCACGCGCACGCGCGAATATGGAACGCTTGGCTTGGGACAAACTCTCAAGCAACTAAGAGACTCGGGACAAAAATTCCCCGCATATGGAAATCATGGATTGGCAGACGGAGGTTTTGACAATCTGGGAAAACTTGCGTTTCATCGAAATGTGGGATTTTCCACTACCCGGTCAGAGATTGATATGGATTGATCAAGTAAGCGGCTTTTTTCTGTCGGATGAGCTGTTGTTCTTGCCACGATATGGGATGATCGATAGGGAACGATCATCTTTTAGAACGAATAAGTAAGAAACTGCTATTCGCCGAGAACAAACTTGACATTTTCTAAAACGGTGAAGACCTGCCAGATAATGATGCCTTTCCGGGCATGCGGGTCATGGCGGCGTATTGGGTTTCTGTTGAACAAAAGATGAAGCTTCGATGGAAGACTTTGCTTGTTGGGGCGAACCATATCGAATGGGCGTCCGAGGCGGAGATGCTGTCACTGCGGTATGAATTCTTCGGGCGGTATCTAGCCGATATGCGCGAGCTTGCCGTTCGTGATGGTATCGTTCCAATCGAACGAATGGAAGCGCTCGCCTCATGCGGTTGGGAAACTCCCGCTGATTGGGCGGAAAAGATGCACGACTGGCCGACCGCTTCTCTTTTCACGCTCGAAGCTGGTTCATTGGGCCTGAACCTGATCGATACCTGGTTACGACTCCTGCCTGCGTTCGGTGGCGAACTACAGCCATTATCTCATCTGGACCGGAGTTAATGCTGCCGCCATCGTCAAGTGCGAGGGCGTGAATGCATTTGTGCAGGCAGTCGAATCAACCGCCGAGCCTTTCATATTGGATGTGAGCAGGGAATTTTTTGCCACCGTTCTGCCTGCTGCTGGTTTTGAAGATATCGGCGAGGGGGATGACATAGCCAATGCCATCCTGTTTCTTGCCAGCGATGAGGTATCCTAGATGCACGGTGAAACGCTGCGTGTGGATGGCGGCATGATGTGTACGCGAATGTAGGCTGGATGGGACGACTGCAATGTATTGTCTGAAAAATCAGCCAAACAAGTTGATGAAATGCAATCAAAATTCACAAATCCAGCTGCGTATATATAGTACAATACGGTCGAAAATATATTAACATCCGGGATGATACAAATGAAAGACCCCAACGATTACAATGTGCGTGCTGTTGAACGAGCCCTCCAGATACTGGGTTGTTTTGATGATGAACATCCTGAGAGAGGGATTTCAGATATTGCCCAGGCTGTTGGTCTTCATAAGGCAACTGCTCACAGGATCGTAACAACGCTTGTCAACTACGGTTTTCTCGAGCGCATGGTTGATGACCAGAAATATAGACTGGGGCTGGAATTGCCCAACCTGGGATATAAAGTGCTCCGTCACATGGATCTGCGCCGGGAAGCGCTGCCATTCATGAAGCAGTTGGTGGAAGAATGGGATGAGACTTGTGATCTCAGTTTATTTGACCAGGGGAAGATATTTTATATTGAGGTTCTTCGTGGGAATCGGGCACTTACCATATCTGCTGCGGTGGGTCAACGAATGCCTGCTCATGCCACCGCAAGCGGAAAACTATTTTTGGCATATCTCCTAAAAGATGAGCTGGATGTTTTACTGGCAAATCCTTTGGATGCCTATACTGAACATACGATTACCTCTCCGGATAAACTGCGCACCCAGTTGGAGAATATTCGCAATCAGGGTTATGCTGTTGATTGCGAGGAATATGAACCAGGGGTATGCGCTGTTGCAGCTCCCATTTTTAATCGCGGCGGACATGTTGTTGCCGCACTTGGTTGTCCCAGTCCAATAACAAGGATGACCCCTGAAAGGATTTCTGAAATTGCGGAAGCATACAAAGAAGCAGCGAAAGCGATCTCCAATCGTATGGGACATAACCGGTAGAAAACGAAAGGGAATCAGGACGTGAATCCAGCGCCCCTGATGTGATTGTCACATCAGGGGCGCTTTCACAAGGAGAAAAGGAGTCTCACCAGACCTAACAGATTTTTAGAAACCGAGATCAATTTTTGATAGGTTTAATTCCTCTTTTAGTGATTGAAGGGCTTTTTGAACGCCCGGGGGAATCTCAACCCCCTCAGAATTGACACGTTGCGTGTTGTAATATTCTTTTTCACCTGCCGTGTAAATGCGGGATTGTCCCGGTGTTACCGGGGCGCCTCTCAGTCCGCGCATGATATTTCCTGTGGTCTTTTTGAAAGAGTCCACTGGAATGAAATGTTCAACATCGATTGCCAGGAAGAAATGACCAATGCGCAGGAATTGTGATTTGCCCTCTGCATCGGTGTCAGTCAAACCCCACAGATAGGTGCCATCCTGGAACGCGGCGGAGAAGATCTCCACCATGGTTGCCAAGCCGTAACCTTTATGGCCGCCAAACATATCGCCAAGTCCACCCACGGGCAGCAATGCCACGTTTCCGAGATCCATTTCCTTGATCATGTTGCTGCTGTCCGTGGCGGAGACTCCATCCTGATTGATGACCCATCCCTCCGGGAGCGGTTTGTTGGCACGAGCTTGGACTTCAATTTTGCCGCGCGGGACAACTGCCGTGGCGGCATCGTACATGTAGGGGAAGAGTTCATCTGTCGGCGCGGCAACAGCAATGGGATTGGTGCCAAGCATCGGCTTGACTCCGAACGTCGGTGCGATGGATGGATGGGCATTGGTTACGCTCAATCCCACCATTCCCTCCTTGACTGCCATCAGCGGATAATATCCAGCGACTCCGTAGTGACTGGAGTTGCGAACCGCCACTGCACCGAGTCCATATTGGCGCGCTTTGTCGATCGCCATCTTCATCGCATGGTGACCAACCACCATGCCCATCCCATTCCCGCCATCCAGTACGGCGGTGGTGGGAGTGTCCTTGACCACAGCGAGGCGTGTTTGGGGAAGTTGTAATCCCTTTTTGATGCGTTCATGATACATCTTAAGATGGGCGATGCCATGTGACCGCACGCCCCAAAGATCGGAGGTAATGATGACATCCGCAATGATTTTGGAATCGTCTTCGGAAATGCCCATTGTCGTGAGGGCTTCCAACATGAAAGCAATGAGTGTGTTGACGGGGACTTTTACATTTTTCTCTGACATGATTTTCTCCCAAGGTTGAATTTAGGAAAGGAATATTTTCCCGGGGTTTAGAATGTTCAGCGGATCGAGCGCCTGCTTGATATTTCGCTGCACAGCGATGGATGTCGGTCCAAGCGCACGCTCAAGATAAGGACGTTTGAGCACGCCGACACCATGCTCGCCGGAGAGAGTCCCTCCCACGGCGAGAGAGGCATCGAAGATCTCGGCAACCATTTGCTCAGCTGTGTGCCATTGTTCCGGGATGCGTTTATCGAACAGGATATTTGGATGCAGATTGCCATCGCCAGCATGACCAAAGATCACAATCGGCAAGCCATGTTTTGCGCTGATGGCGCGCAGACGCTGCACAACTTCTGGTATGGCGTTGCGCGGCACTGTGATATCTTCTCCCATTTTGTTGGGCGACTTGCGTGCCAATGCCGGGGACATGGAACGACGTGCCTTCCATAAACTGGCTCGTTCGGCCTCATTTTTTGCCATTTTCACAGTTTGGGCGCCAGTCTCTTTGCAGATTCGGGTGCACGCTTCGATCTCAGAAGCAACCGTCTGCTCGTCTGTCCCGTCGGTTTCGATGATCAAGGATGCTTCCACACTTGTGTTTAGCCCAAGATGCATTGCTTCTTCAATACACACGATTGCGGTTTGATCCATTAACTCCAGCGAAGCAGGGACAATGCCCGTCAGGAGGATGGCGTTTACCGTGCGGGATGCATCGTTCAGGGATGCAAATTCAGCCAATGCTGTTTTGGCGTAACGCGGTTTCGCAACGAGACGAAGCAAGGCTTCAGTAATTAGCCCCAATGTCCCTTCAGAGCCGGTGAAAAGACCCTTCAAATCATAACCGGTCACATCCTTGATGGGTTTCCCGCCTGTTTTTAAAATCTGACCGTCAGCCAGCACAACGGTCAAACCCAGAACGTAATCACCGGTCACTCCATATTTCAAACAACGCGGACCGCCAGCATTGCAGGCAATGTTCCCGCCGATGGTCGAATGTTTGATGCTGGAAGGGTCGGGGGGATAGAAGAGCCCGATCTTTTCGACAGCCGCTTGAAGGTCCGCTGTGATTACGCCCGCTTCCGTTCGGACCGTGGAGTTTTCGTTATCGATCTCCAGGATGTGATTCATGCGCGTCAGGCTGACCACCATCCCGCCGCTGTTCACGGGAATGGAACCCGCTGCAAGCCCGGACCCCATGCCGCGTGCCACGATCGGAACACGTGCCTCGGCTGCCAGCTTCACCACCTGGCTGACCTGCTCCGTTGTGGCGGGAAGCACCACCACTTCAGGCAGGCCTTCGGCAAAGGTGCCATCATAACTATAGACCGCCAGATCTTCCGGCGTATGTAGTACATGTTCTTTCCCTACAACTTCAACCAATTGATCAATGAAATGACTATTCATTTGACGCCTCGTAAGCTTCATCCAGCAATGTGACTGGATGGACGACTCGCATGTTGAGACCGCGTCGTTGAAGACCGGTATTCAATTGCATCTGACAGCCCGGACACCCCGACGCAACCACCTGTGCCTGGGTGTTTTCAAGATTGTTCATCTTGCGATCCAGCACCTGCGTGGATGTTTCGTAGTGGGTGATGAGTTGGCTGCCGGCCGAACCGCAGCACCAATCCGCCTCAGGCATTTCGACGAACTCAACCCCATCGATCATTTTCAAAAGGTCGCGTGGTTGTTTCCAAACTTTTTGTGCGCGTCGCAGGTGACAGGGGTCGTGATACGTGACCCGCGCTTCCACTCTCCCTTTGGGTTTTTCGAGCGGGATTTCTCTGAGAAATTCGCTCACATCGCGGACCATGGCACTGAACACTGCCGCCCGTTCTGCCCATTCAGGGTCATCCTTCAGATAGGCACCGTATTCCTTGAGCGTCGAGCCGCAAGTGGCGCAATCGGTAACAATCACATTCAGGTCCTGTTTTTCAAAAACAGAAATATTATGTTTCGCTTGTTTCCGCACCAGATCGAGACGACCATACCCATGTGCTGGCATGCCGCAGCATTCCACTTCCTTTGGGGTGATCACCTTGCATCCATTGCGGCTTAGCACCCGCACTGTGGCTGAACTTGCCCCGGCAAACATCAGGCTTTGCGCACAGCCGAGAAAAAAGCCGACCTGATGTTTGGTTTCGCCGCGCGCTTCCGTAACCTGCGGAAGGACTTGTCGCAATGGGCGTTGTGGCAGGCGCGGCAGCATGGCTTCCAGGTCGCGTACCTTCTTCGGCAAAAAACGCATCAACCCCAACGCGTAGACCACTCGGCGAATTCCCAAAGCCTCGTACAAGCGCAGCGGGAGGGTGGCAGTTTCCATTCGATTGGGATGAGGGATCAACCCCTCAAACAATGTTTTCTTCCAGCCTGCAGGTTGTCTTTGTTCCTGCACAAACCGCATTGCCAATGTCAGATCTGCCGGACGAATTCCGACCGGGCAGACTTCGTTGCACGCCATACAGGCAAAGCAGCTGTACATCTGCTCGACAAGATTGGGGCTGAGTTCGAGTTGTCCTTCCAGACCTTTGCGGGCCAGTGCTACACGTCCGCGGGGCGAGCTGGTTTCGTTCAGATATTCCCGATAGGTCGGGCAAACAGATAAACATAATCCACAGCGGATGCAGTTCAAATAATCAGCTTCAGCAGGTTTTTCGAGATCGTTGAGGGTTGTCATACTCGTTACCATTCAGACATGTCGATCAATACTTTGATGATTCCATCTTCGTGTCTTTCATACATTTCAAATGCCTTTGCCGCCTCCCGAATTGGAAAGCGGTGTGTCACAAATGTTTCCAGTTCGTCGCGCGTTTCGATGAAAATATCCCGGGAGATAGCCAGATATTCGCTCCATTTGGGGGTGACACAGGCAAGCAGGTTGGCATTCTTGCGGAAGAAGGTTTCGTATTCAATCGCATAAACGGGTTGGTCTGGAACGCCGAACGCAAGGACAGTTCCTCGATACTTGACCAATGCCAGACAATCATTGAGAGTTTCCATTTGATGACCGACTGCCTCAACGCAAATATCCGGCGGATCCCATGATTCCGGATTTCGTCTCACCTCTTGCAGGACCTCGATGCTGCGTGCCGTTATACTGACAGTTGCCCCAACCCTCAGGGCAACTTTGCACCGCTCAGGGAGTGGATCGATTCCCACGATCCTTGAAGCCCCGCGTTTCTTGAGCATCCAGCAGAAGAATTGACCGATTGAGCCCAGCCCGACTACAGCGACTGACTTTCCATTAACTTCGCCAAGCCGATCCACTGCATTGATCACCGTGGATAATGGCTGGATCAAGCAGACTGTTCCATTGTCGTCCAAGTTGTCAGGTAATTTTGTGACTTTTATATCCTGCGCAACAAAATATTCCGACAACCCCTGGTCTCCCTCGGGAATGGCGATCACCCGGTCGCCGGGTTTGAATAATTTGGATGTGCTTTCAACAACCCGCCCAGCACATTCATGGATGGGCGCACTCACCGGTAAGGGATAGGTTTTGTGTCTTTTACTTCCAGTGAAGAAAGGGATGTCGCTTCCGCACAGGGAGACCCATTCGGGTTGAACCAGGATGCGGTCTGCGCCGGCAGTTTTCAGGTCCGGTTTGACCGTTTCTACCTGAACGAATTTTCGTGGTTTTATAACTTGAAGTGCTTTCATATGTAATGTCTAGTTTTGAATCACTGGCAACGTAAGCATGGCATGGGGCACGATCAACACATTGCACGAGGATCCCAAATCTGCTTCGGCGAGTCGTAACGCTTCTTCCATTGTTTCAGCCGGAATCATTTTGCAGTCTCTAACAAGGTCTGGGCATTCGCTCCCAACGATCACAACCTTTGCCTCCTCCAACACCTTTGCCATGACAAATGCCCTTTGTTGCCCGGGCGGATATCCATTGCGGCGCGCATCATCCAGAATGGACTGAATATTCGGGGCATCACGCATCGCCTTGAAAAAACGTTGTTCGCCTACGCCGGCACCGGCACCCTCTTCGCAACGAGCTGGGATGATGAAGTATCCGTCGGGGCGAACGACCGGTTTTGGCGCAAAGAAAAGATAGGAAGGTGCGCGGCTTGCTTGATAAATATTGGCATCCTTTGGAAAACCAACGCCGCCAATGGCAATATCATATTGTTTATAAATGGGTACTTCGTACACTGATTTGGCGAACTGTACGAGATCCTGGAAGGCTAATTCTGGATCTCCAGCTGATACACGCAGGATGTGCTTGTCATCGTCTAAAACAACATTCAAGATGAAACGAAGATTTGCTCGTTTAGCGGCTTCTGTCACTGCCTCATGGAACGGGTTGCCCTCAATCTGTCCCAATCGTGTGCCGGGATGGTCAACAAAAGCCGGTCCATGTGTATGGGCAATTAACGTCTCTCCCGCCGCGCCAACAGCTGCTGTTTTGCGTCCTCCGGAATAACCAGCGTATTGATGCGGCTCAACAATTCCAGTTGCAATGAGCAGGTCGGTTTCGACAACTGCTCGATGTAATACAACTGGAACACCTCCGGATGTGACTCCAAGATCCACCAGGGCTGATGGGTTCTGTGGTTCATTGTCAATGACCCGATAACGGGAAGCAATGTCTGCACCGAGCTTTGTGATTTTTTCTTCCGGTGTGGAAGGTCGATGCATACCGATGCCGCATACCAAGGTTATGTCGTCATCGCGTATCCCGGCTTGTTCCAATTCAAGTAGAAGAGCGGGAACCAGTAAATGATCAGGACTTGCGCGGGTTATGTCAGTAAACACAATGCAAACGCGGTCGCCGGGTTTGGCTATTTCTTTAAGAGGGGGGGTACCAAAAGGATGTTCCAGGGCTTGTTGGATGGATGTCCTACTATCCTGGAGAGGTTCTGCTGGTTGTGATACAGCCACATCCGCCTTCATGCCAGGAAGGAGATTAAATTCCAATATTGTTTTACTGTAGGGAATCTTGTAGGTCTGTGTTTGCACGTATCCGTAGTTCCTTTTGAAGTGATATCTTCCGATATTAGCATATCTTAAAGAAGGGCTTTTCTACTGCGGGGAAACTTTTAATAAGCTCTTTGTTTTATCTGATGAAAACCTGTTTCATTTTATTGCACTTCTCTGAACAAGTCAAGTTACATATATCATGCCGAATGTGTGTTACGAGAGTGACTAATTTGGTAGTTTCGCTCAATGAAAGTCATTGACATCAGATGGAACATTTGCTACAATGGGGTTGTCACACAATACGAAACATCGTTTTACTAGATGAAACATAATATTCTTCAAAATCATAAGGAGTATGAAATGAAGAAAGTACCTTTTGTGAAAGCGGCAGATGTTGAGGGGGAATTCAGAAACCCTCCTCGCACTTCCAAATTATTGTTGGCTCCCAAATTTGGTGGCGTTAATAACGTCTCCATGGGCATGAACATAACTGAAGTTGGCAGCATGATTCCCGACCACCAGCATGACGAGTCGGAAGAGGTGCTGTTCCTCATCAGTGGACAGGCCAAGATCGTGATAGAGGGGGAGGGCGAATGGGAGATTGGACCCGAGACCGCGTTCTATTCGCCGATCGGCGTAAAGCATCGGGTGGAAAACATCGGTGATGAACCCCTCCGGATCGTATGGGTATATAGCCCACCGCTTCCGGCTCACCGTGCATAACCTGGAAATCTATCATAGGAGATATAAAAATGTTTGAAGCAACTCGTGAATACTTAAAAAAGATTGGCATGCCGCAAGGTGACGCATTCGATATGCCTTCATCTGACAAGCGCTTCCCGGATGGTGGGGCGTTCCGTATCGAGAACCCAACCGTGAACACTGCGGATACAGCCGCAGCCCTGCTCGAAACGGCTGCCAAGAACGGCATTGTCATCAATCGCATCACGGAGACTTATGGCATGTTCCGCCATACAGCTGCAGAGATCAAGGAATACTGCCGTGTGTGCCATGATCATGGCGTTGAGCTGATGATGTCGACCGGTCCACGCGCTACCTACGATACAGGTGCAACGGTCCTTTCGGCACAGGGTGCCCGTATTGGTTACCGCCTGCGCGGTATGGAACAAATCCTGCGCGGCATTGAGGATATCAAACGCGGATACGACCTGGGTGTACGCGCGTTCCTCGTTTATGACGAAGGCATGTTGTGGCTGGCTGGACAGATGCGCAAAGATGGCGCGTTGCCAAAAGAGATCATATTCAAGACCTCCGCTCACCTTGGGCATTGTAATCCGTGCTCCTTCAAACTCCTGGAGAGTTTAGGCGCTGACAGCATCAACCCGGTGCGTGACCTGCAGATCCCGATGATTGCAGCCCTCCGTCAGGCAGTGGATGTTCCGATCGATGTTCACACGGATAATCCCCCGGGATCCGGTGGTTTCATCCGTGCCTATGAAGCGCCTGAAATCGTGCGCGTCGGTGCGCCTTTGCACTGCAAGACTGGCAACTCGGTCATTAGCGCTCACGGCGAAATGACCTCAGCCGCTGATGGCAAGAAGATGGCTGACCAGGCAACCATTATCGTTGAGATGGTCAACAAGTATTATCCGGGACTCAAACAATCCCCGAAGGGCGCCAGCGATCTACGCATTCCAGTGGTGTAGTAAACATTAGCAGCCCGAAAGGCTTTACAAAAACCTTTCGGGCTTGCCTGACAGATATTTAATTTGAGAAAGGAGTGTGACATGGGTAATTGGGAACTACCGCCAAAGGGCGGTCACTTGGAAAGCCCCAACGGGCTTTATCTCCAGACCATGAACATGACCCAGATCGAAGAGCGACTCAAGACCAATGATCTGATTTTCATTCCTGTGGGCAGCACAGAGTGCCATGGAGCCGGTCAGCCGTTGGGGGAGGATACGTTTCTGGTGACGCGTATGCTTGAACAGGTGGCTATGAAGATGGGCTGCACCATCGCCCAGCCGATCTGGTACAGCTCACACCCCCATAACCACCTGGGTATGCCGGGAACCATTGTTGTGCCCGAGGATGTTCTCCTGGCGAATATGCGGGCAATCATTACGGGTCTCTGGAATATGGGCTTCCGCAAACAGATATTTGTCAACGGTCATGGTCAGGAAGAGGTATTGCCTCTGGCGATTCAGCAATGGCAGAAGAAATACCAGCTTCCAGCCGTCCTGATCACGCTTCATACTTGGACCGTGATCCATGATCACATGAAAGACAAGGCTCATGGAGGTCCGTTCGACACGCCTTTCGCCCACGCGGATGAGGCGGAAGCATCATATTCGCTGGCTCTCTTCCCGGAATTCATGGATCCGTCGCTGTTCGTGGATAACAAACCGCATGGCTTCCTGCCTCCTGGTCACACAGACAAAGGCGGTGACGTCTATCACGCCCCGATCAAGGGACATGAGCATGTCGGATTGGCTGGTATTGAGGTGAAAGATTACCCGGAAGGGGTCATCGGCTCCCCCACGTTAGCCTCGGCGGACAAAGCCATTGCAGGCGCAAACGCTCTCATGGACTACATGTGCAGGCTGGTCGGCGATATCATGACCAGATTCCCGGCAGGCGTTCTGCCTCCGGTGGATAAGGTGACCATGCGCAGCCCTGAAGAGGTTGCACAATACGTCAAGGGACCTCTGAATGGCGGCAAGTCCATCTATACCCTTGCCTACCCGCCGTAATCCTGTAGAAAAGAATACCTCGGCTTATCTCAATGCGATCTCTGTCGGACCGCAAAACCGTGTGATGAAACATGCCCCACCATCAAGACCATTTCTTGGCTGTTATCAGATTTGTGCCGGTGGGGCAATTGCCACTTTGATCAAAGTTTTAGCTTTTTGAACCAATGGAGCGATTATGAAGTTACTCCGCGTAGATATGAATCAACTTCAAACAGAATGGGAAGATGTGCCTTCTGCCTATGAATATCTGGGTGGTCGGGCGCTGATCGCCAAATTGCTTTTGGATGAAATTCCGCCTGCTTGTGATGCATTAGGACCGCATAATAAGTTGATCTTTGCTCCCGGGCTATTGGGAGGCGCTGGAGTAACGACGGCGGGTCGGTTGTCGGTTGGGGCTAAAAGTCCATTGACGAACGGGAATAAGGAAGCCAATGCAGGCGGCACAGCAGGAGACACACTGGGGAAAATGGGGATCAAGGCTGTGGTGGTCGAAGGGCAACCTGCCCGAAGGGCATTCCATCTTTTGTATATTGGAAATGAAAAAACTGAACTCCTGCCTGCGGATGAAATTCTAGGTCTGGGGACTTATGCAACATCAGATAAATTGAAAGAAAAATATGGGGAGGAATACACAGTTATTTCGATAGGTCAGGCAGGTGAATTCTTAATGACAGGCGCTGGCATTTGCTCAACAGGGGAGCCTGGTCAGCGCAGTAACCACGCTGCCCGTGGCGGGTTGGGTGCCGTCATGGGCAGTAAAGGCTTGAAAGCCATTGTGATTGAAAAGGCTTCGTCAAAGAACTTTTCTTTCGCGGATGCTGAATTATTTCGTTCAGCATCGAAGCGATTTGCCCGGGAAATTGTTGACAATCCCAAATTGGGACCCAAGGGAGGAACTCATTTGTATGGGACGGCTGCCATCACGGGAGCTGTCAACGAGATGGGGTCGTTGCCTACCAGAAACTTCAGCGCAGGCAGTTTTGAAGACTCGGTTAATTTGCGCGGCGAAACCATCCGAGAAACCATTCTGGCACGCGAGGGGAAAATTGGTACCCGCTGCATGCCGGGCTGTGTAATCGCCTGCCGTCATCAATATGTTGATGAAATGGGCATGCCAATTGTTGGCACAATGCAGTACGAGACGATCGCCCTGGTTGGCTCAAATCTTGGGATTGGCAATCTGGATGATGTTGCACGATTAAATTACATGTGCAACGATTTTGGCCTGGATACCATCGAAACTGGAGCAGCCTTGGGGGTTGTGCTTGAGGCGGGTTTGGGTCAATTTGGAGATACGGAAGGCATCATCGCACTATTAAAACAAGTGGGAGAAGGTACACCCCTGGGACGTGTGATCGGAAATGGTGCTGTGACAGCGGGTCGGGTGTTTGGAATCAGGCGAGTGCCGGCGGCTTTGGGACAGGCAATGCCAGGTTACGATCCGCGCAGTTTGAAGGGGAATGGGGTGACCTATGCTACTTCCCCGCAAGGTGCGGACCACACGGCAGGTAATGCATTTGGTGCACGCAATGAGGTCAATCCGCTGGTTGTTGAAGGACAAAAGGAGCTTTCGCTGAAGTTGCAGATCATTTCTGCGATGTTGGACAGCACCGGGTTGTGCCTGTTCGCCCGGCCGCCTGTGATCTCTGACCCGCAGCTTATGGCGGACATGATCAACGGCATACATGGATGGGGCTGGGATAAAAGTGATCTTGATGCCATGTATCGAGATGTTCTGCGGAATGAACTGGAATTCAATCGACTTGCTGGCAAAACAGCTAATGATTATCGGATCCCCGAATATATGCGGGAGGAACCGCTGGCACCGCATAATGTCGTTTTCGATGTGCCTGATTCGGATCTGGATTCGGTTTTCGACACTTTATAGGTGCTTGATGAGTATCGATGTTGAGCTGTTTGGACAGTTGATGCGAAACAAACAGCGGCGTCAAGACTTGGAAATAGTGAATCCGACCCTAATACGTGAGGTGGTAAACAGGTTGGGTTTGAAGGAAGATGAAATAGGTTTGATCACTGTCGATGGTGTCCAGAGTGAACCGGAAGATCTGGTACACCCAGGCAGCCGATTGTGTTTCTTCCCGCCGATGTCTGGCGGATAGATGGGTCTCACGTCATATGGTTGGCTGGTAATGACCGGGACAACATTTCATCGAGGAGGCTTGCATGAGTTTGTTGAAGATTGATGGGCTAAGCAAGTCATTTGGGGGATTGAAGGCAGTTTGGAACGTGGACTTTGCCATTGAGGATGGGGAAATCATTGGGCTTATCGGTCCAAATGGCTCTGGGAAGACCACAACTATCAACCTGCTTACTGGTTTTCTAAAACCAAATTCTGGTACGATCATTTTTCAGGGAAACAATATCGCCGGGCTTCCGCGTTATCAAGTTTGCGGAAGGGGGATTGCGAGAACCTTTCAGTTGGTAAAACCGTTTCTTGAATTTACAGCTTTGCAGAATGTGATGGTGGGAAGGGTATATGGCAAGGAATCCGCTAAAAGCCTAAAGGTTGCTGCAGATGAATCGAAGTATTACCTTGAAAAAGTTGGTCTATTGGACAAGGCGAACGTTCTGGCGAAAGATCTCACATTGATGGAGCGCAAGAGAGTCGAGCTTGCCAGAGCTTTGGCTGCGAAGCCTCAATTGCTTATGCTGGATGAGTTGATGGCGGGATTGAACCATGCCGAGGCGGAGGCTGCCATGAATCTTATCCGCAAGATAAAAGAGGAATTCGATCTGACCATCCTCATGGTGGAACATATAGTGAAGGCAATTGTGGGTCTATCTGATCGCATCGTCGTGTTGAACATGGGACAGAAAATTGCAGAAGGACTCCCTCAGGAAGTTATTCACAATCCGGAAGTCATCGATGTATATCTAGGAAAACCTCATGCTTAAAGTAAATGACGTGAATGCTTTTTATGGAGATCTCCAGGCACTCTGGGGGATTTCTTTGGAGATAAATAAAGGAGAGTTGGTTGCCCTTGTAGGTCCAAACGGAGCCGGGAAAACAACCACCTTGAAAGTGATCACCGGGTTATTGCCATTCGCATCAGGCATGGTCAATTTCAATGGTCATGATTTGCACAGAACGCCGGCTCACAAGATTGTTGAGTTCGGGATTTCTCAGGTGCCTGAAGGTGGCAGGGTGTTTGCTGGGATGACAGTCCTTGAAAACTTGGAATTGGGATCGTTTGTGTCTGAAGCCAGAAAAGTCAAGGATCAGTCCTTGATGTGGGTTTTCGATATTTTTCCGCGCCTTGCAGAGAGAAAGGATCAACAGGCAGGCACTCTGAGTGGCGGTGAGCGGCAAATGCTGGCCATCGGTCGAGCGCTGATGTCCAAGCCCAAACTTTTGATGTTGGATGAGCCCTCATTTGGATTGGCTCCGATTCTTGTACAACAAATGTTTGTAATGATCGAGGAAATTAACAAACAAGGCGTGACGATTCTGCTGGTGGAGCAGAATGTTCGTGCAGCCCTGGAGTTGGCCCAAAGGGCATATGTGATAGAGAATGGCAGGATCGTTGGCGAGGGCAAGGGCGATTCTCTACTATCCTTTGAATCCATACGTGCAGCATATCTGGGATAGAAAAGGACATTTCAACAATGATTCAAGCTGTAACGCAAAATCTGGTAATCGGTATTCTGTTGGGAGCCCTGTATGGTTTGGCGGCGGTGGGAATTGCCATGGTCTTCGGGGTTACAAAGTTTCTGAACGTGGCACATGGTGAGCTTTTGATGTTCGGTGGGTACGCCACTTTCTGGCTTTTCAAACTTTTCAACATCGATCCCTTCCTGTCGCTTCCGTTGACCATTCTTTTCCTCCTCCTGATCGGGGCGGTTTTGTATCAACTGCTCTTCGTTCGCATGGTCAAAATGACGGAGGAAGAGAAGATCAAAAACACCATGCTTGTCGGATTTGGGTTGACTTTGATCCTCCAAAACATTGCTTTGAACCTTTGGACCGCAAATGATCGCGGGGTCACCACTTCCTACGCCACCGAATCTCTCGTCTGGCTGGGCGTGCGGTTCCCTTATGTTCGCCTCGCTGGTTTGGTGATTTCATTGGTCTGCCTGTTTGCCCTGCAGCAATTCCTGCGCAAGACATATATTGGCAAAGCCATCCGGGCTACAGCGGAGGATTGGGAGGCAGCCTCTCTCGTAGGCATTAATGTGCAGAAGGTTTATATGCTTTCCTTCCTGTTAGGAACGGCACTAGCCGGAGTGGCGGGTTCTTTGGTGCTCGTGAGCTATTCGGTCAGTCCATCCATTGGATTGCACTGGACCCTCAAGTCACTGATCGTGATGGTGTTGGGGGGTGTGGGTAATTTCATGGGTACCTTTGTGGGGGGCATTCTCCTGGGCGCGACTGAATCTGCCACAGCCTTTTTCATTAGTGGTAATTATCGTGAGGTGGTTGGGCTTGTGTTCTTTTTGCTGATCTTGATCTTCAGACCCCAGGGACTGTTCGGCGCAAAGGAAAGATAACAATGAAAAGTCTGCAAATTATCTCCATCATCCTCGTCGTCGTAATCCTGGCTTGCCTTCCCATGGTGGTTGAAAAAGAGAGCACCATAAACCTCCTGGTTCTGATCCTGCTATATGTCATTCTTGCAACGAGTTGGAATATCCTGGGAGGATATACCGGACAGACCAGTCTGGGTCATGCTGCTTTCTTTGGATTGGGGTCCCTTGCAACACGTTTGTTGTGGATCAAGGGTGTACATATTCTTCCCAGCATTCTGGCAGGGAGTCTCCTGGCAGTGGCATTTGCCTTGCTGATAGGTGCCCCTGCGTTCAGACTTAAGGGTGTCTATTTTGCCATTGGAACGCTGGCACTTGCCGAGATTCTCAATGTTACGGTAGGAAACATGTTCCCTGAAATATCATCTCTTCCGATCAAAGATCTTGTTTCTTATCAGCTTGTGCCTCGTTATTATGCCCTTCTGGGGCTGGCTGGTTTTGTTGTTGGGGGCTCCTACCTCCTTGTGAATTCCAGGGTGGGGCTCGGTATGATGGCTGTGCGTGAGCAGGAAGATGCCGCAGAGTCGCTGGGCGTCAGCGCCTTGAGACACAAACTTATTGCGCTGGGTGTCAGCGCCTTCTTTACCGGCTTGGCGGGTGGGGCGTTTGCTTACTATCATGTTGGTTACTATTACCAATACCCATTTTCACCTTCCTGGAGTCTGGATATGTTGACGATGGTCTACATCGGCGGTCAGGGTACCATTCTTGGTCCCATCGTTGGGGCGGTATTTTTTGTAGCACTACGACAATATTTGGTCCTGAATGTCGGTGAGTATCATCTAATCATATTTGGTACATTGTTTATTTTGGTAGTCCTCTTTTTGCCGGGTGGCATTGTTTCGCTGTGGGGCAAACTGGAGAAATTGCTTTCCCGCCGGTTGAGATCAAATGTTGAATAGATTTCTTCCCGCTAACGAGTAGAGATATTTGATAAACGGATCAGGTGTATTTTCATAGGATCAGCAACATATTCCAAAACAGAATGGGTTTCACCAAAGAATGAATTGCTGTTTTACGAGGACGCTTGTACTCTTAATGTATTGCCCTGTGCAAAATCTTACGGAAGAAATCATGTGCAGGCGAGAAAGGAGAAAAGTTATTGAATTGAGCTGCTATCGAAGAAAATGAATGGATTGTCCCAATTTGAAAATTCCATGGAGGATGAGTATGAAAACCAAACTAATGAGTTTGTTCGCGATTGTACTTGTGACGAGTATGTTGCTCGCCAGCTGCGGTTCGGCGCCAACCGAGGCGCCTGCCGCGCCACCCGAACAGCCGCCCGCTGAAGAACCGGCTGCCCCTGCACCTACCGAGGCTCCTGCTGAAGAACCAGCGCCGAAACCGGATGCACCGGAATATATTGAACTTGGCTCTTCGATCTCCCTGACGGGAAAGTTCGCTGACCTTGGAAATATGATTTTACCCGGCTACGAAATTGCCGTGGAAGACATCAATGCAGCAGGCGGAGTGTATGTTGAAGAGTACGGCGTAAAAGTCCCCTTGCGCCTCACGTACTATGATGATGCATCGGAACCCACCAATGCAGTCACCAATATGGAGACCCTGAACTCCGACCTGAAACTGACAGCTTACCTGGGCGGCGGTGGTAGTGCCATGCACGCTGCCTCAGCACCCATTGCTGAAAAGAACCAAATTCCCTATTGTGGTGTTGCCTTCGCTCTTTACCAGATCCATCAGCAGGGCTTCCAGCAACTGTTCTCGCCGTTCCCCAAATCCCCGCAACAGGCAAAGGATACCTTTGTAATCCTCAATAGCCTCGTTGGAGACGGAGAAAAACCGAAAGTCGCGATCTTCACTTATAGCGATGACTGGGGCAAGGAAATTGGTGAGCTTTGGAAAGCAGAAGCCGAGGCGAATGGTTATGAAGTTGTAGAGTATGCTGAGAACCCGGCAAAGCCGAATGACTGGTCTGACGCGATCCTACGGGCAAAAGCAGCAGGCGCAGAAGTGCTTCTCACCCTGCCCATTTTCCCGGATGGCAGCGGCATGTACAAGACCATGGCTGAGCTTGACTGGGCTCCCAAATTTGCGCTCGTGATCAGGGCACCGGAAGGTTTGAACTGGGGCGAAGCCATGGGCACGGTTGGTGATTATGTCACCATCTTCCCCGGATGGCACCATGAGGCGAAATTCGAGGGCGTGGATGCTCTCAATGCAGCCTATCAGGCTAAATATAGCCGCCCTGCGGATATTCTGACGGGCCCGGGGTATGCCTGTGTGCAGCTCATTGCCGCAGCTATTGAGAAAGCCGGCAGCCTGGAGCCCGCAGCGGTTCGTGACGCGATGGCTGCCAGTGACTTGGATACAGTGATCGGTAACGTGACCTTCAATGCCGATGGTACTGGCAATGTGTTGAACCCGATGGTTCAATGGCAGAGTGGCGTTACACATCTTGTCTATCCGCCAGAACAGGCTTCCACTGGGATTCTCTATCCGGCTCCTCCGTATGGAGAAAGATAACCTGTAACTGCTAGTTCCTACAGGAAATAAGTATTGGATTGTGGTGGTGATTGAACATGCTCAACACCACCACAATCCTTATATAAGAATGTGAGCGTACTTAGATGGATCGTACGGAGAACCTGGTTGGAAACAGCTTTTTGGATAAACAGATAATGCAGGGTTCTTTTCGCATGGAGAAAATCAAACATGTGGAAAAGGCTACAAACCTGATCACGGATGGCGTCCAACGGATTGACATGCGGAATACCGCCTATGGACTTGCCGCCCGGGGTGAATATGGTCCGGCTGTGCAAAGGGGTGTGCAGAAAAGCCTGCCAGGGAAGTTCCCTCTCTCTGCGGCGCAAAAAGATATTATCGATCATATTGCCTTGATGAGTTCCAATCCAGTGGCTGATGAAAAAGCACCGATCCCCCAGGACCCCGAGTTCCTGACCCAGCATATCAAGTCGTTCGGTTACTTCCTGAAGGCCGATATTATGGGGGCATGCAAAGTGCCGGAGTCGGCTTACTACAGCCATGATAAGCAAGGAAACCCGATTGCTCCCCGTTATGAAAATGCTGTTGTGATCGTGATGCGTAAAGAGCTAAAGGCGATGCGCGCCTCCACCGGTCATGATTGGATGGGAGATCCGATCAGTTTCCAGTCATACCAGCATCTTGGGATGGTTGCCGAGACGATGGCGAATTACATCCGACGCCTGGGATGGGATGCCTCGCCTCAATACGGTCCATCTTTCGTCAATAAATATTCGGTGTTGATGCCGCCTCTTTTGCTGGCGGCAGGTATTGGCGAGGTCAGCCGCGCAGGGATCATCCTGAATCCGTATCTTGGATTGGCATATAAGGCTGCTGCCGTGCTGACGGATATGCCGATCATCCCCGATCAACCGATTGATTTTGGTTTGCAGGATTTCTGTCGGGACTGCAAAATCTGTGCGAAAAAGTGTCCAAGTAAAGCCATCTCGACCGGGGATAGGGTAATGTACAACGGTTATGAAACATGGAAGCTGGATACCCGCCGTTGTGCCAGTTATAACTTTACCAACAAGAACGGGACGATGTGCAACACCTGTGTCAAGAGTTGTCCGTGGAGCAATCCGTCCGCGTTTCCTCATAATTTGATGCGCAGTCTGATCATTGATATTCCACTCACACGGCGGATTGCCATTTGGGTGGCGGAGATCCTTGGCGAACGAATGACCGCCCCGGAAAATAAGTGGTGGCGTGACATGGAATACGTGGAGGATATGATTGAAGCGCGCGAGTAGGTAAAAGCGGATAAAAGAATCACAATTTGGGTTTCTATATTTAACCGTACCAGAAAGGGAATAAATTTTGCAGTTAAGTCAGAACGGAAACATTGGTTTTATGGAAGATAATTTTTCGCCTCCTCCGCCCATGGATACCAGTCATATCAAGAGGAAATGGCTTGACGTTCCTTATGCGGATAAGTCTGCTGCACAAAGAATGGATATCTATCTTCCGGATGAGGGTACCGGTCCCTTCCCTGTGATCGCTACGCTCCACGGCGGCGCTTGGATGTTTGGGGATAAAGCGGATGATTTCAATCGTTCGTTTTTGGCAGGGTTGAAGCGGGGATATGCGGTGGTATGTATCAACTATCGGTTAAGTGGCGAGGCACATTTTCCGAGTCAAATCCATGATTGCAAGACGGCGATTCGATATCTTCGTACAAATGCTGCTGAGTATCAACTGGACGGGAGCAAGATTGGAGTTTGGGGAGCTTCCGCTGGAGGACATCTGGCGGCTCTACTTGGTACGGCTGACAGGGTTCGTGAATTGGATGATCCGTCCATGCGGAATGCACGGACTCGTTTCTCTGCCAAGGTGCAGGCTGTTGTGGTTTGGTATGCACCGGTGGCGAATTTCCTGACGATGGACGATGAACTGGCTGAAAGCGGGTTCGGCACCGGCGATCACTCTGAACGCGATTCGCCTGAATCGATTTTGCTTGGAAGAAAGATCACTGACATCCCGGCTTTGGTAAAATTTGCCAGCCCCCTGACTTATATCAAAAGACGTGTACCACCTTTTTTGCTCCAACACGGATCAAAGGATGATCTTGTTCCCGTGCAGCAGGCGATCCAATTTGCAGAGCAGATGAAAAAGACCGCCGGGGAGGGCAAGGTTACTCTTGAAGTCATGGATGAGGCGACACATGGAGATCTCCTGTTTGAAATGCCGGAAAATATCGCCAGGGTCTTGGATTTCTTTGACCTGCATTTGAAAAACACCTGATTATAAAAGGAGAGAATTTATGGGTAAAAAACTTCTTGTCATTGGAGCCCACTCCGCAGATTTTGTCTGGCGCGCAGGGGGGACGATTGCGACGATCACATCACAAGGCGGTACCGCGACTGTCGTTGCTCTTTCCTATGGGGAACGCGGCGAATCAGGAGAACTGTGGAAGGAACCGAATCAGACTGTCGAAAACGTAAAACGGATTCGACATGAAGAAGCAAACGCGGCAGCCCGGACCCTGGGGGCTGACTTCCGCGCCCTGGACCTTGGTGACTACCCCTTGAACATTACCGACTCAGCGATGGAGCAGATCATCGAAATAATCCGCGAGGTTCATCCGGATATCCTGCTGACACATACACCTGTTGACCCGTTTAACCCCGATCATCCTGTTGCCTGTCAGGCCGTGCAAAAGGCACGGTTGCTGGCTTCCGGGGCGGGCGTATCCAGCGCATTTGTCCGCATCAATCCGCCGGATTTGTATTTCTTCGAACCGCATCAACCGGAGTTGTGCGAATTCCACCCGAATACATTTGTGGACATCACTCCAGTGATGGAACAGAAAAAGAAGGCAATGGAATGCATGAAGGCTCAGAGTTATCTGCAAACTTATTACACGGAACTTGGTTCGCGACGCGGCAACCATGCACGCCGCATTTCGGGTATGCAGGAGGTTAAATTTGCAGAGGCGATGCAGCGGACATTGCCCTGGGTGGTGAAAAGCCTATGACAACGAATGTTCTCAAAAGACTGGGTGAACTTGGTGTGGCGACTGTCTATGAAGCTTCCGGGCGGAATGGACTGATCGATATTCCATTGTTTCTACTCCTTCCGGGAAGTCGTGTAGCCGGTCCCGCGCGGACCGTCCGATGCGGGCAGGATGACAATCTGATGGTGCATGCCGCCATTGAGCAGATCCAACCGGGCGAAGTTCTGGTGTTGACCATGCCGGAACCGACTCCGGTGGCGTTGATTGGCGAATTATTGGCGACACAGGTAAAGGTCAAGGAAGCCGCGGGGATCCTGGTGGATGCAGCCGTCAGGGATGTGGAAGAGTTGGTCGAACTTGGTCTGCCCATCTGGGCTCGTTTCATCCGAGTGAAGGGTGCAACCAAGAACAAAATTGGTGAACTCAATGTTGATGTATCTGTTGGTGGTGCACAAATCTCTCCATCAGACATTGTAGTGTTGGATGCGGATGGGGGAGTGTGTGTCAAGAAGGAGCGAGTTGGCGAAGTTTTGCAGGCATCGGAAGCGCGTTTTGAAAAGGAAGCGCGTTTGCGTGAGAAACTTGAGGCTGGCGAAATATCCTATGACCTGCATGGCTTGCGAGAATTTGTAGAAAAGAATCGAAGGTAATTATGAATCCTGAACCTGTTTTTGACTTGGCGCATTTGGCTCATATTGAGTTGTTGACGCCGAAACTTGAGGAAAGTAGAAGCTTTTTTATCGATGTAATGGGGATGTACGAAAGCGGCCGAGAAGGTGACTCCGTCTATCTGCGCGGCTGGGATGATTATGAGCATCATTCGCTTCAACTCACTGCTTCATCGAGACCCGCCTTGGGGCATTATGCGTTTCGTGCGATGAGTCCGCAGGCTTTGCAGAGAAGAGTGGGTGCGGTGGAAAAATCCGGATTAGGGAAGGGTTGGAAGGAGAACAATATCGGGCATGGTCCGGCATATCGCTTCACTGATCCCGATGGACACGATATGGAAATCTATTACGAGACCGAATGGTATCAGCCTCCAGCGAAGTTAAAGCCTGCTTTGAAGAATCAGGCATCCCGTTTTCCTGACCATGGCGTCGGTCTACGGCGGTTGGACCATATCAACATCCTTGCTTCAGACGTGCGGGCTTCAAGGGTCTTCCATGAAGATGTTCTGGGCATGCGTATGACGGAACAGGTGATTTTTGATGATGGCTCTGAAAAAGCAGCCTGGGTGACCTGTAACAACAAGACCTATGATGTGGCAATCGTTGAAGATTGGGCGGGGGCAAAAGGACGACTGCATCATATCACCTATGCGGTGGATAATCGTGAAGCTATTTTGCGTGCTGCGGATATCTGTCTTGAGCATGGTGTTTTTATCGAAACGGGACCGCATAAACATGCCATCCAACAGACCTTCTTTTTGTATGTCTATGAACCAAGCGGGATTCGTTTTGAGATTGCTAACGCCGGAGCACGCCTGATGCTTGCTCCAGATTGGAAGCCAATTGTCTGGAGTGAAGCGGAGCGCAAAAAAGGACAGGCGTGGGGATTGCAGACCATTGCATCTTTCCATACACACGGATCGCCGCCGATGGAGTAAATATCATGCCGCAACTTACACTTGAATACACTGACAATCTCGAATTTGATGTTCAGACGGTTCTGGCGCAACTTCATTCCGAATTGGCAGCAACAGGAGCCATCAACCTGAAAGGACTTAAAAGCCGCGCCGTGCGATTGAGCGAGTATCGCATCGCGGATGGCAACCCAGCATTCGCATTTGTTCACGTGGGTTTGTTGATCCGTGAAGGACGACCAGTTGATGTCCAAAAAGATGCGTCACAACGAGTGATGAAAGTTTTGGAGGAAACTTTTGGTAAGCGTTTTGAAAGCAGCTATCTATCGTTATCTGTAGACATTAAAGAAATGCGCGATGGTATCGCGCTTACACATCACAATATCCCTGACCTGGGCAAACTTACCGAGTGATCTGTTTGTAGATAGACCAACCATCCAATTCGATTTACGAAACTTGCAGCTATGCTTTCAAGGAGAAATAATGAATACTCACCTGGAAGGACTAAACAGCAACTTTTCGTCCGCTTCAAATGTTGAGGTAAAGCCAACAGTCTGTTTCTGGTGCAAGGCAGAGTGCGGATTGCTTGCACATGTAAAAGACGGCTGGCTCCTCAAGCTCGAAGAAGACGCTGGCTGGCCGATCAAGTGCCATCCGCCCACAGCTGGCTGCGTGCGGCGTAAGGCGGCAACAGAGTACCTGTATCATCCTGGCCGAGTAAATTACCCCATGAAAAGAGTCGGTGAGCGGGGTGAGGGCAAATGGCAGAGAATCGAGTGGTCGGACGCCTTGGACGAAATCGCCGGCAAATTAGGCAGACTTCGAGAGCGCTACGGTGGTGAAACATTAGGTGCTTCGGGTGGTACAGCTCGTACACATGATGAATATCGCGCTCGCTTCTTCAACCTGTTTGGCTCGCCGAACCTGCTTGGGCAAGAACGTATTTGCTTTGGTCCTCGTTCCATTATGGCTGATGCCATCGTTGGAATGTTCCCTAACTATGCACTAAGCAAGGATTCCAAATGCTTGCTGCTCTTAGGTGCTGAACCAATGACTGCCAGGCCGATGGTTGCCAAAGCCATCTTGGAAGCAAAGAAACACGGGGCGAAACTGATTGTGGTTGATCCATGCCAAACAAAATCGGCTGCCATGGCTGACTTGTGGTTGCCTGTGCGTCCCGGAACTGACTCAGCTCTGCTCCTGGGTATGATCGGTGTTGTGGTGGATGAGGAACTCTACGATAAAGATTTTGTTGCAAAATGGTGCTATGGTTTCGAAGACCTGCTGGTGCGACTGAAAGAATATCCACTTTCAAAAGTGTCGGAGATTACAGGGTTGCCAGTGGGGTTGATCCAAGACGCGGCACGCATGTATGCCGCCAACAGACCAGCGTGCAGCATGGTGGGTGAGGGGCTCGAGCATTCCTATTCATCGGTGCAGGCTATCCACGCTCGCTGGATACTTTCTGCCATTTGCGGAAATATCGATGTCATGGGCGGTGAGATCCAGATGGGTCCTCCAGGCTTGGTGCCGACGCGTGACATGGAACTTTGGGATAGGCTGCCCGAGTCCCAGTGGAGGAAGATGATCGGAGCGGACAGATTCCGCGTTTCCAGTTACGATATGCAGATCATGCTTATGCAGAACATTAAGCGGGTCTGGGGTGCGCCGGTCAATGAAATGTTCCACCAGTGCCAAAGTCACACGCCGAGTGCTTACCAGACAATCCTTACCGGTGATCCCTATCCGCTCACTGCGCTCTTCACCAGCCACAGCAATCCCATGGTGACTGAGATCGCCACTAAGACAGTTTACGAAGCGCTCAAGAGCCCCAACCTCCAACTTTACGTGGTCAATGAGTTCTTTATGACCCCAAGCGCGGAATTGGCGGATTACGTATTGCCATCGGCTACTTGGTTGGAGCGGCCCGATGTGTGGGCTTTCAGTGATTATGGCAGCTATATTTGGGCGCGAGAAGCTGTAGTGCCGCATCTTATGCCCGGCCATTATGAACATTTTCGTGATTATGACATTTGGCGCGAACTTGGGATCAGACTCGGTCAGGAAGCGGACTGGCCCTGGGAAACTCTGGAGGAAGTCCTAGACTATAGGTTGGCACCGCTGGGGTATACGCTCAAAACCTTTCCCAGAGTCATTCTTCGTCCTATTGAAGAGAAGAAATACGAGAAACAGGGGTTTGGAACCAATGCAGGAAAAGTGGAATTGCGCTCTACCACACTCGAAGCGTTGGGGTACGACCCATTACCCAAATACATTGTCCCACCTGAAAGTCCACAAGGTGATCCCGAGCTTGCCAAGGAATATCCTTACACCCTCATTAGTGGTCGCAGGATATTATTCTTCTACCATGCGGAATGGCGTCAGGTTGACTCGGTCCGTAAGCACTATCCGGAACCCTTGGTCAAAATTCACCCTGAAACCGCTCGAACTGAGGGGATTGCTGAAGGGGATTGGATCTGGATAGAAACCAGGCGCGGACGAGTGCGACAGAAGGTTAAATTCTTCGACAAAATGGCCCCCAACATTATAGATGCGGAACATGGCTGGTGGTACCCTGAAATGCCAGGAGAAGAACCATCTCTTCACGGAGCCTTTGAATCCAATATCAATGTCTGCATGAGTGACAATCCAGATCACTGCAATCCCGAACTCGGTTCATACCCGCTCCGTACCGCCCTCTGTCGAATTTCTAAAGCGGAGCCTGTTAGTATGTGATTCTTTCTCCCTTCTTTTGAGTACGAACTTGAGACAAGCATATTGACAACACAGGTCATTTGGTAGGTAGAAGTCTCATAATAAATAAACTGCTCAACATTGAAGGTTGAGCAGTTTATTTATGTTTGGAAATTTGTAGGAGATGCGATCAAATAATTTTATTCATGACCAACCAAGTAAAGTATTGCATCCCCATCTTCCTGTGCCTTTTTAAGTGTTGGAAATGTAAATCTATTGGAGACAACCCGCGTTCCAGGTCGTAATTCTTTTTTTAGTTTATCTTCAAGTTTTGATAGAGCGTCCGGCATAAGGTAGCACATAACGACGTCCGCCTCGCTCAAGTCCTTATTGAAAAGATTTCCAAAAACGATTTGAATGCGTTTTCGTTGACCCATGATCGTGATCAAGAACTGGCACCAGAGATATCGCAGCGGATCGATCTCAATCCCAACTGCGCGGGCATGATAACGCCTGGCGGCAGCGAGGATCATCCTGCCATCTCCACAGCCAAGATCATAGACCACATCCTCTGGACCGACACTGGCCATTTCCATCATTCGATGGACCACTTGCATGGAAGATGGAACCCAGGGTCCACCGACTATGCGTGTCCAGTAGAGTGAAATGACGATCAATAGCAAAGGAAGAATATCAATGTAAGACTTGAGGTATCCTGAGAAATCGACCATACTAATCCCATTGAATAGGAGGAAAACTATAAGAGCAGCCTGTTTTGGTGGCT
Source organism: uncultured Anaerolinea sp. (assembly GCA_964436455.1). Taxonomy (GTDB): domain Bacteria; phylum Chloroflexota; class Anaerolineae; order Anaerolineales; family Villigracilaceae; genus Defluviilinea. The sequence goes on along the minus strand of CAYTDB010000008.1, from coordinate 21,058 downwards.
GCTCTTCTTCAAGTGTTGATTCTTATGACTTGCCAAAAGTCAGAAGTTTATCGCTGTCACTCTGACGGAAATTGACGATTTCAACATATCCTAGTTTTTCGATTTCCTTGCGGATCTCGTCTTCGTTGCCGCCGCGTTCCTTTACGTCAATATAACCGTAATCAGGACTTTCATTGGATATCGCCAGGGAAACGATAAAACTGCCTGCGTTTGTTAACGCTTGGATAAATGGGGCGAGATGTCCTTTTTGATTCGGCAGCTTGGCTTCAATGCGTGTACCTGACTGACTGCCGCCAGTTATGTCAACGAAGGCTTTAAAAATATCCGCCGCCGTAATGATGCCAACCAGGGTGTCTTCGCGCGTGATTAGAAGCGAATCAATTCTATTTTTGAGCATAAAATTTGCTGCGTTGGTGATGCTGCAAGATTCGTCAACGGCGAGAACAGGGCTGACCATGATACTTCCCATCGTGACATTGTCCAGCATTGTGGCGATCTCATAAACATTTAGCGTTGTCACAGGAGACGGAGTAGCGCGCAGCATGCCGCCGGTAGTGACAAGCCCAATGGGTCTGCCTTTATTGTCAACAATGGGTAGATGATTGATATTGTTTTTCTTCATCAAGCGCAAGGCTTCGTTGTAGTTTGTTTCCAGATTTGCCACGATTGGGCTGGGGGTCATCAGATTTTTAACACGCATGGTTTGAGTTACTCCTTTTTCATGAACTCGTTTTTCTATCTCAACTGCATTAATTTGCCATTGCCCACGATACTTTCCACCCATTTTCTGGGCACTAATTTGATTTTCTGCTATCAACTGGCGAATTCGGGTAGGAGTAACGCCAAGTCGATCTGCTGCTTCTTGAGTGGTAAGCCACTCTTTTGATTCCATTATTCCTCCTTGCGCTAGCGTAAATTGCGCTTGAATTCTATCGCTTGTGCTAGCGTAAGTCAATATCGAATTTGCGGAAAATTACAGTATCCATTCCAAAATTGAATGGGTTGTATCACTATATGAATTGATGTTTCGTAAAAATGTACTAATATGTAGATGGGGTATGTGTGAAACGTCTCAAAATTATTTAGTTGTATGAAGAAAACATCTTTATAAGTAACACTCTCTCTTTTAGATGTGTAGTCAACAGAATAGATCTGTGCTGACCCGAAATGGCTAACCCACTGTGAGGTGGGGGCGCAAAGTTATGGGTCTGTCCGTTCGCAGATAATACGACTGCGCCGTATCAGACTGCCAGACTGCCGAAGGTTCATTCAATTCGGCAGTCTTTTGTTCATCAAGGAGGTGTTTTGTACCAAACGATATCAAGTGGTCGCATAACATTCAAAGGCATGCTGAAAAGACCTAATAGATGGGCATGTAGTCTGTGGGCGTTCTGGCAAGTTCATTATGAAAGGAGGTCGCATAAGCAGGAATAGCCACAAATAATTTTCTGTTTATGTCAAGGATGATATTTGTCGTCCAAAATTTTCGTATCCAAGATTCAAAATAGGAGAAAAAAATGAAAAACCGCAGATGGTTAGCTTTTGTCTTAGCGCTGATACTGCTGGTCGCACCGTTATCGACTGTTCTTGCGGCGCCTCAGGCGGGGCACGCCAAAGGTCCCGACCCACTGGCATTTGTCCCGGACAACTTTGAAACCGTTGAGACGGTGAATATAACATTAGACGGACAGCCACTTGAAGTAACAAAATATAAGGTTACTTACGTGGCGAATCCCATTGAGATGGCTAATGCGACTGACCCCACCGCCTGGCAGAAAATGTATATTTATGTTCCTGAAACCGCAGTTGCTGATCAGGATACGGCGATCATTCTGAAAGTGAGTAATGGCGGCTGGAGGAACAGCCCGGTGGGAGATATTTTTGTCGATCGTAATGGAAACCCAGTCCTGAATTTCGTTAGCACCTCGGACACCGACGCCACCGGCGCCGCCTTTAAAGCCGGCTATATCATCGCCAATGCCGGCACGCGTAGTCGCGGACTCATTGCTGCGGATGGTACATATCCCGGTCATGCCCCGGCGGTTGTTGTAGATGCAAAAGCGGCGATCCGTTACCTTAAGTATAACGATAAGAGAATGCCTGGATCCGCAGATAGAATCGTTATCACCGGAACAAGCGGTGGTGGTGGTCTCTCGGCGGCCGTAGCAGCCAGTGGTAACAGTCGCGATTATTATCCGTATCTTATGGAGATCGGAGCGGCTGGCTTTGACAAGCATGGTAAAAGTACGCTGACAGATGACGTATTTGCGACAATTGCTTATTGCCCTATTACTGATCTCAATCATGCAGATATCGCTTACGAATGGCAGTATAGCGAGACGAGGTTGCTCAACCCCGCCTATACTGATGGTCCATATGATGCAGATGTGTCGGCAGCGCTTGCGGAGCAGTATCCTGCGTATCTCAAGAGCCTCAAGCTGAGGCTAGAGGATGGCACAAAGCTGACCGTTGATACCATGCCGAGTGCGATCGAAGCACTGGTGAAAGCCGGAGTCGAAAAGGCAATGGTAAAAGGCGAAATCGTACCGGATCTGGGCGAAACTTGGACATTTGGTGCACTGGTCGTTACGAATAACTGGCTCGATGTCGATAATGCGACCGATACCGTTGTGAGCATCGACTACGGCAAATACCTTGAATTTGTCACCACAACAGCAAAGCTAAAAACAGCTCCTGCGTTCGAAAACTTTGGTACACCACTCCAGTACAGGATGAACGAGTCCGACCTCTCCGGGGATGAAACAACGGTGTACAGCCACTGGCTCGGGTGGTCATGGGAACATGACATCATCGCCGATAACGGCGTTGGTTTGGACGACACAGGTTTATACTTTGATCAGTTCATGCAAACCAAAGCTGGTAGGGCTGTGGTGAAGCAGATGAATATGGTCAATCCGTTGCCTTACCTGCTGAGCCGCGAAGGGGATAGCGCGCCTTACTGGTATATCCGTCACGGAATGCGCGACCGCGATACATCATTTGCAGTCGAAGTTGCGTTGTTCTATGCTATCGAGAACGATCAGACCGTTATGGATGCCAATTTCGCGCTGGCTTACATGCAACCGCACGGCGGCAACTATGATGTCCAGGAGGCGTACGGCTGGCTAGCCGGAATCTTAGCGCAAGCACAGCATGGTAAACAACATCAACACGAGAACGGTCATTAGTACAAGAGAAGGGGGAAGCTTTATCAGGGACGAAATCTGCTCACAAGTGAAAAAGTGGCGTCAGGACGCATCCTGACGCCACTTAATATCCCTATTCAGCCATCGATTTCTTCAGGAATTTAATAAAGATTTCTGCTGATCTGGGCAGATTTTTATTCTTCAGGTGGACAAGAACGATATTGCAATCGATTTGTTCCTCAAGAGGGATGGCAACCACATCCGGATGTTTATGATATTCATAGATCTTGGAAGGCATCAAAGCAAGCCCAATGTTTGTTCCTACCAGTCCGAACACACTCACCTTGCGATGACTTGAGTAAAAAATTGTGGGGTCAAATCCTGCATCCTTGCATACATCCATAATCAGCCTATGTAAATCGGTAACTCTATCGAACACAATGAAATTATCGCTGGACAATTCTTTTATAGAAATACGAGATCTTGCCGCGTGTTTATTTTTTCGAGAAACCACCACCAACAATTTATCCTTGCTGATTTCCAGGCTTGTGTACTTACCCCGATCAAGGTAGTTGTGACGTGTGAAGGCAAGATCGAATCGATGTTCATCCAGGGCAGGAAGTATGTTCAGTCCATCGATCTCCTCTAGATTGAAGTGAATACCTGGGTGCTCATCCCTGAATTGGGCAATAAAAGTTGTGATTTCATATTGGGTTAAGACAGGAATCGCAGCAATTGAGAAGGAATCAGTTTCTGATTTATATCCGGCCAATTCGACCCACATGGCTTTGTATACTGCGTTGAGTTTACGTGCGTGTACTAAAAAAGCCTCTCCTGCCTCAGTTAGGAAAACTTTGCGTTTGCTACGATCGAAAAGGGGAACCTCTAACTCCTTTTCAAGTGCAATAATCGTCTTAGAGAGTGAGGATTGGGAAATGTAATGTTCATCTGCAGCTGCCGAAAAGCTGCCTGTATCTACAACTGATAGGAAATACTGGATCTGGCGAATATCCATAGCATTATCTTTGAATCATTCCATTTTGGAATAGATTGTATCATAGAATGAATTGATGTTTTGCAGAATAAAGTGTATGCTAGCAGCATGGTTATTGTCGCTGAAAAACGCGGATACTGTATTGAAAGGAGGGAACTTATCAAAAAAAAATTAGCGTATTTATGTATTTGAATGCAAGACCTTTGGCATACCAGTTTCAAAATGAAACTGGAAGCGAATCATATATATAAAGGAGAATGAGAATGAAGAAGAATTTTTCGACGATCCTGGTGATTATCATGATCGCTGGAATCTTGTTGACAGCCTGTGCCCCTAAAGCGACCGAAGCACCGGCAGAACCTGTTGTCGGGGAAACTGCTGCTGAAGCCCCAGCTGACGACAAGTTTGCTGAGGATACCGAAGTTACTATGATCCCTGCACAACCCGGAGCGCCTTTCGATATCAACGGCAAAGTGGTCTGCTACATCATACCCTCGCTTGCGAATCCTTTCTTGAACGGCGTTGCCACTTCCGTTACGGAACAATTTAAGGCTGATGGCGTGATTGTGAATGTCTACGGCGCTGACGAAGGCGGTCTGAACAAGCAATTCGATCAGATTGAGAACTGCATCTCCCAAGGTGTCGATTTCATGTATGTTATGGCAGCCGGCGAGGTCGATCAGTTGATCCCTGCTGTTGAACAAGCCAAAGCTGCCGGCATCATGGTGATGGGTGTTCCTCCTCAAAAACTGGCGCCCTTTGATTCCATTATGCACACCAGCCAATTGGAAGACGGTCAGAAAGTAGCCAAGATGGCATGCGATTTCATTGAAGCCAGGTATCCGGATGCTGCTGACGGCAGTGTTGAAACTGCCATCGTTGGTGGTGCGAGTGCCTCTGTTGGCATGTACTTACGTGATCAGGGTTATTCCACCATCACTGACATCTGCCCCAAGGTAAAACTTGTTGCACATTTGGATGTTTCTGGTGATAGCCTTCCTGTTGGTCAGAATGCTGCTGAGAACATCTTTACGACCAATCCTGATGTCAAAGTATTCCTTGGTCAATCCACAGCCCATGCTCAGGGTATTGCCAATGCCATTAAAGCGCTGCCCGATGTGAATATCGATGACTACGGCGTTTTCGCAGGCGATATGGACCCTTCCATGATCCCAATCGTCACCAGCTGCGAAGATCCCTACAAGGGTTTTGTTGCCATCGGTGGGACCGCTCTTGATGTAGCTACCTACGAACAGATCAAGAAGATGCTGCAGGGCGTCGAACACCCCAACATCATCAATGATGCATTGGAGCCGATCCACTGCGATTTTGCCACACTTGCTCCATAAAAAGTCGCGTTAGTAAATAAATGTAGTGAAGGGTGGGGGGCCTTCACTACAAAACATAGGTGAAAAGGAATGGATGCGAAGGTTGTATTATCCCTGGAAAACATCACCAAAAGATATCCTGGAGTTCTGGCGCTGAACAATGTATCGCTTGACTTCATAGAAGGGGAGGTTCATGCTTTATTAGGTGAAAACGGCGCTGGGAAATCTACGTTGATCAAAGCTGTGGCAGGGGCAATTGATATAGACGGTGGAATCATTCATGTTGGGGATCAAGATTATAAACAAATGACCCCTCATTTATCCAGAAGTATGGGGATTGAAGTTATTTACCAGGAGTTCAATCTGGTGCCGACCTTATCTGCGGCTGAAAACATTTTTATAGGGGACAAGGTCGGTGATGGTTTCCTGGTCAATTATAAGATGATGGTAAGTAAGGCCAGGGAGATATTCGAATTATTCAAGGTGGATATTGACCCGAAAGCTTTGGTGCGGGAGTTGTCCCCGGCTAAAATGCAAATTGTCGAAATCGCCAAGGCGGTTTCAAAGAACGTAAAGATCCTGATCATGGACGAACCCAGCGCACCGCTTTCGATTTCGGAAGTGGAACACATGTTCGAGGTGATTAACCAGTTAAAACAAAGTGGCGTCACGGTTATCTATATTTCCCACCGATTGGAAGAAGTCTTTAGAATTTCTGACCGGGTCTCGGTCTTGCGGGATGGTGAATACGTAGCCACCAAATTAACCAAGGATACGGACCGCAAAGAATTGATCAACCTGATGGTAGGCCGCGAGCTCAAAGAGACGTATCCGCCCCGCCTGAACCCCCCGGGTGGGATCGCCCTGGAAGTCAAAAATCTTACCGGCAATGGCGACCAGGATATTTCCTTTTCGGTGCGAAAAGGAGAAATCCTGGGCATCTCCGGTCTGGTGGGGGCTGGAAGGACAGAGCTGGCTATGCTGCTCTTTGGGGCAGCACCTATCGAAAGCGGGGAGATCTGGATAGAGGGTGAACCGGTCAATATCCGTTCATCCTTAGATGCCATTGAACACGGCATGGGTCTGTTAACGGAAGACAGGAAAGGGAAAGGTCTTTTCCTTGAAATGGGCGTCGGTTGGAACATCAGCTTCCCGATTGTCCGTAAGCTGTCGAAGCATGGGGTTGTTGATACTAAAAAAGAGAAAGAAATTACCGAGCAATACCGGCAGCGCATCGATATCAAAACCCCCAACATGGAGCAGCGCGTCATCAACCTGAGCGGTGGCAACCAGCAGAAGGTTGTTTTGGCTAAATCCCTGGCGGCTGAATCTGATATTCTGATCTTTGATGAACCTACACGCGGCATCGATGTCGGCGCCAAGCAGGAGATTTATCAGTTGATGTGCGAGTTAGCCGATCATGGCAACGCGATTCTGATGATCTCTTCCGACATGGAAGAATTATTGGGGATGTCGGATCGGATTATCGTGCTAAGCGAAGGCAGGTTGGCGGGCGAAGTGCAGAAAGAACAATTCAGCCAAGACTATATTCTCGATCTCGCATCGGGCACACATTAAGGAGACACGTTGATGACGAATTCAACCGCAACCTTCTCGAACCTGCGGACAAGAACTGGCGCAGAGATGCGGAAATACGCGCCGCAGATGATTCTACTTGGCCTGGTGATTTTATTCTACATCATCTCGCCCAATTTCCTTACCCAACGAAATATTATCATCCTAATCCGGCAGGTATCTTTCGCAGCCATCAGCGCGGTTGGTGTCGGTTTTGTGATGATTTCTGGCGGCATTGATCTCTCCATTGGCTCCCAGATTGTGATGACCAATGTGGTCTTGGCTATTATGTTGGCTTACTGGAATCTTCCCATAAGCGTCGCCATCCCGCTGACGCTCCTGCTGGGAACTGTGTTAGGCACGATCAACGGGCTTCTCTCGATTACATTAAACGTCCATCCGCTGATTATCACCCTGGGGACAGCCTCGATCTATAAGGGGTTGGGATATATTTTTGCCCAATCAAGGAACATCATGGGCTTTCCCGATGCCTTCCGCTGGTTTGGTCAGGGCTTTATCGGTCCGATCCCGGTGCCGATTGTGGTCATGATCATTGTTGCATTGATTGGAGCGTTTGTTCTTAACAAGACCTACTTCGGCAGGTTTGTGTTTGCCTTGGGTGGAAACGAAGAGGCCGCGCGTCTTGCCGGTGTGAACGTCAAAAGGATGAAAGTAATCTTGTTCACGATCTGTGGATTTGTATCAGGAATCACCTCTATTTTATTACTGTCACGGGTTTTTGCCGGGCAGGTTTTCACCGGGCAAGGTGTTGAGTTTGACGCGTTGACAGCCGCGTTATTGGGTGGGTTTAGTTTCAAAGGTGGTGAGGGCACTATTTTCGGTTTGATGACGGGTATTCTGATCATCGGGGTATTGAACAATGCTATGCAACTGGCCAGTTTCCCCGATTTCTCTCAGAATGTGGTCAAGGGAGCAGTGCTGCTCGCCGCGGTTGCTTTTGACGTTTACCAGAAAAGCGCTAAAGCGAAAGAAACAGTAAAACGAGTAGCTGGATAAGTTCAACCAATTGAGAAACAAGTCATGGTCTTAAATAAAATTATCAATAAACGATTCGATCCTGACAAACATTACGCGGTGGCAATGCAACCACCTCCTGCATATACCCATCACATCAAAAGGCGGTACCTGGATGTGCCCTATACGCCTTTTGCAAAGCGTTCTTTATCTCACACCCTTGATATTTATTTGCCGGATGAAGGGGAAGGTCCTTTCCCGGTTATCCTGTCATTTCATGGGGGTGCCTTCATGGGCTGTGACAAGTCAGACCTGCAGCTTCTACCGATGTTGGAAGGATTGCGGAGGGGCTATGCGGTTGTGGCGGTGAACTACCGATTGAGTTGGGAAGCTGCCTTCCCTGCATTGGTACAGGATGTAAAGGCTGCGTTACGCTGGGTGCGAGGAAATGCGGATTGGTATTATCTTGATCGTGAGAGGGTGGCAGCCTGGGGTGGGTCCGCAGGCGGTTATTTATCCACAATGTTGGGGGTTTCGGCAGGTGTTTCAGAATTGGAAGACTTGAGTCTGGGAAGCTCGAATCAGCCTTGCAACGTCCAGGCTGTGGTCGATTGGTTCGGTCCCACAAATTTCCTTAAAATGGATGAGCAGTTGACTGCCAGCGGTTTGTCTCCGATGGAGGGCATGGAGCACAGTGGCGAAGACTCACCTGAATCGTTGCTGCTTGGCGCCCAACTTGCCAAAATTCCTGAGCGAGTAAAAGCTGCCAATCCAGAGACATATATCCGGGAGGATGCAGCGCCTTTTTTGATCCAACATGGGGTTGCTGATTTTACAGTGCCAGTCCAGCAATCCGTTGGTCTGGCTGAGAATCTGAAACGTGTCTGTGGAGAAAAAAAGGTGGTTCTTGATTTGTTCGAAGGGTTTGAGCATGGAGATCCCAGGTTTGCTTCGCCAGTGAATGTTGAAAGGGTGCTGGATTTTATCGATCAACATTTGAAAACAACTTGACCTTTTTGGGAGAAAATTTCGGTAAAATTCAGGCGGTATCCTCGTGCGATGTAACAAGGAATAATGTTCATGAAACAATCTGAAAAATCCACACAAGTCGATGAAGCCTCCTTCGATATTCCGCTGGCAGATGTTTCTCACATTCACCGTAAATGGCTGGATTTACCCTATGCAAGCATCTCACCATCTCAAAAACTGGATATCTATTTGCCGGAAAGTGGTAATGGTTCTTTTCCAGTCATTTTGTACATACATGGTGGAGCCTTTTCCATTGGAGATAAATGCGATATTCATGTGTTGCCATTTTTGAGGGGCATAGAGCGTGGCTTTTCCGTGGTCAGTGTAAATTACCGCCTGAGCGGCGAAGCGACTTTCCCAGCTGGAATAGTGGATGTCAAGGCAGCCATCCGATGGGTCAGGGCAAATGATACAGAATACCAACTTGATGGAAGCAGAATTGCCGTTTGGGGTTGTTCTTCAGGCGCCAATTATGCCGCCATGATCTGTTTGACAGATAAAGTGAGCGAACTCGATGATCTCAGCCTCGGTAATCCGGAATTTCCATGTACCGTTCAGGCAGCCGTAGACTGGTTCGGACCAACAGATTTCCTCAAGATGGATGCTCAACTGAATGAAAATGGATTTGGACCTGGTGATCATGGTCAAGCAGATTCCCCTGAATCGAGATATTTGGGAGCAAAAATTTCAGAGGTTCCGCTGCTGGTTGAATTGGCAAACCCAATGACCTATGTCCATGAACACATGCCTCCTCTATTGATCCAGCATGGAAGCCTGGATGACCTGGTGCCAGTGCAACAATCCATGATGTTCGTGGAAAAGTTGGAAAAATATGTCAGTCCTGACCGATTCGAGTTCGACATCATCGAGGGGGCTGGTCATGCCGATCCGCTGTTTGAAACAGATGAGAACATGGATCGTGTGTTTTCGTTTCTGGACAAGCACTTGAAATAATTCATGTCACTTACGATCCGGTCATTGACAGAGGGAGACTTGAAAGCTGCGGATGCCATCTTGAGGACTGCGTTTCAGCGTTCAGAAAGCTTCGTAAACGATCTCCGCCTTTTCCAAACTCTTCAACCTGGTGGCATCTTTCTGGCATATCAAAACGAGATGCCAGCTGGCATAGTGGCATCAATTATTTATTCGAATTATGCTTATGTCGGGCTAATGGGGGTGCATCTGGAATTCCAGCGTCAGGGTGTTGGTTTGGCTCTGATGCAGCATCTCCTTGCGTGGCTGGAGCAGCAAGGCGTACACCTGGTTATCTTGGATGCAAGCCCGTTTGGTCAGCCTCTGTATGCAAAGCTGGACTTTGTTGCTCTGGACGAAGTTTATGTTCTTCAAAGACGAGCTGGACTACCGTCCCTTTCGCATCCGAATGAAGTCAAAGCCCTTACACTTCAAAACCTGGACCAGATCACTGCCACTGACAAACAGGCCTTTGGCGCCGACCGCGGCAGACTCCTACAAGCTCTTGTGCAAATTAATTCTGATCGTGCTTTTCTCTTGCCGAATGCACATAACGGCATTGCCGGATATCTGATTTCCCAGGAAAAACGCATTGGACCTTGGGTGATGCAAAATCAAGAAAATGCAGAACCGCTCCTGAGAGCAGCTTTAGCAAAACCGTTTCATCACCCTGTCTCAGTTGTTGTCCCAAGCGAAAACATGGATGCCGTTAAGTTGTTACAGGTATATGGGTTCGAGATTGTTCGTGTCAACCGGCACATGGCACGCGGCTCATTTGCAGTAGTGAGGGATCGCTTGAAAATATTTGCACAGACAAGCCTATCTTTCGGATAACAGTTCTCATGCTTTTTAGGGTATGTCCAAAATGCTAAAGTCCCTCATACGCATCATGCTTTGAGGTTTATTGAAGGGAACCAATGTGCGGAAAGGTAAGAGTTGGTTCTTTTGGCAATTTGGACGGACTGATCCCCTGTAATATCTGCTTTGCCAGCCCGGCGACTTGTTTGTCGAGCCGGATATTATCATGCCCGTAACTCGTCAGTGCGCCATCCCATGGCAAAATCCAATCAGGAGGGGATTGTGTGGATTGAAGGCAGCCCAAGCAGTTTCTTTTCCACCTGAGCTAGTGTGTTATCCAAAATGACAAACAACTTTTATTTCAATGTTTTCTTGATCTCTTTCAAATTCAGGCTTGATGAAGTTGGCTGCTGATGCCAGTAAATCAAAGTCAGGTTACGTATCTTTTATTTTATTTTCTTTATTAGCTGATAGGCTTCATCAAGAGTCCCACCGTGTCCATTTACCCATTCCTGAGGTTGATTGGGGTTGATACTGATCCAATACTCTGATTTTGCAGATCCCTTGTGTTGTTTGGTTGCATTCTTGATTGCATAGTTCTTGTCAAAGATCCAGCAGTGAGCAGCAAAAGGAGAGATCCCACAGCATATTACAAAATCGAATCCGGCGTTTCTTATTTGCTGAAATTTATATGTCCCATTAGTCCATAAAGTGGAAAACTTTAGCGACACTTTTTTAGTGTTGATATCAATTGTTTTGGCCGCATTTTTGGCTTTACCAATGTGTATGCCCTTGCTGGCAAGCCAAGCAGTAATAAGATCACGTCCAAGTTTCTCTTTCTTTGCGGGAGGAAGCTTTAATGTCCACTCAAATGGGCTGTTTTTCCACAGGTCGATATCATCTTCCAGATTTTTGTATAAATCATTTTGTAGATAATTAGCCATTGCGGAAAGCATAATAAAATCTTGACTAAGTGTTGGTACTTTTTCAAGACCATTTTCAGCCCTTATTTTCTTGTTCTTTTGATAAGGTTTCGGGTTAAAATTAATCCACTGTATATTTTTTATTCCAGTAAAACGTTGCGCCATCACTTCGAGAGCGCTTAGATTGTTATCTATAAGTATAAAATTCCTGTCTAGTTCCAGGCAACTGTCTCCTACAGTTCCGCTACCTGCAAAAAAGTCAAGGACTGTATTTCCTTTTATTGATGAGGCTTTGATAATTCTATCGATAAGTTTCCTTGGCTTTTGGGTAGGGTAACCTAGACGTTCTTTGCTTCCTGTTGGAACAATAGTTTGCCACCAATTATCATTTTGACCTTTAGGCTCCAACCGGTCAATATAGTTCATCCACCAGGTGTCTGATGGGTGAGCTGGCTTGTCAGTTCCGGTAAAAGCTGCCCACCATGTATCGGTAGGCATTTTCCCCTTTTTAGCTTTTTCAATGCCTACAAGCCCTGGTGCCATATATGGTTCTTTATCAACCTCTTGCGCGTTGAAGATGTACTGTTTTGGGTTTTTTGCGTAGAACAACAAATTGTCATGTTTTGCCGGCCATTTTGTTTTTGCTCTGCCACCATAATCATATGCCCATATGATTTCATTTAGAAAGCATTCCCTGCCAAATATTTCGTCAAGTAGTATCTTGCAATAATGAACTTCACGATAATCTATATGAAAATATAAACTTCCTTGAGGCGAAAGGATACGATATGCTTCAATTATTCTGGGGCGCAAAAAATCGATAAACGAATCGAATTTGTCTTCATAAGCTTTCGTTCCTAAAGAAATTGTTTTATACGTGTTTCCTTTAAACCCTTTACGATCTCCATTTTTATCTTGCACGGTTTTTATTGTGGTCCTTTTTTGTGTCTTCTTTGTGTTAAAAGGAGGGTCAATATATATTAATTCCACAGATTCGTTAGGTAATTTTTTCAATATGGGAAGATTGTCGCCAAAATAGATTCGATTTGTCATAAGAATTGGTGTTGTGAGTGTTGTATTTGTTAGAACTTACGTTCTGAGATTATATCAAATTTGGAGAACAAAAAGGCGACCTTGCGGTCGCCGGTTCTTCTAAATATCGAGGCGGTAACCAACGCCGCGAATGGTTTTTAGGAACTTGGGGTTATTTGGGTCAAGTTCTATTGCACGCCGTAGCCATGATATATGCACATCCAGCGTTCGCGTGTCCCCCGTGTAGTTCGTTTCCCATGCTTTTTTGAACAGCGCTTCGCGTTCCACAACTTCTCCGTGTTTCTCCATGAGGATCTGCAAGAGTGTCATCAAGCGTGGTGTGAGTCTGGTGTTTTTGTTCAAGCAGCGAACACGTTTGTGCTCAACGTCCAGTTGTATGGGACCTGCAGTGATGACGTTTTTACCGTCGCTTGGTAATAGAGCCTTGATTCTGTTAACAAGTTTCTGTACGGTAAATGGCAGGGGAAGCACCACCTCCGCCAACTCCTTGTCCACCGGTTTTTCCTTCTCGATGATAAGTATGATAGGTAACTTGGGATCCTTTTTGCGAACGGACAGGCAGATGCGGATACCCGTGCTTCTCAAGGAGGCAGCATTGATCACAACAAGACTTGGATTGACCTGTTTGATCTTCGAGACCGCTTGGCTTCCATTCTGAAAGGAACGAATATCAAATCCCTTCTTTTGCAAGTCTGTAGCAAAAGAAGGGATTTCTGCGTGTCGTCCTTCAATAACTAAAATGGTTTCATTTTTCATTGGCTTGAAAATTATACTGAATGATTGCCTGTTTGAATTTTGTCTGTTCTACTAAAAATCATTATACCCTAAATCTTAACAAAAGCATTCTTGCAGGGCTGATGATTTTTTTAAGGTGGCGCTGATTAAACTACAATTCACAAATATTATCAAGACGTCATTTGTGAGCTAGGTACTATTGTGTGTGAAAAATTTAAGCTTTGCTTGACACGCCTTGATGGGTATGGTAATATCGGCGGGCTTCGATAACCGATGCGGGGTGGAGCAGTGGCAGCTCGTTGGGCTCATAACCCAAAGGTCGCAGGTTCAAATCCTGCCCCCGCTACTAAAACAGGCACAGGTCAGTGCCTGTTTTCTTTTAAATTGTGCGGAATCAGGAATCAAACCTACGACCTAAACGTACCGAGCCTGAGAGAGTGTATGAAAAGTCAGTTGGCCACCAGTTTGAGTTTATGATTAACAAAGATTGTGAGCGCGACGGCTTGTAGTTTGCGTAGGCGGTCTTCGGTCAATGTGAAGGAGGGGCGGAGTTTTTAAATGCTCATGTGTCAGGTTCCAGGTGCCAGAAGATGTGATGGCAAGAATGATCGCTGCATCGTATTTTGAATTCTATTAAACTCGAAAACTGTAGATTAGTACATTGCCTTTATCATAAAGATAAGCTGTATCTCCTGTGTTGTTCCATATCGAATCTTTGCGTCCCCAGTATAAGTCGGTGGGCTTGTTTATCCCGGTGGTGGACCAGATGGTAACCCGTCCGCGCGGCGACAGGATGAATTCAGGAAAAACAAATTCATGCTTTTCTTGATCTTGCAAGCGCCAGTTAGTCAAATCTTGCTCGTTGTCGCCAAAATTTTCGATCACCACACATTCATCCGCCTGGTTCTGAGCGCCGACATTGATGGAAATAATTTTGATCTCAGCCGGCAAGCCATAATAAACAAATGATTTACCCAACCGGAACGAGAATCTGGCCACTTGCTGTGCCCATTTGCGATATGGTTTGGTCATTAAAGGTACATTACTGGTCTTGTGCACTTCTTTCAAAGCGAAGTACAAGCGCCTCCAGGCTATCTCATCGGCTTTGGAGATTTCGGGTAACACATCATTGTAATATGACTCGGCTTCCAGGCTCTTGCGGCGTGGCAAAATGGTTTCAAGCAGATCACTCCATAATACACGATCATCAGCGTGGTTGACCTGTCGAAAAAAATAAGGCGCTTCATTTTGGAACCCAGTCAGTGTGGCTAGGAGCGTCAGTACCGCTTTGAACTCTCCTGGTTCTTTAGCATTGCCCAGAAAACCGGGCAGGTCGGCAATTGGTAGTTTGGCGCGGATCAGCCGATAAATGTTCACCATCCGTTTCACCGAGCGAGGTGTCGGCACCAGCGCATAGAGTTGTTTGAAAAAATCCTCCTCCTCCGGGCTGAGCACCAGGAGTTCGGGGGTTTGATCATCGAAAATACCACCATAAGATTCTTCAACATCGGGCTGATCAAAGCCAAACAGTAGGGATTCATCGATGGCCTGTTTTTGGATGGCTGTATCGGTTTTGGCGGAGGCGGCACGATCGGCAACCGGTATTTCCTCTTCTGCGCCTGGCTCCGGGGTAGCTTGTCCGAGACCAGGTTCTTCCGGCAGTGGAGCACTTCTCGGCTCCAGCGCTTTCGGCTTACCTTCTGTGTTCATTATGCTCGCGATCAGATTCCCATAGCCGGTTTTATCCATCACCCGAAGATTGTAAGGAATCTGGAAAATCTTCTCGAGATAATTTTGCGGGGTCGTGGCCCACGCCAGCTTTTCCTCGTCGATCAGGCCGCTGTCTTTCTCGTCATCGGTCAACCCGGGATAGGCTTGTCTCATGGAGTGGAGTAACCAGCGAGAATCAACCCCGACTACCACCACGAAAAGCTTGAAGGCCAACAGCAAATGAAGTGCCTGCAACACCTCCACTACACGGTTTTCCGGGCAACGGTCAAGATCATCGATGTAAAGAACGATGCGGTCAATGCGTGGCATTTCATCCCCTGTGCTCGTTGGCTGCTGTTTTTGGGTGGTCAGGAAATCACTCAGCGACTTCAAATCGCGCCGGACCATGGAAATAATTCCCAGCCGCCTTTTATAATCTTCGCTTGTAATGCGTTCGCGCACAAACTGAGCCAGTTTGCGGCCATCCTTGATATTCTCCAGGGCAGCGATCTCAGTCTGGGCTTGGTCTACACGTTGTTGCGCTTCAGCCAACAGCTTTTTGGTGGATTCTTCGCGTTCTTTCAGTCCGCTGATTTCCTGGAGCAGTTTGAGTTCAGCTTCTCCTGGTGTGGCTCGTGAGTTTTTCAAGATGGTATCGACTTTGCCTTTGGCTTTTTCAAGATCACCAACCACCTTGGAAGTTTTGGATAAAAGACTGCTTACCCAATAAGTGATACTGGCAATGAAAGCCGATACCTGAGTGATGGTTGCGCCAATCGATCCGAGCACATTTTGTACGCCGCCCAGCGCAACCACATAATTTATCAGGGCTGGCAAAAAAGGTATTAGGAGCAAGATTGCCAAAAAGAGTGCTATTCTCCATCCGCGGCCGGGGGTATTGATGAGCGTTAGCAAGATAGCCTGCAAGCGCCCCTTGACAGAGCTAAATTCCTGAATAATTTTTTGGACATCCTCTGCTGTTTCAATGGCGCTGTGGATACCCAAGGTGTTGGAAACCCCATTGAGCGCCTCTTTCACTTCGGTGTTTTCTGAACTGTTCAGAGCTTTTTGGAATAACTCAGTCCGCATCCGATTCAGATCGATGGATTTCTCTTCGCGATTGCGTTGCACTTTTTCAAGCTCTTGTTGGGCTAGATCGCGTTCATTTTCTGCCTGCTCCTTTGCCTCCCGGGCTTCATCTAGCAATTGCTTGGCCGATTGCAACTCTTTAAAAAGCGCCGCTTGTTTGGCAGAGCGCTCCTCTTGAGCGATAAAATTTGCCAGGTTGTCGAAAATATGGCTGATCAGGCTGGCCCACAAGTCAGCATCCACATAGTGCCAGGCGTTAAAGTTGATTTGAACTACGCTGGAACAGTAGGATGTGGGATTCCCAGCCTTTTCATAAGCCTTGGCATTTTTTGAAAGATAGGTGATGCGATCCCACATCTTGTTCATAAAGAACGATTTGCCGGAACCCCAATCGCCAAATAACCCAATACACAAAGGCGGCTCAATGTTCCTGGAGGCAATTACTTTGCTGAACGCATCAACATCAGGCGTGATCCCCAATTGATCCTGACCACGATCTACATCCGCAGAAAAACCGGCCAGGAGAGAGACTCCCCTCGGGCTAGTGCCTGTTTCGGGCTGTCCCAATACATCTCCCGCCTTGGCACTGGATGATGCCACTCCCGCATCGGGAACACGCTCGATAATATCTGGCTGGAATTCTCGCGCAGCTTCCGACACCTTCTCCGGAAACTGGGAGAGCAAGCTGGCAAGGCTTGTCCGAGCTTCTCTGGGCGTTTCGGTATCTGAAATCGCCAAGCGAACCGCCGGGTCGCCCAAAAAACACAGATTGCGGCTATCCGCGCTTCCAGTCCAAAATCCTGCTAGTTTGACTTCATCCTGTGTTTCAGGGGTTGTGTAATCTAATTCTTCGGTTAGCATGACAGACAGTTCAGCATAATACGTACTGAAATAATCCATGGCGCTGCCGGCAGGTTTTCCATTTTGGAGAGCCGTCAACAAGGAATCGAGGATATCCACCCGTCGAATTGCACCATCCCAAATCAACGAAGATCCCCAATATCTGTCAGTGTAGACAAATGATCCCAAAGCACCGTGGCAGAGCAGCCGTAGGGGTAAATTGGAAATAAATGAATAAGGAGCAATTTCTTTGGGGGTTCCAAAAGCCTGACGATAAAAACCATCCAGTCTTGGGGTTCCACCACTATAAGAAGCTTGGATAAAAGCGATCAATCCCAAAACATCTGTTCCATGAGGAATATCATCGCCGGAAAAATACCAGTCCTCGTTGATGGACGTTCTGGTGCCTGGTCCGGGCCAGTCCTGGCAAACCAAGGCTCCTTGGTGGCGTAATAAGCGCGGATCTGATAACTCCAATGACAATCCATGCGCCGCCGCAAAGAGAAAAGCGGGAGAATCCCTGTTTTCTAGAAGTTGTAAAAACCCTGCCTTGGAGGCCTGTTCACCCGTTATCAGATCGATTGACCAATCGGGATATCGATTTTTGACTTGATCAACCCAAGGTTCAACCTGATATTTATACCCATTCTGCGTCACTGGATCATCGGGGTTGAGTGGGCAGAAAAAAGCGGCTTTTTTCCCTCTGGAAAAATTTTTTGTCTCAGCACTCACCACGGCTGTCGCGTACCGATAATAATCTTCCAGTTTATCGAAGTAGATTCTTCCCACGCCATATTGAACATCCAACTGTGACTGAAATGAAAAGGGAATTGTTTCAGGCGAGCCAACGAGCAAAGTATAGTATGGAAATCTTTCAGGATCGGCAGGACCTGGTCCACGCCCAAAACGCTTGAGGAATTCGTTTTTAGTTTCACTGGTTCGATATCCAAGCTCAGGTCCAATTACTTCTCTGTAATAAATTTCTGATTGTGCTGCAGCTTGTGAACGGCGGAGATCAAGCAGTGGTTTAAGCGCTTCCTTGATAGCCTCGACCGATTTTTGCGGCAGATCCGCCGGAAAAATGACACTCCAGCCGGTCTGACTCAAGTCGTCCTGTTCTATCCCCTCGGCAATTCCAAAGTGATCTGCTGATGCCTGTTCTTGAGATCTCAATATTTTTGCGTCCCGCAATGCAGTCGGTTCGATTTTTACCCCCCTTGCAATTTTGGTGATCATCTCGGCTGTAATGCTTTCGAGATCATAGCTGCCAGAACTGGCCTTCAATCCGTTGACTAGCAAATCTTGTTGTTGCATGGGCGCCTCCGAAATTTACAGAGCGTCAATCTGTAATTTCGCGTTCTAATAAACTGAAGAACATTTCTCACAGCATATTCAAGTAGAATTTCCAGTTCGCAGAGTCCTCGATTCAAATGGCTTGGGGTTTGCGCAGGCGGTCTTCGGTCAATGCGAAGGAGGGGCGGAGTTTGGAGATCGGCATGAGGAGGATCCTAATGATACAGGTAGAGTTTATCGCTTGTATGATTCAACATCTTATTTGCGGTTGAGACTACTAATTTGTTATTGTCATGAGTAAAGTCTTTGATTAATGGTGGAATTCTATCATCATCAAAGTTGGCGATTGCTTTCATCCAGGCAATTCGAACGTGATGATCAAGTTTTTCTTTTGAAAACTCAATCATAATGCGAATTTCTCATGCGCGTGTTCACTGATCAATTTCTTGCGGGATCTCTCCGATTTAGAAGCTGGAATAGAACTGCCTCGCTTTCGAGAATATTCAATTCAACGGAGTGGCTGGTAAACCATTCTCTGGCTTTTTCATCAAGTAGCTGAACTTGCTTGGCAAGTTCAGGCAAATTTCCTTGCGCGGCGAACATTGTTAGATCCGGAAAGCCTGCCTTTTGATATCCATCGAGATATTCACCAAGTAAGTTGAAATCTGTGCCGCCGAAAAAACCCTTGTCAACTTTATTCATCAACGCGCATATCAATTCTTGTAAAGCAAAAGCCGCGGCACTTGCTGCAATCCTGTTCCCACGCTCACACGCAGAAAGCACCTTGGTCTTGTACTCATGGACATCAAAGTAGAAATCAACAAACGCCTCTTTTGCATCCCATTGTTCGGCGAGTGATGCCTGTGCTGTCAGGAGGTTTTTTCGGACTTGCAAAGCCAATTGATCTGCTTGTTCCATTACCTGGTTTGGTGATTGGGGCTGTAAAATTCCGTTTAGCATAGCTTCCAGGTCAGCAGGTCTTTGCCGCATCTCTAATATCTGCTGCATATTTGCGCCCCAGCCTTTCGAAAAGTATGTCTGGTTGACCAGCGCCAAGCAATTGACCGCACTGCAGATGAACTGCCATCCTGCCCAATGTAGGCCTGGCATATCATTGTGTGCAACCGCCAGCCGCATCTGACCCAACTGAAAAAGGGTTGTCTTGAATTCCTCCAGCCCCCGTTCGACCATGTAACCACGGCTTTCCGACCGGGTAAGTTCAGTAATACGTGCTTTCAACGCATTAAAGCGCTCCAGGTCCGCGTCCGAACGGTAATAAAGCACCTTCGCATCCGCAATCTGGGAAGCTGAGATTGCCCAGGGGTTTCTTGACTTTGCATTGGCAATGTTCTCCAAAACCTTCCATGGCATGCATTCGAATTCGTAGGGCAGGTTGCCGATGACAAAAGTGATACTGAGTGATTCCGCTTTGCCATCATCTGGGACGTAATAAATGTCGAGGTCAGAGGTTGATGTAGCTGTGCCACGCGCATACGATCCATGATAAACGATGAGGGCGATGTCGTAGCCGTGGACTCGTACTGCATGCGATACTAAAATGTCGGCGATTTTAAATACATCGGTCATTTGTCCACCTTTCATTCGCAAAAATCACACTTCAATCTTGTGTCGTGCCCTCGCCCAACGGTGTGCGAATGTGGTTATAGAACTCATTTCCCGTTCGGAACTTTCTCTTTATAGTTGCTGGATGACTTGCCATCGGGCGGTGAAGAAGTGTGTCCAAAGTATCATCAGAATTGTAGGAATGATACCCAGGGTAAACACGACTCCGTAAATCGCCTGTGTTGGAATTGATGCGTTACTTTGAATATAGGCATTGATGGCAGCGATGAAGAGATTGGCCAAATAATGCACTATCATGGCTGGAATTAGGCTGTTGGTCTTGATAGTGACATAGCCGTAAAATAAACCCGTGATTGCAGCCCACACGACCTGACCTGCCGACCAAACTAATGGACGCCCTTCTAGAACTGTGAAGATGTGCATCAAGCCAAAAACGATGGCGCTGAAGATGATGGCTTTGGGCTGTTTATAGAAACGGAGAAATATTGCCAGCACCACTCCGCGGTAGGTTATTTCTTCAAAAATTGAAATAATCGATATCAGCCAGCTTGTTGAGCGTGGCGGCAGTTCGTTTGCAAGCACGAAAGAGCTGCGAATGAAGTTTCCATCGACAGGTAAATTTTGTGTCAAACGGTAAACCAGCACACCTGTAGCCTGTGATAGTGCCAGAATCAGGTAGCAGGACAGCCCCAACAAGATCAGACCCAGCAGTGGTTTGATCTTGGTCAGTCGGATTTCAGAAAGGAAATCACCGTATGTTTGGTCCCTTTTAGGAAATCCCAGCACGAAGGGTGCCACAACGAAAATAGTCAGGATGTGAGTCAATACTGTCGTCCAGGGTGGGGGGAGTTGTGTAATGCTTTCCAGTTGTAAGATCAAGGTCAGTGCAATAGCGATCAAAACGTTGAGAATGACCCATAAAAGCATTAATAGAAATGTGAAGAGCCAAGGTTTTCCACTTAGTGAGAAGGCTGATTTCATAAGTTGTCTCCTGAAAATTCAGAATCTTATCAA
>CAYTDB010000007.1:0-83796 GCA_964436455.1 uncultured Anaerolinea sp. | reverse complement strand
TATAAAGACCGGACAGGATAGTTTTACGCCACCAATTGCAATTGGGCTTTGTATCGGTATATTGCCAATTGAGACGCCTGGTATTTATACTTCTCACACAAATCAACAACATACTTAAAGTGATTCTGAGCCAAAATGCTGTTACCTGTGATGCTATTAATTTCTCCTGCCCGAAGCCAACAGGCTACTCTAACATAGGGGAATTCTAAATAATTTTCGGCTCAACGTTGCAAACTGGCAATTGCCAAATCTGGTTGATAAGGCGGATTTTCTGGTGCGCAATACTAATTGCTTAATGTGTTCATAAGATATGGATCCATGATCGAGTGTTCCAAGATGACATTCGCATGTTTCATGGAGTTTGTCTCGCTAAATGTCCCCCAATAATGGCGTAACTCATTATGCAAGTACCAAGAAAAAACCCCTTTTTGTTTTTCCAACTGCGCTTCAAGATATCTGATTTTCTGGATAGCATCCAGTTGTTCAGGAGATAGGTCATCTTCAATGTGGGCAAGTACAAACGAATCGTTGCCTTCCATAGGTGAAAGCACCCTGCGAAGAGGCACCAGACCAAGAAACGGCAAGCTTCCCAATAATTTTAGAAAACCCTTACGATTCATGGTTCATCTCCGATTTCATTTTTCTGCTGATAGATACACAGAAGGGGTCAACTGATTTTTAATAACTTGTGAGAAGTATAGCCTGCTGTAAGTGTAATCTTAATGACCAAAGAGTAATGTTTTCGTATCTACAGTAGTAGAGATGCATGACATTTTCAAAAATGGCTTTTAACAGGGGCGGATTAACGCTATAATCCCTCTTATGCAGTACCTTGTGTCACTGTTGACCAACCTGCCGTATATCAGTCCCATCCCATTGGCGGGGTGGCTGGTGTGGGCTGGGTTTGCAGGTCTGTTGAGACTGGCGCTCTACAACTGGAAGAAATATCAAACCGAATGGAACGGGCGCGCCTGGGGAATGTTAGCCATTCTGTTCGTGGCGGCTGTCGTCGCTTCCCTATTCTTTGGTGTGGAATTTAGATCGTCTGCATTGCCGGTACCCGGTCTGCCCGAGGAGCCGCCCGGTTCAACCATGATGCTCTTCTCTGCCATCCCGTGGACTTTGGCGGGTGGCTGGCTCGGTCCGCTCCCGGCAGCGGTGCTGGGGATGGTCAGCGGGTTATTGCGCGGCGTATGGGACACGCATAACTGGTTCACGATCCTTGATCTCGGGTTGATGGGGGTTTTGTTCGCGGTCTTTGTGCGACAGAAATATCGCACTCCGGTTTATCGTTTGGTGCGACAGCCTCTGGTCGGCGCACTCAGCCTTGTGTTTGTGCATTTGGTTGTCTTTATGTTCAGCGCGTTCTTTACGGTTTCTTCTGCATCCGTGACGGAGCGTATGGATTACGCGCTCTCCAATGCGGGCATGGTCGCTTTGGCCTTCGGCGGTGAGATGCTGGTGGCAGGTTTGGTGGCACAAGTGCTCTCGGTTGCCTTCCCCATCCAATGGGGTGAACTTGGATCTTTGCAACCATCGCCTGCTGAAAGAAGCATCGAGACACGTTTCGTTTCCGGCACCGGCACGATCATATCCATTTTGCTGATCACTCTTCTGCTTGGAGATTGGGTCCTTGCCGGGCGCGCAGCACGCAACCTGCTGGCGGAACGTCTGGCAGGTGTGGCGCAGATCGGCTCTCAGAGTGTGCCATTCTTCCTCGAAGCGGGGCAGAACCTCGCGGGTCAGATCGCTTCCGATCCGGGGTTGTATCAGGGAGCGTCCGATTTGTCCGATCTGCTTGGCAGTCAGATACGTTCGGTGCCTTATTTCAATCAACTGATCCTGTTCGACCTGCAATCCAATGCCGTGCTTGCAAGTTACCCGCCGGAGGTTTCCTCCCAATTTACGGCGCAGGAGGAATCCGGCGTTGCGCTCTCTGCGCAGGGTGTGCCATATCAAATGTATTCCATCCCGCCCGCCGAAACAGGCGGGGATGCCCGCATCGCCTTCCTCGCCGTTCTGCCAGGCGCAGGACGCGTGCTGATCGCCCGCACCGATTTACAGACCAACCCCTACATGCGCGCACTTGTGGATAACCTGAACAGCCTGAACGATCTTAACGGCGCAGGCATGCTGGTGGATGACCAGGGTGTGATCCTGTATCACCCGCAGACTTCGCAGATCATGACCCAATACCCCGGCGGAGTACCCGAACAGCCCGGCTTCTATCAGGAAACCGCCTCAAACGGGACCCGGCAACTGGTCTATTACCAACCGATCCCCGGCAACCCCTGGTCCATTGTGCTGACCGTCCCCGCACAGGTAACTCAAAAGATCGCCATTGATATTGCCCTGCCCATCTCCATCATGATCATTGTGCTGGGTCTGTTCGCGCTGGTCACGTTGCGTTTAAGCCTGCGCACGGTCACTGGCTCACTGCAAAGCCTCGCCACAGAAGCAAAGCATATTGCCGCAGGAAAACTGGATCGTCCTCTCGAGATCGAGGGCGTGGACGAGGTCGGTGAACTGCGCCGCGCCTTCGAGCAGATGCGCGTCAGTCTGCAGGGACGGCTTGACGAATTGAACCGTCTATTGGAGGCGAGCCAGGGTGTAGCCTCCACACTCCAATTGGATGAAGCTCTCGATGCCATTCTAACGGCGGTTGTAAAAAGCGGCGCCAGTGCAGCGCGCATTGTGCTTGTGCGCGATATGATCCCCGGTCTCGTTGAAATTCCCTATCGTTATTCAAGCGGACCCGAGAAGGATGTCTACATGCATCTTGATCAGCAGATCCTCTCGATGACCGAAAAGCAGGAACGCCTCGTCATGGCGGTTCTTTCGCGGACCCGCGGCTTGGATTTCGACCCGAACCTGCCTCACCCCGAATCCTTGTCTGCGGTTGCATTGCGGCATGAGAACCGTTACTTCGGTGTGTTGTGGGCGGCTTATAACAAACAGCGTGTCTTCTCCGAAGCGGATATCCGCTTCATCACCACCCTGGCAAGTCAGGCGGCGCTGGCGGTTGCGAACATCCGCCTGTTCCTTGCGGTGGATGCGGGAAGGCGTCAGCTTGAAACAATTCTTAACTCCACACCAGACCCGGTCCTGGTCACCGACGCGTCCAATCGTCTTATTCTAACGAACCCTGCGGCGAGCCAACTCTTCAATGTGGTCATCCGCCGCGGCGAACGTCAGGATCTCCAGCGCACGATCCAGATCAAGCCGCTATATGATCTGTTGCAGGAAGCCTCCGATGAGAAACGCACATCCGAGATCAAGATGCCGGATGGCAAAACATTCCTCGCCACAGCTTCAGCCATGACCGCAGATGGGCGCACTGTGGGACGTGTGTGCATCATGCGCGATGTTACCCAACTCAAAGAGATCGACACCTTGAAATCAGAATTTGTCTCCACCGTGAGTCATGATCTGCGTTCGCCGCTGACATTGATGCGCGGTTATGCCACCATGCTCGAGATGGCTGGTGAATTGAACGAACAGCAAAAGAACTACATCAAGATGATCGTGCAGGGTGTCGAGAACATGTCGAAACTCGTCAACAATCTGCTCGATCTCGGGCGCATCGAGTTCGGCGTTGGATTGCAGGTGACCAACATCCCTGTGCTTGATATTGTCGAACGGGTTACAGGCGGTTTGCAAATGGCAGCGCGCAACAAAGAGATCGAACTTTCAGTGGAACTCCCACATGATATGCCTAATACCGTGGATGCCGACCAGGCAATGCTGCACCAGGCTGTTTATAACCTTGTAGAGAATGCCATCAAGTACACACCCAACGGCGGCGAAGTGCATCTCAATATGCTGACCGCCCCG
The DNA here is from genome assembly GCA_964436455.1 of uncultured Anaerolinea sp. Taxonomy (GTDB): domain Bacteria; phylum Chloroflexota; class Anaerolineae; order Anaerolineales; family Villigracilaceae; genus Defluviilinea. Next base: position 79,962 of record CAYTDB010000007.1, on the reverse strand, counting down.
GACACTTTGACCTTTGCGATCAAGGACAGTGGCATCGGCATCCAGGCAGAGGATATGAAGCGCCTGTTCGAAAAGTTCTATCGCGGCACGCATCGCGAAGCGCTGGCACAACGCGGCACTGGGCTTGGACTTGCCATCGTCAAGTCCATTGCGGAATGCCATCGCGGCAAGGTCTGGGCGGAAAGTGAATTGGGCAAAGGGAGTACCTTCTTCCTGCAAATCCCCCTGACCCAGCCGAAGGAATCCAGGAACGTGTGAGTTGGTAAAGTAACGTATAATACGGTATCCGCGCCAGGGCGTGGTCTCCCCGGACCATCATGATCAACCCTGAAAACAATAAAGATACATCCTTCATTCATCGTACCACCGAGTACAAACCCCAACGCAACTTAAGTCATTTTTTAATTGGGCGTCCACTCAATACGGCTGACGCGCCTCATGAGACCATCGGCAAGGCTGTCGGCCTGGCTGTCTTCGCGTCGGACGCGTTGTCTTCCAATGCGTATGCCACACAGGAGATCCTCGTCATCCTCGCCGCCGCAGGGACGGTTGCCTTCGGTTATGTATTCCCCATAGCCATAGTTATTGTTGCATTGCTTGCCATTGTTGTGATTTCCTATGAACAGATCATTCACGCGTATCCCGATGGTGGTGGTGCCTACGTCGTTGCCTACGATAATTTGGGCAAATCCCCCGCACTGGTTGCTGCTGCCGCGCTGTTGACAGACTACATTTTGACCGTGTCCGTATCTGTCTCTTCGGGGGTGGCACAGATCATTTCAGCATATCCGGATCTGTTTGAATATCGCGTTCCCATTGCGGTTGCCTGTGTGGGCTTTATTACCCTGGTCAATCTGCGCGGAGTGCGTGAATCCGGTGCGGCATTCGCCATCCCAAGTTATTTCTTTATCATCATTATGTTTATTACCATCGGGACAGGATTGTTCCGCATGGTCACTGGCACGCTGGGAATGGTCATTGACCCTCCCGAGATCGAACACTTTGGTGAGGCGGTCTCTGGTGTGACGGCCTTCCTGCTTTTGCACGCGTTTTCCAGCGGCACCGCCGCGTTGACCGGTGTGGAAGCCATCTCAAATGGCATTACCGCCTTCAAGGAACCGCGCAGCCGCAATGCCGGCATTACTCTGATCTGGATGGCGTTCATCCTCGCCTTTCTATTCCTGGGCATATCGTTCGTTACCCGTGCGATCCATGCAGTCCCTTCTGAAGCTGAGACTGTCATCTCGCAATTGGCGCGTACCGTCTTTGACGGGCAGGGCGTGATTTACCTGGCGGTCATCATCGGGACGACCGTAATCCTGATCCTAGCAGCAAATACGGCTTATGCAGGTTTTCCGCGTCTGGGCGCCATGCTCGCCAGTGACGGCTTCCTCCCACGCCAATTGACCTTTCGCGGTAGTCGTCTTGTATACTCCTATGGCATCGTGTCACTGGGGGCGCTCGCCTCCGTGTTGATCATCATTTTCCAGGCAAGCGTTTCACGATTGATCCCGTTGTATGCGATCGGAGTGTTCCTATCCTTCACTTTGGCGCAGGCTGGCATGGCGCGTCGCTGGTGGCGTTCCGGCAATCTCAAAGAAAAAAGCATTACGACCGAAACCGGACACGAATTGAAATACGACAAACGCTGGACCCTCAAGATGTTTAGCAACGGGTTCGGCGCGGTCTGTACCGGCATTGTCATGTGTGTGTTTGCCATCACAAAATTCCGCGATGGCGCGTGGATCGTCCTCATCCTGACGCCTGTTCTAATGGGCATCTTCCTGTGGATCAAACGTCACTATTCGAACCTCGCAGGTCGTCTCTCGTTGGAAAAATACGGCGAACCGCCCCCGTATAACATGCGCCATCGTGTGCTCGTTCCCATCAGCAATGTGCATCAAGGCACCCTCGCCGCGCTTCGGTATGCGCGCATGTTGTCAGACGATGTAACAGCCGTCCACATCTCGATGGAACCGGACGATACGGAAAAGGTCCGAAGAAAGTGGGAGACGTGGGGACGCGGCACCCGCCTAGTGATCGTGGATTCCCCCTATCGCCTCTTTCTGGAACCATTGCTGAACTACATCGATGAAATTTTGTCACACCGACAGCCCAACGAGACGGTCACAATTGTCGTCCCGCACTTTGTGCCGGACCAAAGGATCCACAATGCCCTGCACATGCAGACCGCCGAAATGCTGCGCCGCGAGTTGCTGTCCACGCCGGGTGTGGTCATCACCGAAGTGCCTTATCAGATTCCTTAGGCATCTCCAATTTTCATAATTTGGACTATAATCGTCATCACTCCTCGCGGCTTCGCGGGGGTGTCTTTTTGTAAGCTGTAAGAGAGAGAATGTTAACCCCAGAAAACAATCAAACGGAAATCATGCGGCGGCAGAGCGACTACAAACCGCCGCGCACCGTGAGTCACTGGCTCATCGGTCGCCCCTTATCCACAGCTGACGCGCCTCACCAGACTATTGGGAAAGCTATCGGGCTGGCTGTCTTTGCGTCTGATGCCTTATCGTCCACCGCGTATGCCACACAGGAAATTCTTGTCATTCTTGCAGTTGCGGGTACGGCGGCGTTTGGATACGTTTTTCCCATCTCGATCGCCATCGTGGTTTTGATGGCAATCGTATCCATATCCTACGAGCAGACCATCCACGCCTACCCGGGTGGAGGCGGCGCTTACATCGTCTCGCGTGATAACCTGGGTGAGACTCCCGCCCAGATCGCGGGCGCGGCACTCCTCACCGATTACATCTTGACGGTTGCTGTATCCATCTCAGCAGGTGTCGCTCAGATCGTTTCAGCATACCCTGGGCTGTTCCCCTATCGCGTATGGATTGCCGTCGCTGCAGTGTTCTTTATCATGTTGATCAACCTGCGGGGCGTGAAAGAATCGGGTATTGCCTTTTCCATCCCCACCTACTTTTTTATAGTAATGATGTTCATCACCATTGGTACGGGACTGGTGCGCCATTTCACCGGAACGCTGGGTGTTGTTGTAGACCCGCCTCATCTTGAGATGGAGGGAATTGTCTCTGTTCTGACACCTTTCATCATCCTGCATGCGTTTTCGAGCGGCACCGCCGCCCTGACCGGTATCGAAGCCATCTCGAACGGTATCACCGCCTTTAAAGAACCGCGCAGCCGTAACGCTGGTATTACCCTGATCTGGATGGCGGGAATTCTGGCTACGTTGTTCCTGAGCATCTCTTTTCTATCCAATCATATCGGTGCAATTCCATCCGAATCCGAGACCGTGATCTCCCAATTGGGGCGGACGATCTTTGGCGGGCGCGGCATTCTCTACCTGATGATCATCTCGGCAACCACCGTGATCCTCATCATGGCTGCCAATACTGCATTTGCGGATTTCCCGCGTTTGAGCGCACTTGTCGCCAAGGACGGCTTCCTGCCGCGTCAGTTGACCTTCCGTGGCAGCCGCCTCGTGTATTCCAACGGCATCGTTACCCTCTCTGTGATCGCGGCGTTACTGATCATCATTTTCAAGGCAAGTGTCAGCCTGCTGATCCCGCTCTATGCCATCGGCGTATTCCTATCCTTTACACTGTCGCAAACAGGCATGGCATTGCGCTGGAAAAAGATCGGGGCGCTTAAACAAGGGGAAGAAATCGTTGAACCGGGCTCTGTCCTGCATTACGATAAGACCTGGCGTTTCAAAATGCTCATCAACGGTTTTGGCGCTTTGTGCACGGCGATCGTGATGATCATATTTGCTGTTACCAAGTTCACTGAGGGCGCCTGGGTCGTTCTTATCATTATTCCGTTCCTCGTTCGTATTTTCTTTACAGTTCATCATCACTACACGGATCTTGCCTCCCATCTGACGCTCGACAAGTTCAAGGGAATGCCTGCCCGGCAGACCCGCCACCGTGTGATCATGCCTGTCAGCGGAGTGCATCAGGGAACGCTTGATGCATTGCACTACGCCAAACTGCTGTCGGACGATGTGACGGCAGTACATGTTTCGATCGATGAAGAAGAATCGGAAAAGGTTCAGAAAAAATGGAAAACCTGGGGCGAGGGGACGCGCCTGGTAATGCTCGATTCCCCGTTCCGCCTCTTCATTGAGCCTCTTTTGGAGTATATTGAAGAAATCCTTGACCATCGCCAGGCTAACGAAACGATCACCATCGTTGTCCCACAGTTCATGCCTTCAAAACGCTGGCACCATGCCCTGCACATGCGGACAGCTGATGTTCTGCGGCAGGAATTGCTTTCAAAACATGGGGTCGTTGTGACAGACGTACCCTATCACGTAGATAAATTGGAGAAGGAGTAAGCCTCATGAATTTCATCGTTATTGGATGCGGGCGTGTTGGGGCAGAACTCGCGCATCATCTGTTCAAAAGTGGACATCAGGTTGTCGTGGTGGATGTCAACAAGCAGGCGTTCAACCGTCTGCATCCCGATTTTCGCGGACGCACATTGGAGGGCGAAGGTCTGGCTGAAAATGTGCTCGAACGTGCCGGCGTCCGTGAAGCGGACGGGCTGGCGGCTGTCACAAACTCAGATGCCCTCAATGCGGTGGTTTCCCATGCAGCGCGCGAATTCTATGGTGTGCCGGTGGTGGTGGCGCGGAACTACGATCCCAGCCTGCGCGGATTGATCGAAGCCTTCGGTCTGCAGACGGTCGGTTCCACGATCTGGGGCGCTCAACGCGTGGAAGAGATGTTGATCAATCCTTCGGAAAAAGTGGTGTATTCAGCAGGCAATGGAGAGGTGGAGATCTACGAGATCCGCATTCCTGAGGAGTGGAACGACCACCCACTGGGAGAATTAATGGGATCGCTCAAAAAGTGCCGCCTGGTCGCTCTGACAAGGGCAGGCCGCTCGTCCCTGCCTGACGCGGACACGAAACTGCACACGGGGGATTTGCTCAATGTCAGTTCGACATTCGAAGGCATCGGTGAACTGACAGCATGTCTGTCCAGAAAGGCGGAGGCATAACATGTTCGTATTGATCGCTGGAGGTGGACGTACCGGGGCGCGTCTTGCCAACCTTTTGCTCAATCAAAACTACAAAGTGCGTTTGGTTGAAAACCGCCGTGAACTATTGGGACACTTGCATCAGGAACTCCCCACTGAAGTGATTTACGAAGGTCATCCGGTGGATCCAAGCGTGCTCGAAGCGGCAGGCGCACGGGAGGCACATGCTCTTGCCGCAGTAACCAGCAACGATGCACTAAATCTTGCACTTTGTTATATGGCCAAAACCATGTTCGAGATGCCGCGCACAATTGCGCGGGTTAACAACCCGAATAATGCCTGGCTCTTCAACGAAAAGTTCAAAGTGGATGTGGCTCTCAATTCATCCGATGTGCTTGCACACCTGATCCAGGAAGAGATGTCATTGGGCGATATGATGACGCTCTTCAAGATCCGCCGTGGACGTTATTCCGTGGTGGAGGAAAAGGTTCCTGAGGGGGCCAAAGCCATCGGCATTCAGCTCAAAGATATGGATCTGGCGGAACACTGTGTGATTGCTGCCATCATTCGTGATGGCGTCATGACCCTGCCGCGCGGCGATAGTACGCTTCAGGAAAACGATGAGATCATCGCGGTCGCCAGCCCGGAAGGTGTGCAAAAGCTCTCCGAACTGCTGGCTTTCCCCGTTTATCCCACGAGAAACGTCAGGGAATAGCCCGAGTCTGAATTGACCGAATCGAAACCCCTACGGTATAATGTCGTGCCTTGTTATATAATAAAACAGGGTACGAATACCGCATAAGCAATTATTTTTGAAACGAGGAAAGAAAGAATGCCAAAAAGAACGTATCAACCGAAAATTAGACGCCGCGTGCGCGTGCATGGATTCCGCAAGCGCATGGCTACGGCTGACGGTCGCGCTGTTCTCAAGCGCCGCCGCCTGCGCGGCCGCCACAAACTGACAGTTACAGCCAACGAACACGTTAAAAAGGTTCGCTGGTAAACAGTACAAACGAGTCTCGGGTGCAGAGAAGGTTCCGTCTGACCCGGTCTGAAGATTTCAAGCGGGTGCGGCGTTCCGGTAAGTCCTATGCCCACCCGCTTGTTGTGTTGATTGCGCTGAAAAGCGAGAAGAGCGACCAGCCCCGTGTACGTGTGGGTGTCGCTGCCGGAAGGACTGTTGGCACAGCGGTGACACGCAACCGGGCAAAACGACTCCTGCGCGAAGCAATGCGAACTTTGATCCCCAACATCGCCCTACGATTGCGAAGCACTAAGGACAACGCCTCAAATCTGGATCTGATGCTGATCGCCCGGCCCCGACTTGCCTCTGCCTCTCTGGAGGATACCCGCCAGGCATTGCTCACTCTTCTCCAGAGCGCCCAACTCCTATCCCCTGTACATGACTGAATCACTTCCTGACCTGCACGATTATTCCAATGAGCCTCGTCTGCGCGATATGCCGCGCACGATCTGGAATTTTCCGCGTATTCTTTTACTGGCGCTGATCCGCTTATACCAAATGACGATCGCCAAGGGTCTCCCTCCGAATACGTGCCGTTTTTATCCATCCTGCTCCCATTACGGATACCAATCCGTATATAAATATGGTGTGTTCAAAGGTTCGGCAATGGCGGCATGGCGTGTAGTGCGATGTAATCCGTTTAATCCCGGGGGCTACGACCCCGTTCCATAGGAGAACGATTTTTCAATGCGAAAGAAACTTTTGTTAATAGGCATGGTCCTGCTCGGCACTATCCTTCTTGGTGCCTGTACGGGGGGAGCTGTGAGCGGCAGCAGTTGGCCCGGTTTGGCTGCTGACGGGGATATGGCATATCTTGCCAGTGGTTCTCTTGTCCATGCGGTGAGTTTGAAGGATGGCAGGGAATTGTGGAGCTATCCTGGAAAAGCAAATTCCAAGCTTATTTTCTATGCCGTACCGGTGGTCACACCGGATGGGCTTGTGATCGTTGGCAGTGCGGGAACTGACCACAGCCTTTTTGCCATTAACCCGGCGGACATCGATCCTGAAACCAATTCTCCAGTCGCAGCGTGGACCTTTACCGGCGCGGGTAACCATTGGGTTGCATCACCGCTTGTCGTGGGCGATAAACTTTTTGCCCCCAACAGTGACGGCAACTTGTATGTGCTCGATCTGGCTGATGGGAAGTCGCAGAAGCAGGCGATCAAGGTTATCGAACTTGGCGGGCGCTTGTGGGCACAGCCTGTGACCGATGGTGCACGTGTCTATGTTACATCTCTTGAGCACAGTGTCCATGCCATTGATGTTGAAACATATGCGGTTTTATGGGATATGGATTTACCAGCAGCCGTTCCCGGTTCCCCTGCCATTGGTGCAGATGGAAAGCTATATGTTGGTTCGCTTGCCTCACAGCTTGAAAAGTTCGATCCCGCCACTGGCGAGCATGAGACAGCCCTCACTGTCAAGGATTGGATCTGGAGCACGCCCGTTGTGGATGGCGATGCACTATACTTTGGTGATGTGTCCGGGAATTTCTATTCCTATAACGTCCCTACAGGGGTGTTGAATTGGAGCATCAAACCGGATGAGGCAATTACTGCCAATGCCATTCTTCAGAACGAGCATTTCCTGGTCGTTACCGAGTCAGGCGATATTTATGCCATCGATAAGGATGGTTCGACGTTATGGTTTGACACCATTGGCGGACAGATCTACACCACACCTGTCGTTTCGAACGATCTGATCCTTGTTGCTCCTCTCGGCGCGGATTTCTATCTTGCAGCCTTGAATTCAGACGGCCGCCAGGTGTGGACGTTTACTCCTGGAAAGTAGAGGAAATATGAGCTTTTTGTGGAATTCATTACTTTCCCTGTTCATTAACGTTTTGCTGTTTATCTATAATCTGATCGGACAGAACTTCGGCATTGCCATCATCCTTTTCACCATTCTGATCCGTATTGTAACCTGGCCCCTCAATGCCCAGCAAATGAAGGGGGCCAAAGCCATGCAGGATCTGCAGAATGACAAGGAGTGGCAGGGCATCCAAAAGAAATATGCAAAGGACAAGGAAAAACTTGCGCAGGAACAAATGCGCATCTACCGAGAGAAAGGCATTAATCCCTTCGGATCCTGTCTGCCCACGTTGATCCAGTTTCCGATCCTGATTGCGTTGTATCAAAGTATCATCCGTGCATTGGCTGCAACGCCCCTTGATCTTTTGAAATTGTCGCAGAGTATCAACACCAGCTTTCTCGATGTTGGCAGCCTTATTCCACTCAACAGCAAATTCCTGTGGATGAACTTGGGACAACCCGAACCCTATTACATTTTGGCTATTGTGGTTGCGGCAACAACATACATTCAGTCCAAACTGACACTACCGCCTTCCACCAACCCCAACGACCAGAGCGCCGCAATGGGAAAGTCCATGTCCATTACCATGCCGCTCATGCTGGGTTGGTTTGCGCTCACCTTTCCATCGGGCTTGGCGGTGTACTTTATCACAAGCAACATCCTTGGTATCGTTCAATATGCCGCGCAGGGTAAAGCCAATTGGAGCAACCTGTTGCCAAAAGGCATGAGAAAAGAATCATAAGGAGGCGGGTATGAACGCGAAAACCACACTGGAGATCATCGCACCAACCGTCGAGGAAGCCATCGCACAAGGACTCGCGCAGCTCGGTCTCACGGCGGATGCTGTAAGTGTTGAAGTGTTGGATGCAGGGAGCAAGGGTTTGTTCGGACTGGGAAAATCGCAGGTGCGTGTCCGTTTGACAGTGAATGGACCGGAGGAGGAAAAGGCTGCTAAGACGGAATCAGCTGTCCCTGCGCCTGAACCGAAGCCCGCGGCGCGGACTCAGTCCCCTTCGCCTCGTGCTCAGGAGAATCCTGCTCCCGTTAGAAAATCCGAATCCACGCTGGCACATGATCCGCTGCTCGATCGCACCGAGTCCGTCGTTTCGAAACTGCTTCACTTGATGGGGCTGGAGGCGCAGGTCTCTGCTCATTACGGTGACACGGACCGCGATGACCGTCGTTACATCAATGTGGATGTGCGCGGCAGCGACCTCAGTGTGCTGATCGGCAGGCGCTCTGAAACTCTCAATGCGTTTCAATATGTTGCCTCGCTGATCATCGGCAAGGAGACGGAACAATTCGTGCAGCTCGTTGTGGATGTGGAAGGGTATCGTGCCCGTCGTGAGAAACAACTGGTGCAAATGGCGAACCGCATGGCAGACCAGGTTGCCAAGAACGGGCGCAAGCAGACATTGGAACCGATGCCCTCCGCAGAACGCCGCATCATTCATATTGCACTGCGCGCACACCCGGCTGTGATGACCGAAAGCACCGGCGAGGAACCGTATCGCAAAGTGGTGATCCTTCCAAAGGAAGACTGACCAACTTCCTGAAGAACATTATCTTTCCTCTTTCTTCTTCATGTCATATGGAGGTTGAAAGAGGAAAGTCTATTTAACAGGTATATAAATCGTCTCACGGTATAATTCGCCCATGCCTGACATTGTTCCGCTTGAACCAGTGGATTATCTCGTGATCGGTCACATTGCGCGCGATCTGACCCCGAGGGGTCCGGTTTTGGGCGGGACGGTCGCCTACTCGGCATTGACCGCGCGTGCTTTGGGTTTGAGGGTGGGGATCGTAACTGCGGCAAGTGATGATATCTCGTTCGAGCCTTTGAGCGGTATTCCGCTGGTTTCAATCAGATCAGAATCAAGTACCACATACGAAAATATTTATTCCGAAAGCGGACGCATGCAATACCTGCGCGCACAGGCTTCACGTATTGACCTCGATCGCATTCCTGATGCATGGCGCAGCGCTTCCATCATTCACCTCGGTCCCATTGCGAACGAAGTCGATTCTGTTCTACCAAAAGGTTTCTCCCCAACCTTGCTTGGCTTGACCCCTCAAGGCTGGATGCGTCAATGGGATTCGAATGGGTTTGTTTCTCCGTGCGAATGGAAGAACTCAGACACGGCACTTGCACAGGCGGGTGCCGTGGTGCTCAGCCGCGAGGATGTGAACGGGGACGATCTGCTCATTGAGCACATGGCAGGACAGACAAAGATCCTGGTTGTAACCGAAGGCTCGGCAGGTGCAGTGTTGTATTGGCATGGTGACCGCCGCCGCTTCCGCGCTGCTTCAGTCAAAGAAGTGGATGCCACCGGTGCAGGCGACATCTTTGCCACCGCCTTCTTTATGCGATACCTGAATACCCGCGATCCGTGGGAGGCGACACGCTTTGCAACACTGATCGCATCTCATTCCGTGGAACGCGCCGGACTGGATGGAATCCCCACACAACTGGAGATCGAACAATGCGCGATGGTAGTGATACCGTAAAAAATCCAAAATCATAAACCTGAAATCGAAAATTCTATGACCCGCATCTATACCCTCGTCAACCAAAAAGGCGGAGTGGGCAAAACTACCACCGCCATCAACCTTGCCGCATACCTCGCCAAGCTGGGACAGCGCGTCCTAGTCGTTGACCTTGATCCGCAAGCCAATGCCACCTCCAGCCTCGGCGTGGATAAGCACACCGTGCAGTCTGGCACGTATGAGGCTTTGCTCAACGGTGAAGTACCCGCCTCAGCGATCCTGTTCAATGAGCGGCTGCACCTTTCGCTCCTGCCATCCTCACCCGCATTGGCCGGCGCAGAGATCGAACTCGTGGATGAACTCGGACGCGAGTTTCGCCTCAAGACCGCACTCGAATCGGTGAACAAAAAATACGATTACATTCTGATCGATTGCCCGCCTTCACTCGGTATATTAACCGTTAATGGACTGGTCGCTGCCAAGCAGGGAGTGCTTGTCCCTGTGCAATGCGAATACCTCGCCCTCGAGGGACTCGGTCAACTCACGCAGACGATCCACCGCGTCCAATCGCTTCTCTTCCCGGACCTGCGTGTGCGCGGCGTTGTGTTGACCATGTTCGACCCTCGCACAAATCTTTCCAACGATGTGGTCAAGGAAGTCAATAATCATTTTCCTGGTCAGGTCTTCAAGAGCGTGGTGCCGCGCAGTATCCGCCTGGCGGAGGCGCCCTCGTATGGACTTCCCATCTCGGCGTACGCACCTTCATCCGTGGGTGCAACTGCCTACGAAGCGCTAGCCAAGGAATTACTGAAAGGCGATGGGAAATAAACATGTAGGGGCTGCGCTGTATAGCGTGCCGCCCTGTTTGATTGATGCAACACGAGGGCGAGATGACCTCGCCCCTACGTTGAATGTAAGGAGAAATCATGCCCAAACGAACCGGTCTCGGCAAAGGACTCGATGCCCTCATCCCGGCTGGAGAAACCAAAACCAGCAGCGGCGGAGGCGGTGTCACACAAATTTCCATTGACCTCATTCAGCGCAACCCACGCCAGCCGCGCGAAAAATTTGATATTGAGGAGTTGGAGAACCTTGCCGCGTCCATCCGCGAGCATGGAGTGATCCAGCCGCTTATCGTTTCCCCCGGTAAGAACGGGGTGTACATCCTGATCGCGGGTGAACGCCGTTTACAGGCTTCACGCAAGGCGGGTTTGAAAACCGTCCCTGTTGTCATCCGTACTGCAACAGACCAGCAATTGCTTGAGCTTGCCCTTATTGAAAACGTCCAACGTGCGGACTTGAATCCGATCGAAGAGGCGGAGGCTTATCAGAACCTTGCCCGGGAATTCAAGTTCTCGCATGAAAAGATCGCAGAGCGTGTGGGCAAAAGCCGCGTGGCCATCACAAACACCATGCGCTTGCTCGATGCATCCGCCGCGGTCAAACAGGCATTGGTGGATGGGCGCATCTCCGAAGGTCACGCGCGTGCCATGCTGGCATTGAATTCTGCAAAGGCGCAGGAAGCTCTGCTGAATCAGGTTGTCAATCTAGACCTGAGCGTCCGCCAGACAGAGGCGTTGGCAGGAAAATATTCGGGGAAGAAAACGCCGTCGGGAAAAAGAGCAAATAAGAGCGCGGACGTGAACGATGTCGAACGTCGTCTGCGTGCCAGTTTGGGGACGAAGGTCACACTCAAGCACGGCAAAAAAGGCGGGAACATCACTATTTATTATTATTCCGATGAAGAATTGGATTCCTTGTTGGAAAAATTGGCATAATGACGTAAACCTGACATGTCTCATTTTGACCGTTGGCTTTCAAACCTTTTGCGTGGACAATGGATATCACTGATCAATTTCTAGCGAAGACATGTCAGGTTTTTTCAGGATAAAACATGAAACTCCTCCACAACACACATATCTACACACAGGACAAATCACAACCAACGGTATCCGCCATCGTCATTGACCGTGAACGAATCATCGCGGTCGGCAATGCGGATGTTTTGTTATCCCAATTCCCAAATGCCGAAAAACAGGATATGGACGGGCGTTTCATTCTGCCCGGTCTCACCGACGCGCACATCCATTTGAAGCATTATTCGCTGAGCCTGCAAAAAGTTGAATGTGAAACGGATACAAAAGAGGAGTGCCTGCGCCGCGTGGCAGAACGCGCGAAAACCGCCAAACCTGGCGAATGGATTCTCGGTCACGGTTGGAACCAAAACACATGGTCCCCCTCTCCCGGCGGCAGAGGAGGGAGGGATGATGGCAACTGGATCACCGCCGCCGAGCTCGATGCCATCACACCGAACAATCCCGTGTACCTCACTGCCAAGTCATTGCACGCCGGAGTGGTCAACACCGCCGCGATGAAACTGGCGAACATCGCGAACCAGACCCCTGATCCACAAAACGGAGCATTGCAGCGTGACGCGCACGGTAGCATCACAGGCGTGCTGCTCGAAACCGCGATGGAATTGGCAGGCATTGCGATTCCCGAACCGACACTGAGCGAAATTGCAGATGCCATCGAAAAGGCACAAACCATCTTGTGGAAAATGGGCTTGACCGGCGTTCACGATTTTGACCGCCGCGATTCCTTCATGGCGCTGCAGATGCTCCATGCGCAGGGCAAACTCAGACTGCGCGTGCTGAAGAACCTCCCTGTCGACCTGCTTGACCAAGCGCATGAACTTGGTCTGCGCGGCGGTTTCGGCGATGAAATGCTGCGCATTGGCAATGTCAAAGTCTTTATGGACGGCGCGCTTGGTCCGCACACTGCTGCCATGTTCCAACCGTATGAAGGTGAGGAAAATAATCGCGGCATCCTCAACATGGACGGCGAAGAACTCTTTGAGCAGGGGCGCAAAGCCGCGGGTGTCGGGCTTGGTATGACAGTCCATGCCATCGGTGACCGCGCAAACCATGAAACCCTCGATGCCTTCGAGCAACTTCGTAATTACGAAAGCGAAAATCGCCTCCTGCACATGCGCCACCGCATCGAGCATGTGCAGGTGCTTCACCCTGACGATGCAGCTCGTCTTGGCAAATTGAATGTTATCGCCTCCATGCAGCCCATCCACGCGATTTCTGATATGAAGATGGCGGACGATTTCTGGGGTGAACGTGCCAGACTTTCCTACGCCTGGCGGACTCTACTGGACAGCGGCGCGCGGCTCGCCTTCGGATCGGACGCACCTGTAGATTCCCCGAATCCGTTTCTGGGATTGCACGCCGCGGTCACCCGCCGACGCGCCGACGGCTCACCCTCCGCCGAAGGCTGGTACCCCGAACAGAAACTATCCCTCGCTGAAGCCTGGGAGGGCTACACGCTCGGTCCCGCCTACGCCGCCTACATGGATGACCGCCTCGGCAGGCTTGCTCCCAATCACCTCGCCGACCTGGTTGTGCTTGAAAAAGACCCTTTTACCTGCGACCCTGATGAATTGCTTACCATGCAATCATCGGCTACAATGGTAGGTGGAGAATGGGTTTATCGGTGATAGTGACAAGATAAGTGCGCGCAAAAAGATAGCACAAAGTATGAGTGAAAAGCCTATGACGCAAACATTGCCCAAACTATCTCCTGAAATGCTCGTGCCTCGCATGGGGGAATATCTCGTTCAAAAGGGACTTATCACAGAAGAGAATCTACAGGCTGCGCTCGATTATCAACTCAAACAAACAGACAAGGGAGATACCTTCCTGCTCGGGCAGGCTTTGATCGACCTGAAATACATAGACCGTTCCGACCTTGATCAGGCTGTCACGGAACAGATCCTGCAACTGCGTTCCGCCTTGCAGGCTGCCAACCGCACCCTCGAACGCCGCGTGGAGGAACGCACTGCCGAACTGCAACAGGCACTACAGCGTGTCTCCGAACTCAGCCAGTTGAAAGCCAATTTTATTGCCAACATCTCGCATGAATTGCGCACTCCGCTTACGCACATCAAAGGTTATCTCGAACTACTCGTCTCTGAATCGTTGGGACCAATCACCGAGGAGCAAAAACATGCCCTTCAAGTCAGTCAGCAGTCTTCGGGCAGGCTCGAAGGCCTGCTCGAAGATCTGATCATGGTCTCACTGGCTTCGCGTGGTGAAATGAGCATAAAGCTCGCCGACATGGACATCCACCGCATTGCCAACCTGGCAGTCAAATCGTTTTCAGAAAAGGCAAAGGATCGAGGGATCAACCTGCAAGCCGTCATTGACGAGGACACCCCTTTCGTGCAGGGCGATTCGCAGAAGATCGGCTGGGCGTTGAGTCAACTTCTTGACAACGCGATCAAGTTCACGTCCACGGGCGGAAGCGTGGTGCTCAATCTCAAGCGCGAGGGCGAGAACCTGGTTATTGTCTCCGTCACGGATACCGGCATCGGCATCGCTCATAATCGCCTGAACGAGATCTTTGAGCCGTTCCATCAACTCGATGGTTCTTCCACACGACGTTATGGCGGTACCGGACTGGGACTGTCGCTTGTGCGGCAGATCATTGAAGCACACGGCTCGATGATCGATGTGCAGTCCATGGAGGGGCGCGGCACCACATTCCAATTCCCACTACTGGCTGTGGCAGGTGACAAGTAATCCATGGATACCCAACCGTTTTCCTATGTGAATGAGTTGATGAAGATCATCAACGGGCGGGGGGATACACGTAACACCGTCGAAAATTTCCTGACGGTACTTCGCAAGGAATTTGTGTTCGACAATGTTGCAGCATACTTACAGGACGAGGAAACAGGAACTCTTGAGATCGTTTACGCACGCGCAGTGGGACGAGCCAAGAATGCCGAAGCCGATGCCGCCTGGGGGGAGGATATCGCGAACCAGGTGCTGGCAAAAAAACAGCTGTTGATTCAGAAACCTGAGAATTTTTTAAAATCGAGAGATCGCCTGCAACAGGCTTATTTACTGGGACTTCCCCTGCATGCAGATGGAATGTTGAATGGTGCGTTGGTATTCGTTCGGTTTGGTGGACCTGCCTATATTGATGAACATATCACTGTGGCAACACTTGGCGCTGAACTCCTTTCGGTACTCTTCGAACGTCACACATGGAGAAAGATGAACGAGGAATTGGGGGAATTGAAGCAGCAGATCCAGTTGCAGGAGGATTTTGTCAGCACCATCTCACATGAACTACGCACCCCACTTGGCTTTATCAAAGGTTACAGCACCAGCCTCCTGCGCGAGGACACTTCCTGGGATACAGAAACGCAAAAGGAATTCCTCTCGATCATCGATGAGGAGGCAGACCACCTCTCCCTACTGATTGAGAATGTGCTGGAATCAGCGCGCTTGCAAAGCAAGACTCTCCCGCTTCGTTTCCAACCTCTCAGGCTGGATGCTGTCTTGCGGGATGTTACAGCCCGCATCCGCTCCCGCTACAAGGAACTGGATGTAAGCCTTGACCTGCAATCATCCACACCCATTCATGCTGACGGCGTACGCATTGCACAGGTTTTCGAGAACCTCTTTACCAACGCGGTTAAATATGCACCGGGTTCTGCCATCATTGTCAGTTTGAAACAGGTGGGACAATCCCTGATTGTTACTTTTTCCGATCACGGTCCCGGTATTCCAGCCGAATCACTGCCGTTGATCTTCCAGCGTTTCTACCGGGTCCGCACCGAAAAGGCGACGGGTACTGGTTTGGGGCTGTATATTTGCAAGCAAATTATCGATGCACATCGTGGTAAGATTTGGGCAGAATCGAACCCCGGTCACGGAACCACGTTTTTCATTGAACTGCCCATCAACCAACCTGCAATAACGTGAAGGAGGCTGTAATGGCAAAACGCATACTCATAGTGGACGATGAACCCCGTTATCTCCGTCTGTTGGAGGCGAACTTGAGAACGGAAGGTTACGAAGTCGTCACCGCATCAGATGGGGCACAGGCGGTGGATGTCTTTTCGAACCAGCCGATAGACCTGGTGCTCATGGATGTGATGATGCCCAAACTGGATGGGTTCGGAGCTACACAACGCATCCGCGAGTTTTCCAACACCCCCATCATCATCCTGACAGCCAAAGGCGACGAGCAGGATCGTGTACGTGGTCTTGATTTGGGAGCGGATGACTATTTGGTCAAGCCATTCTCAGCCACCGAACTGCTGGCGCGCGTCCGTGCTGTTTTGCGCCGTGCCCAGCCAGCCGCCGAAGTGGGTGGACAGTCTCGTTTCTTCACACATGGAAACTTAAAGATAGATTTCGCCCGTGCCGAAATATGGAAGGGTGAAACCCCTGTTTCCCTTTCCGCGACTGAATATCGTTTGCTGCTGCAATTCGCGCATCATGTTGGCAAGATCATGTCCTCTGAGGAATTGCTCACCAGCGTTTGGGGGCCCGAATATCGTACAGACAAGGAAATTTTATGGGTAAGCATTGCTCGTTTGAGGCAAAAGCTCGAAGACGATGCACACAGCCCGAAGCACATTGTGACCCGCTCTGGTCTTGGGTACCTGATGCCGCCCATCGAAGAATAAATAGACCCGGCAAGGAGTTGGCATGATCGGAAAAAAAATCCTGATCGCGGATGAGAACTCGGCTACTCGTGAGTATCTCTCGAGCGTGTTAAAGGAAAGACAATTCACTGTTCTTGAAGCGGGGTCCGGAAAAGAAGCGTTAATCGCGGCATGGCGTGACCATCCGGACATGGTGATATTCGACCCATCTTTCTCTGATATTCAGGATGTTGAGTTTGTTCAAAAGTTGCGCCAGAATGCGCGCTCTGGCAAAATGCACATTATCGCATTTTCCAGTGACCCTGCTCCTGCGCGTAAGGAAGCCTGCCTTAAAGCCGGGGTAGAAGAATTTATCGTCAAATCCTCTGAGGCGGTTCCCCAATTGCATGCAGTGCTTGACCGCATTTTCGGCGCCGGTACGATTGCACCGGGAGTTGCGGAACCGACCAAGGAAGAAAAGAAAAACGGTTTGTTGACTGTCTTCCTGAGCGCCAAAGGCGGAACGGGTACCTCGTCCCTGTGTGCCAACCTGGCGATGACAATCAAGGAGCAGAACCCGGATGCGCGCGTGGTGGTTGTCGACCTGGTCCTGCCCATTGGGTCGATTGCGCAGATCATCGGTTATGAGGGGCAAGAGAATCTCGTGACTGTGGCAGACCTCCCATCCGATGAGACGAACCGGGAATATTTCCTGAAGAACCTGCCTGAGCCGAAGTTGTGGAAATTCCAATTGCTGGCTGGTTCTCCTGATCCCGAGCATGGGAATAAACTGAAAGGTAACCGCATTGGGGAGATTGTGGATGTGCTTCGCACTGCTTACGATTTCATCATTTTGGATCTGGGACGTTCACTCTCGCGCATCAGCCTGCCTCTCATCCAACAAGCTGACCTCATTTCCCTGATCGTTTCCACTGACCAGAGTACCGTGAAGCTAACCAAGACCGTTTGGGATTACCTGCACGCACAGGGCATCAATGCACAGAATGTGTATGCCATCCTCAACCGCGCAGTGGGATTGGAAGGTTTGACCAAGACTGAGGCGGAAAAGATTATCGGTTTTCCGATCAAGATGACACTGCCTTATATGGGGAGTAATTTTGCGCTGGCAAATAACCTGAACCAGCCCATCATCACGAAATATCCCAACGATACAGCCACCATCATTTTCAAGGACACTGCAGGGGATATGGTCAAACTTGCCCGTCAATTGCGTGCACGCCGTGACCTTAAGTAAAGTGCAAGGTTGTTTCTATTCAAATTCGGCTAAACTTTGGCGATAATCTGCGGATGCTGGGAAGTTTCCTGAAGCAGTATTCCTGCCTGGTAAAACCTGCCTGATGGTGGGACGATTTGATCAGAGACAATAGAGAGGTGCCATGACCATCGAATATGATGAACACGGAAAGGTATTCACGGATATCGTTTCCAAGGTATCGATTTTTGTGACCATCCAGACCACAACCCACATGATGCGCGGACGGATGCACGTGCGTCGCGACCAGCGTGTAAAAGACGAATTGGACCTGGATGAGAAATTCCTGGCGTTGACCGATGTGCACGTCCAGGGCCCTGACGGGCAAACGCTGTTTCATTCCCCCTTCTTGGCAGTAAAACGCGAACACATTGTATGGGTCATGCCGGAACAAAAATCAGGTGAGGAGGGTAATTCCTAATGGCAACCCCGATTAATTCCAACCGGCTGACATCAGCTGATCTGCTCAAGTTTAAACGTTACCTGGTTGAGAACGTCAGCCGCATCATGGAGGGTGAGGGGCTTCAATTAGGTGACCGCTCTGAGATGATCAAAAAACACCTGGCAGACGTTTATGCCCAGACGCGTGTGAACCTGCCGGAGGATATGAAGAAGCATCTCTTCCATGAAATTGTGGATGAGTTCACTGGCTTTGGTCCCATCCAACCCCTGCTTGACGACCCAGATGTCAGCGAAGTCATGGTAAATGGGCCCAAGAAGGTATTTATTGAAAGAAGCGGCAGGGTGACAAAAAGCGGTGTCACATTCGATGATGATGATCATGTCATGCGCATCATTGACCGTATCATCCTGCCCCTCGGCCGCCGCGTGGATGCGGACAGTCCCACTGTGGACGCACGTTTGCCGGATGGCTCGCGCGTCAATGCGGTCATTCGTCCTGTTTCCATTGACGGTCCTTGTATCACCATCCGTAAATTCAAGAAGGACAAACTCCAGGTTGATGACCTGATCAAGTTCGGTTCGCTGACAAAGAACATGGGCGAGTTCCTGCGGGCATGTGTGGTTGCCCACTTGAACATCGTTGTTTCAGGAGGCACAGGTTCAGGCAAGACAACGCTTCTTAACGTGCTCTCCAGCTTCATTCCCGAGCATGATCGTATCGTCACTATCGAGGATGCGGCGGAATTGCAGCTCCAGCAGGATCACGTTCTCCGCCTGGAAACAAAAGTGGCAAACATAGACGGTAAAGGCGCGGTGACGATACGCGATCTTGTGCGCAACTCCCTGCGCATGCGCCCGGATCGCATCGTGGTCGGTGAGTGCCGTGGTGGCGAAACGCTGGATATGCTGCAAGCCATGAACACGGGTCACGACGGATCGCTGACCACGCTCCATGCCAACTCTCCGCGTGATGCTCTCTCCCGCATGGAGACGATGGTGCTGATGGCAGGCATAGACCTGCCGCTCAAAGTGGTGCGCCAACAGATCTCCTCCGCCATCGACCTGATCGTTCAACAGACACGCTTGAAGGATGGCTCGCGCAAGGTGACTGCCATCACCGAGGTGGTTGGCATGGAAGGTGAAACCGTCGTGTTAACGGATGTCTTTAGATTCGAGCAGACCGGCATTGGACAGGAAGGTAAGATATTGGGTGAGCTAAAGGCAACCGGCATCCGTCCGATCTTTGGTCCGCGACTGGAGGCGGCTGGCTTCAAGCTCAGTGCTGAGATCTTTATGCCCGGCAGCGGGATGGGATCAAGAAGATAAACAGGAAAAGCCTCTGCTATAATCAAGACAGTGAGGCAGCATGGATAAAAAGACCCAAATCACTATTCGCTCCAAAAAACTAGGCGTGTTGATTCGCGATGCACGCATGGCGGCGCGTCGAAACATCAAGGAATGTGCTGATGCGATTGGCACAACGGGCGGAATCTTTCGTGCCTATGAAGAGGGGCGCAAAGCTCCCTCATTGCCTGAATTGGAAACGCTCGTCTATTATCTTGACCTGCCCATTGACCAATTCTGGAGCAGGGAGATCAAATCCAATTCACCGCTCCCGATCGAGGCGCTCGATCTTCCCAAGTTATTGGCTGTCCGCCAGCGAAAGATTGGCGCGCTGCTCAGACAGGAACGTACCAACGCCAGCATCTCGATCCGCAATCTTGCACACGAGACCGGCATCTCCGGCGCACGCATCAAGGCGTATGAGTTGGGCGAACGTCCCATCCCATTGCCTGAATTGGAAGTGATGGTCTCTTCACTGGGAGGACGCATCGAAACCTTCTTCGACCGCAGTGGTCCCATCGGACAGTGGCTGACGAATGAGGAAGCCATCCAGAACTTCCTGGAATTGCCGGAGGAATTGCGCCAGTTTGTGTCGATGCCGGTCAACCGCCCATACTTGGAACTGGCAATGAAGTTGAGCAGCATGTCCAAAGATAAACTTCGCTCAGTGGCAGAAGACTTGTTGGATATTACCTTATAGGATTTACGCGTGGCAAATAATGCTCCCATTCAATTAACAGAACAAGGCAAAGAGGAATACGCACAGGGAAACTACAAGGCTGCGGCGGACTTGTTCGCGCAAGCCGCGCAGGCGTATGCCGACGCGCAGGATGAATTGAACGCGGCAGAAGCGAAGAACAATCAGAGCGTGGCGCTTCTGCAGGCAGGCAATGCAAAAGGAGCCCTTGAAGCCACCGATGGAACGGA
Source organism: uncultured Anaerolinea sp. (assembly GCA_964436455.1). Classification (GTDB taxonomy): domain Bacteria; phylum Chloroflexota; class Anaerolineae; order Anaerolineales; family Villigracilaceae; genus Defluviilinea. Next base: position 59,280 of record CAYTDB010000007.1, on the reverse strand, counting down.
AGAGGTCTTTCAAAAGGCTGGCGATATAAAGCGTCAAGGATTTGCCGTGGGCAACCGCGCTGCCGCGTTGGAAGGACTTAAGAAATACCAGGAAGCCATTGCGGAATATGAGCGTGCCGCATCCCTGCTTGAGCAGGTAGGGGAGGGTGACCTGCACTCCGTGGTGCGTAAAGCTGCCGCAAACCTGCACCTCAAACATGGACGCATCTCCGCCGCTCAAATGGATGTGTATGACTCCCTGCGTCTCGTCGAAAAACCCAATTTTACCCAGCGCATCCTGAAGTTTTTCAAACGAATTGGATTTATCAGGTAGTGATCAGCACACAGGTTCGCCCGGCGGACCTCAACGATCATCAACGGTTATCGAACCTGATCCTCTTTGAGACCCGCTCCCACCGCCACCTGGATTGGCGCTCACCGTTGGAATGGTTGGGCGATAAATATTTCTGGGCGGTGGATGAAGGTTCAAAGATCACAGCCGCACTGGCTTGTCCCGAGGAAACAAAAGGGATCGCCTGGGTGCGGCTTTTTGTTCATTCAAGCGCCTGGTCCGCGGATAACGCGTGGACTGTGTTGTGGAGTACCGCAAGGGGGGATATTGCACGCGCAGGCGGGGCAAAGGTTGCCGCCATCGTACAGCATCCATGGTTCCAGAAGGTGTTGGAAATGAGCGGGTTCGAGAACCGTCAGAGTATTGTGATGCTCGAGTGGACGTATCAGCCTTGGGCGGCGCGTGAAGCGGATGGTATCCGCATCCGCAAGATGACCGAGGCTGATATTTCGGCTGTCACGACTGTGGACGGCACATCCTTTGATCCGCTCTGGCATAATTCAGAGGAAACATTGCGGCGGGCATTGAAGCAGTCATTGTTTGCAACTGTGGTTGAAGATACGCGCGGTGTGATCGGCTATCAAATAACAACAGGGTCGGGCTCGCGGGCACACCTGGCGCGCCTGGCGGTATATCCCTCTGTGCAGGGACACGGTGTAGGCAAGGCGTTAGTGGGGAACTTGTTTGAGCAGCTCGTGCAGAACGGCTACCTAAAACTTACTGTGAACACGCAGAGCGATAACCAGACATCGCTGAAACTGTATCAACGGATGGGATTTCTTCGCACAGGTGAGGCATATCCCGTGTATACTTTCGATGTAGCGGCATATTCTTAGAGAGTTTCGACATTAAGTGTTCTTTACCACAAAGGTCAGGAAGGAACATGAAGGAAAAGAATTAACCTTTGTGACACATTGTGCCCTTTGTGATGAATTACTTTCGTCAGAGAAGGAGGCAGTATGGCAGCCCGGGAAGATGCAGTCATCATCAATTCGCTTGTAAGGCAGGCATTGACCTCGATGCAGGAGGTGATGGGCGATCACGGTTTGAACGCGGTCCTCAAATCCTGCGGATTGGACAGGTTCATTGGGAATTTTCCTCCGAACAATCTGGAGCCTTCCATCAAGGCGTCACAGTATGCGCAAATGAATCAGGCCATTGAGGATTTTTACGGTCGTGGCGGCAAGGGTATATTGCGACGCATCGGCAAGGCTTCATTCCAATACGGTGTGCGCGAGCAGGCAGCTCTGCTGGGCATTGCAGGCGTTGCGCTCAAGGTACTGCCCGAAAAACAACGCATCAAATTCATCCTGAATGGTATGGCGGATGCGTTGAAGAAGAGTAACGCACAGGTCAACGCCTGGCTGGATGAAAGCGGCGACAAGCTTGCCTATGTGGATGCCACCTGCGCCGTTTGTAACAACCGCCACAGCAACCATTCCATCTGTTATCTCTATATTGGTTCCGTTTCAGAAGCGGTGCAATGGGCAACGGGCAAGGAATTTGAAGTTATCGAAACACATTGCATGGCGAAAGGCGATGAATATTGCAGGTTCGAAGTGGGAGACATGAAGGAGTGAGCGATATAAAATTTTCCAACCGTGTTCTGCGTCGTTTCGTCGAAACGGTCGTGAAGGAACTTGGACCTGACCAGTTCAATGCCATGCTTTCTCTTTCCAAACTTCCTGCGGATTGGTCCAAGCCTGAAACCTTTGTCAAAACCGACCCCGCTAAAGCCGCAAAGGCATACGCATCGTTGCAAGCCGCCATGCGCACCTATTATGGACGCGGTGCGCGCGGTGTGCTCATCCGTGTGGGACAGCGTCTGTGGGATCAACTTCTGGAGGATGCCGCGTTTGGAAACAAGGCGCAAGCTGCTGTCATCAAGCGACTCCCGCTATCGACGCGTTGCAAAGCGACCCTCGAACTGCTTGCCAAATTCATCGATTCTTCATCCAGCGACATCACGGTTCATACCCTGGATCTCGACTTGCTTCTTGCCGACCACGCATCTCCCAACACTGACGGTCAGTCCGCTCCCGCGCCGATCTGTTACGTGACCGTGGGACTCATCCGTGAAGCCCTTTTCTGGGCAACGGAAAAGAACTTTGACGTGGAGGAAACCTCCTGCAAGGCAATGGGAAAGGAAGCCTGCGAATTCACCATCACTGGTGAAAAATAACAAACAACAAATGTAGTAGGGGCGATCTATTGGGTCCGCCCCTACCATAAGGCAATCATGAATACCAAACTAAACACCGACATGAACGACGACATCACATTCTACATGCAGGGCTGGGAACCGGAGGGGAAACCCAAAGCCATCGTTTGCCTCATCCACGGATTGGGCGAGCACACCGGGCGGTATGCACATGTGGGGGAGGCGCTGAACGAGGCAGGCTATGCCCTCTTTGGCTTTGACCTGCGCGGTCATGGTCAAACCGGCGGTCCGCGCGGACATATCCCCTCACTTAATGTGGCTTTGCAAGATATTCAGCAATTTATTGAATTTCAAAAGCAGAATCATCCCGGTTCGCCGATCTTTCTCTACGGTCACAGCCTCGGTGGGTTGTTTGCACTTGCATATGCATTTCAATATCCCGATGGGATCAAAGCAGTGATTGTCACCGGCGTGGCGTTGCATTCACCACTGCTTGAGCAAAAGAGTAAAGTTGCGATGGTAAAGGTACTGGGGTCGCTCTTTCCATCAATGATCATTCCAACAGGATTGGACCCTGCAACCATTTCACGTGATTCCGCTGTGGTGCAGAAATATGTTAACGATCCGCTGATACATGGCAAAAGCAGTTTGGGACTTGGCAAAACCACCTTGGAAGCTGTTAACCTATGTTTTACGCGTGCAAAAGCTTTTTCACTTCCTCTGCTCGTCATGCATGGTAAAAAGGACACTTTAGTTTACTCCAGTGGAAGCGAAGAGTTTGCCAAACTTGCAGGTGAAAAGAACAAGGATGTCACGTTGAAGTTATGGGATGGCTTGTATCACGAAATCCACAACGAACCCGAACAGGCGGAAGTGTTCAAAGTGATGATCGAGTGGCTGGACAGGCATTTGTAGAACCACAATAAACGAATCAAAAAGGTGACAGTCACTCCCAAAATGACTGTCACCTTTTTGATTTGACACCTTTAAGCCAACGCCTTCTCCACAGCCTTTCTTGCATGGATTGCCGTGGTATCGAACAACGGGATTTTTATATGCCTTTGTTGCACCAGCATCACGATCTCTGTACATCCTTCAATCACACCTTCGGCTCCTTCTTCCCTCAATTTGTTCATGATCCGTAGATACTCTTCACGTGATCGTTCCTTCACCTTCCCCAACACGAGTTCTTCATAGATTACCCGATGCACGATCTCTCGATCATCTTTGTTCGGAATAAGCACATTCAATCCATGTTTCCCCTCCAGGCGTCCCACATAAAAGTCCTGCGCCATTGTGAATTTTGTGCCCAGCAGTCCCACCGTTTTCATTCCCTGCTTCTTGATCTCTTCTGCCGTCGCATCTGCTATATGCAGTAATGGGATCCCTATCGCTTCTTCGATCTGTGGCGCTACTTTATGCATTGTATTTGTGCAGATCACCAGAAAATCTGCTCCCGCTGCTTCTATTTTCTGAGCCGCCTTACTTAAGAGCTCACCTGATTCATCCCATTTGTTCTTATGCTGTAACTCTTCGATCTCTTGAAAATCGACACTGACCATCGCGATCCGCGCCGAATGTAATCCGCCTAATTTTTCTTTTACCAATTCATTGATCCATTGATAATACAGTGCCGTGCTTTCCCAACTCATCCCACCCAATAACCCGATCGTTTTCATTGTGCTTGTCCTTTTATCGATTATTACAACTCCACCACCATTGGCTCTGACCCTGTTACCGTCACGGACTTGCCGTTGGCGAAGATCACTTCTGTTTGGTTGATTCCCCGTATCACTTTCAAGCCCTTATAACCGATCGTCACATCCCATGGAAAGGGATTATCTCCTTCGAGTTTCACGCGCGTCGAAGAGACGATCTCCACGCCCAGCACTTTTAGGAACAAGCCCACCGAGGCAAGTCCACTCAGGGCGTTGCGTTCACCGATGCCTGTCCCTTTTTCAGCATGATAGCGCGCATAGAAGGCGTGGTTCGCTTTCAGGTTTTGGATGATCGCAGACATGTTGTGCACAAATAAACGCGCCGCATCGGATTGAAATCCGTAATTCAGCAAGCCTTCACAGATCAACAGGTTCCAAGGCAGGTGAACAGCCATCGACACTGATTCAGCTTCAGGCGCGCCCTGAGCGGAGACGAAGGTCAGAAGCGGGCACGCAGGCACTCCGAACGGATGATGGAATCGTTTCGAATCCAGCAGGGCACGTCCGACCATGATCTGCGCATGTACCTCATCCGGTGCGCCTGCCCACAGCGGCGTAAAAAGCGTGTGATCCTCGGTCGTGAAATCGAGCGTACTGATCGTCAGCGTATCCCCCTCATCAAGATCCTTCACAACCACCTTCGCAAGTTTCGCATACACAATCTTCGTCGTATACACCGAGCCGCTCTCCCGCCATTGGAAATCACTGCCGGATATAACCTCATCCGGAGCCTTCGTGGAGAACTGGTGGATTCGGACTTCAGGACGCTTCGCCCCCGGACCTTGAGCCTGCACCTCCACCAACAAGCGGATCGGCGCCTCAAACTTCAATTTCGGCGTTATCGTCCCCGAGCCTTGGTGTCTGACCAACTCCTTGACCGCCAAACCTGAACCTGTTTCGCGGTCACGATAATGATACAACCCCGTCCGCGCCTGCCACGTGGATTCGATGGACTGGCGCAATATGGACGCGTGCTCATTCAGCAGCGGGATGATATCGGTCTGTTCGATCATCTCCGCCATTTTGATGAGACACGCCGCCTCATGAAACAACATCGCTTCCAATGACGGGCTGTGCACCTGCGAAATGTTCACGCCCAACGACCAGTTGTGCCATGCATCGAACAATGGGTTATCTTCAAAGCCCGTTTGCAGGATGTGTTTCCATTGGGGAAGCCCGTCGCGGTCTTCATCCTGTTCGGGCAGGAACCACGACTGGAAGAATTTCAAAAGATACGGGAAGACTTCCTTGATGAATGCGGTGTCTTCCTTTGACTCAAAAATCTTCCATGCCAACCCTGCCAGCAGTGGCGTGGCGGGATACCTCCCGCGTTGCCCTGCGAGACCTGGCTTGCCGTCTATCGTCCCATCTTCGCTTTGGATGGTCAGGAAGTTCTTCAGCAGGTCTTGTGCGGTTGATGATGCAGGTAACACGCTTGCAAGATAATACGCTTCGAATGGGGTCTGCCCATTCCATGATGAAGGATAATCTGTGCCGTCGCCTTTAGGGGAATATCCGTTATCGGGCTGGCGAGCGGAGACAATGGATGTGTTGGAAAGGTGTTTGCTTGGCGGCATGAGCAGGCTGAACCCCGTGCATTGACTCAATGCGAACGCTGCATCCCAATCCTTGTCCCCGGTGCGGATGTCAATGCACTGGCTGGTATTCACCATCTCCATCCTTGCGCGTTCCGCTTCCCAGGGGCGGGCGGCAACCTGGCGTGCGAGGTCGAACGATGCCTGGGGTGAGCCGGTGGCGGCTTGGGACCAGGTCAATTGCCGTGTGGCGCCGGGACCCAGTTCGAGGTCCAGTGCGAGCGAGGGATGGGGACCGGAACCATGCGCGGGTCCACCAGTCATAAAGATGATGGGATGGAGTCCACTGGTTTGTCCCGCAAGAATGTTGACCATCTGGTTCTGTTTGGCTGTCATTGCCTGTCCGTCAATGGGGACGAGCAGGGCGCACATCTCAAAACGGATTTTGCGCGTGGCGTTGGATTTGTTGACGAGTGTCACGCGTCCGCTGATGGCGTTGGAACCTGGAACCCAGTGTTCAGTGGACACGTCTATGTTGGGGAGAGGCGAATACTCAATAATGAGAAAGTTTGGGTAGAAACGCCGGATGGTCGGAGGCAGGGCAAAGTCTGTTGGATTGTTAAAGGTCCTGCCGTTTTCACTGAAACGCGGGAAGAGCCGCATGGCTTTTGCGCGTAGACCGAAGGTGGTGCGAAGCGAAAGCGCGGAGGGTTCGCCGCCGCCGAGGGTGAGTTCCCAGATATGATCGTTGAGGTAATCAGGTATGGAAAGGCGTGAATCCGCCGCGATGGTAAGGTGGAGCGGGTCGCCTGGGGCGAGTGACCAGTCACGCATGTGCTGTATTGTATAGGCAGATGGTCAAGAGGTCAAAGGGTATAATTTGGCTTAGTCTTCTTGTCTGCTAGCCGTTTAGTCCGCTAGTTAAGACCGGAAGACTATGAGACTAGAAGACCAGGAGACTATTATGGGCTACTACTTCGAAGAATTCACCATCGGGCAGAAGATCGTCACCGAAAAACGGACAATTACCGAAGACGATATCATGACCTTCGCCAAACTCTCGGGTGATGACAACCGTATCCACACCGACGCCGAGTACAGCAAGACAATGCCGTTCGGAAAACAGATCGCACATGGATTGCTGGGTCTGTCCATCGCTTCTGGGTTAGCATGGCAAACTGGCTTGATGGATGGAACGGTCATTGCCTTCCGCGAAGTGAAGGAGTGGAAGTTCGTCAAGCCGGTGTTCATCGGCGATACGATCCACACCGAACTTGAAACTGTCGAAACCAAAGCCTTGCCGCGTGTCGGCGGTGGTTCCGTAACGATCAAACTTGAAGTGAAGAACCAGAACGATGAAGTCTGCCATCGCGGCACATGGGTTGTGCTGATCATGAGCAAACCATCCTGATTTTGGATATATGATTGACGATTGTGTCGTCCCGATTTACCAATTACGAATTACCGATCACCAATGACCAACGACGAAGACCGCGCAAAACGAATCAGAAAATTACTGGACTCCGAAGCCGAAACGCGCCCTGAGCTTCCCATCGAACCATCGAAAGACGGATCGCCAAAGGGAGGCACCACGCGCTCCAGCACGCCGCGTCATACACCCACGCCTCGCCCTCCTGATCGAAGCCGAAGTACGCCTCCCATTGCGCTGGATAAAGACAATATGCCCCTGCCGCGCCGTGTCGATCAGGTGGACTTGGGCAGCACGCGCGTCACACCTGCCGCGTATGAGCCTGCCAGCCGTCAGCGCAATGGTACATCCCAGTCGAGAAACGCATCCGTACCGCGACCAAGCCAGCCGCCGCCCAGCCACCCCAAATTTTCCCTGAACATCAGTGAATGGGGAGGTTGTCTTGCGCGCGCCTTTATCTGGTCACTTTTCGGTCTGGTCATCCTTGCCATCATCGGTGCTTCTGCCCTGATGATCTCCTACTATCGCATCGCGCGCACACTTCCCACTGTGGACGACCTCAAAAGCCGCACATCCCAATTCGAAACCACCCGCATCCTGGATCGCAATGGGAATCCGCTTTACGAGATACTCGATCCCAACGCGGGACGTCGCACCTATGTCCCACTCGACAAAATTTCCCCGGCTCTTCTTGCAGCGACAATTGCCACCGAAGACAAGGACTTTTACACACACCCCGGCTTTGATCCGTGGGCGTTGATCCGTGCGCTGTGGGTCAACTACCGCACGGACGGTCAGGGCGGCGGTGCGTCCACCATTACACAGCAACTTGCGCGCGCACTACTTCTCTCCCCCGAAGAGCGCGCCCAACGGACCTATCTCCGCAAGGCGCGTGAGATCATCCTTGCCACGGAAATTACACGCCGCTATTCCAAGGATGAAATCCTTGAACTGTATCTCAACGAGATCTACTACGGCAATCTTGCCTACGGCATCGAAGCCGCCTCTGAGACCTATTTCGGCAAGACCGCCAACCAACTATCCCTTTCAGAAGCATCCCTCCTCGCAGGGCTTCCACAATCGCCTGCGGTATATGACATCTATACCAACCGTGAAGATACTCTCAGACGCCAGCAACAGGTACTTGTGCTGATGTATGAAGTAAGCCAGGCAAAAGGCTGTATCACGGTCAGCAACAGTGACGTTCCCATTTGTGTGGACCTACCCACAATACTGAACGCCGCAGACGAAATGAAAGCGCGCAGCTTCATTGCCCATAACATCGACGCGCGTTATCCACACTGGGTCAACTTTGTCCGCTCGCAGTTGGAAGCACAATACGACGCGCAGACCATCTATCGCTCCGGCTTTATCGTTTATACATCGCTTGACCCAACACTTCAAAACGAAGCCCAACGCATGGTCACAGAGCAGGTGGCATTGATGGCGGATAAGAACGCAAAGAATGGAGCGTTGGTTGCAATCAAACCGTCCACAGGGGAAATCCTTGCCATGGTCGGCTCGCCAGATTTCAATAATGATGCCATCTCCGGTCAGGTCAACATGGCGACTAGCCCCACGCGCCAGCCAGGATCGTCCATCAAGCCGATCGCCTATCTTGCCGCCTTCGAAAAAGGCTGGACTGCATCCACATGGATATGGGACGTGCCGACCGAGTTCCCCGATGGGGCGAACCCTCCGTATGTGCCAAAGAATTACGATGACAAGTTCCACGGCGGCATGACCGTTCGCACGGCACTTTCCAACTCGTTCAACATCCCTGCCGTCAAGGCACTGGAATTTGTCGGCATCTACGACAATCCTGATACACCAGAGAAAGAAGGCATGATCGCTGTCGCTGAACGGCTGGGCTTCACCAGTCTGACGCGGCAGGATTACGGTCTAGCGCTGACGCTGGGCGGGGGGGAGGTCAGTTTGTTGGATATGACTTCCGCTTTTTCAGTGTTTGCGAATGAAGGGAAGAAAGTCCCGCCCGTCTCCATTTTGAAGATCGTTGATTTTCAGGGCAATGTCGTTTACGAGTACCAGTCTCCCGAAGCCGAGCAGGTCATCCGCCCCGAACACGCCTTCCTCATTTCATCCATCCTCTCCGATAACGAAGCGCGTTCGTGGATGTTCGGACGCAGCTCTGCGTTGAACCTTTCCTTCCAGGTCGCCGCGAAGACCGGCACTACCAACGACTTCCGCGATAACTGGACAATGGGTTATACCCCCGATCTCGTTACTGGTGTTTGGGTTGGCAACGCCGATTACACGCCCATGGTCAACACAACAGGACTTTCCGGCGCTGCGCCCATCTGGTCACAGTTCATGCAATATGCCGTGCCGTATGTTTCCAACAATAATCCCACACCGTTTTCCATTCCATCCGGCATCACTGAAAAGATCGTTTGCAATCTTTCAGGTGCCGAGCCATCGCAGTGGTGCCGCGGCGGTCAGCGCAGTGAGTTCTTTTCCAGTGACCAACTCCCTCCGCCGCGCAGTCAGGACCTGATCACGCGCACAACCATCGACACATGGACGGGCTTGATCGCTGGCAACGCATGCCAGGATTTTGCCAAGGATGAACAGGTAATGAACGTTCCTGATGAATGGGCGCGCAAATGGTTCAAGACCGGCGATGGGCATGCCTGGCTTGAATCACACGATTTGCCACGTAATCCATTCTATAAACCTGAACGTGAATGCAGTTCCGATGATCCGCGTCCCGTTATTGAATTCACCAGCTTGAAGGATGTGGATACCGTTAGAAGTTCGCCGGTTGAGATCAAAGCTATCATCAATGTCACCAAGGGGGGTTTCACAGGCTGGCGTTTGGAATATGGCAGAGGTGAGGATCCTTCAGAATGGACAGTACTTGCTGAAGGGCGCAACAAATACGAACAGCCAGATAAGATCTTCGAATGGGACCTGGAGAACGTGGACCCATCGCGCGTCACCCTGCGGATCTACCTCATGAACGGAGAGGATTTCTACGCTGAGAAACGCATCTTTCTGACCTTTGACCTGCCTACGCCAACCCCCGAACCAACCCTCACCCCGACTTTGGTCCCGCCAACTGCCGTGCCGACGGATACCCCCATTCCTGTTGTGCCACCAGATACGCCAATCCCTGCCACACCGACGAATACATTGCCGGCTCCATCGCTAACACCCACGTCAACAACCCCGCCTCCCACGGCAACCCCTACAACAGCAACTCCCTGAACAGCGATGAATGGACAGAAACGCGCAAACATCAAACCTGGCATGACGGTGCTGATCGTCCTGAAACAGGATCAGCGCTCAGGCAAACTTACCAAGGGTATTGTGAAGGATATTCTCACCAAATCCCCAAATCATCCGCATGGGATCAAGGTTCGGCTGGAGAACGGCCTGGTGGGACGCGTCAAGGAGATCATCCAGGAATGAAGCGTTGGTATCTCTTCCTGCTGGGGAGCGTATTCCTGTTGTCATCCTGTGGTTTATCGGGTGAGGAGACACAGTATTACCGCGTCAAACATGACAGCCAGTTGGAAAAATATGCCTATCAGTCCCGCACAGCCGCCAGTGACTGGCACGGGGTCAGTGGAGAGACACCCGAGGCCGTGCCGTTGTTTGTCCAGCCCAGTGAAGGAACCGGAACGCATCGAACGTCCCTTACGGATGAATGGGAGTCCTTTATCGATAACCTGAATAACAATGAAGAAAGAATCCTGAGATATCTAAAGGCGGATGATACAGCCATTTTCAATACGGCAGGATTCCCACAATTGGAAAGCCTGACGATGGGTGGCAATGTGATCACCCTTAATGAAATACAGGGCGATTGGGGAAAGGTTCACACGATACATATCGGTGAGACGGTATCACCTGAGGATGTCAATTACCTAACCCGCCCCGATCTTGTACATAAGTTCGTAGTGGTGGGCTGGAGGAAGACCACCAAGGAAACCTACTGGGCCGACCCGCCCCCCGGGGAAATGTACTGGCCCCTCGTTTCCAGCCGTGATGTTTGGATTAGTTTGGAACGTCTTGAAGAATTTCCCGAACTGCCAGTGAAGGTCACAGTGCATCAGACGGTTTACATCCATTCGAAACCGGGTCCGAACAATGGACCCGTGTTGTTACGTTTATTCAAAGGGCAATCGGCAACTGTGGTTGAGTATCATCCATCCGGTTCGAACGTATGGGGGAGACTGCGAACCGGCGGCTGGATCGCGTTGTTATGGTATCCTGAGGTGCATGACCCGCAATATCCCACATCATGGACAATGGAGACTCTGCCGCCTCCACCGCCAGTCAGATAAAATTCCATCAACTATAAGTCAACAACAATGAGATCTCCCGGACAGAAATACTTCCTCTGGTTCATAACCTTTATCCTGGTTCTGGCATGTGTACCATCCATGGTCACGCCGGTCGCCCCGCTCGACCCGAATGCGATCAATACCTACATTGCCCAGACTGCTGAATCCGCCGCCACACAAACGCAGGCAGCCATACCGCCCACAACAACTGCCACATCCACGCCGCGTAACACGTTCACCCCGGAACCTACATCCACAACCGTGCCCACTGTTATATTTCCAACAGGTACACCCATTCAAAGAATCGAATATTTCAGGGTTAAACACGACAGTCAGATCGCCAAGTATGACTACAAGTCTCGCACTGCTGCCAGAGATTGGGGGGGGGTTAACCTGTTCACTCCTGAGACGGTCCCATTGTTCGTGCTGCCTCAGGAAGGGACTGGCACTCATCGTACAGTGATGAATGGACGTTGGGAAACCTTCATCAACAACTTGAACGGCAACGATGCCAAAAAAATGAGATATCTAAAGGCGAATGACACTGCTCTTTTCAACACATCGGGATTCCCCAATCTGGAGAGCTTGACCATGGGCGGAAACATCGTAACGCTTGTCGAGATCAAGAACGGGTGGGGCAGGGTCAACACATTTGACTATAAAAGCCCTGGGGATTTGAAGGATGTAAATTATGTTACAAGACCCGATCTGATTCATAAGTTCGTAGTGGTTGGGTATAACAGGAGTACCAAAACAACCTATTGGCTGGACCCACCGCACGGGAGCATTTTCTGGCCCCTTGTTTCCGATCGCGCCGTTTGGATATCAATGGATCGTCTGGAGTCTTTTCCAATCCTGCCGATGGAGGTAACAGCCAAGAAAACGCAGGTGATCAAAAAGGAACCGACAACCGATGCCGAGGAGACCGGCTCTGACTTTTTGAAAGGAAAAACATGGAGTATTGTGGAATACTATCCATCCGGGGGGAATGTTTGGGGCAGGCTGTCGGGTGGCGGTTGGATCGCCCTGGTTCTGCATTGGGAATACCTTACCACCTGGTCAATGGCAACCCTCCCGCCGCCCTGATCGTGGATTTCGATTTGGTTGAAAGCAAAAAGAGCCTTTCAGTTTTTGGGAAGGCTCTTTTGATAATAGTTGTACACTGACTGGGTCAGCTCTCAGTTCTTGAAACAGATGGCGATGACGTTTCCCTCTTTGCCTGCTCATCCTTTAGTATACGGATACCGTTTAGAACTTGGTTGCTGATTCGCTCCAGTTCGTCCCTTAATTGCTCAAGACTATCCATCGCATAGTTATCCGCGTCGGCACGGATATTTTCAGCCTCCACGCGTGACTGTGCAACGATCTGTTCTGCGCGGCGTGTAGCTTCCTGCGCGACCATATCCTTGGTCACCATTGAATCAGCTTTTTGACGGGCAAGTTCGAGGGTGCGGTTCGCCTCCTCCTGTGCCTGGGCAAGTACCCGGTCGCGTTGACCGAGCAGCTGCTGTGCCTTTTTCACCTCTTCAGGGATGGCGATGCGCATCTGGTCTATGATGTCCAGCATGCGGTCTTCATCCACCATCACGTTGCGGGTGAGGGGAATGGACTTACTTTCGTTGAAGAGTTCTTCAAGCCGGTCGATGAGTTGCAGGATGTCCATAGGATGCTCCTTCACTTGAAGGAATTGTTAATGTCAATTCTAGCACAGATTAATCACGAAGCGAATTGGGGAAGGACTGCTGGTCGCCATGTTCGGCGATCTTTTTCTTGAAAGCCTCTTCAACGAACGATGGCACCATGCTGGAGACATCTCCGTTCAACATTGCAATCTCGCGAACGGTGGTTGATGAGAGGAAGGTATGTTCCTCGGCGGTGATCAGCGCCACGATCTCGATATCCTCTGCAAGGCGGTGATTTGCCAGGGCCATGCGAAACTCGAACTCAAAATCGGAGAACACGCGCAATCCGCGCACGATGACCTGCGCCTGGATCTTGCGGGCAAATTCGACGGTCAAGCCGCTATAGCCTGTAACCTTGATCTTGGGGTTATCCATCAACGCTTCGCTAACAAGCGACATTCGCTCTTGGGGGGGAAACATCAGGGATTTCAACGGTTTGTCGTAGACCGCCATGACCACCTCGTCGAAGAGACGCGTGGCACGCGTGGCAATGTCAATATGACCGTAGTGGATGGGATCGAATGTCCCGGGGAACAAGGCTCGAACCATTTTAGTCTTCTAGTCTCCTAGTCTGTGGTCTTCTAGTCTTTGTATTATCAAAAGTTCAATCATGTCTGGTCTCTATAACTAGAAGACTAGGGACCAGACGACCAGTCGGCTAACTTACATCCCCTTTTCCCTCACCCCAGAATCTTCCAAGGGCTTCGGCGAGCAGGGCGTGTTCGGGTTTTGTTAGATCGGGATCTTTCTCGAAGACATTCTGTGCCTGCATGCGCGCCTTTTCGATCAGTTCGACATCGGTAATGCTCGCCATGCGCAGACTGGACGCGTAACCTGATTGGCGCGTGCCCAAAAATTCGCCGGGACCGCGTATCTGCAAATCCTTTTCTGCAAGGAAGAAACCATCCGTTGATTCAGCCATTGCCTGCAGGCGTTCGTTCTCGGTTTTGTCTTCATGCGTGGGGATAAGCAGACAATAGGATTTCTCCGCACCGCGCCCGACGCGCCCGCGTAGCTGATGAAGTTGTGCAAGACCGAATCTATCCGCTCCTTCGATGAGCATGACAGTCGCATTGGGTACATCCACACCCACTTCAACAACGGTAGTCGAAACAAGAATGTCGAACTTCTTATCGCGGAACTTGAGCATGACTTCGTCTTTTTCGTCAGGACGCATGCGTCCGTGCAACAAGCCGAGTTTCAAATTAGGGAAGACTTCCTTCGAGAGAGTATCGAAATCCTCTACAGCGGCACGGGCTTCGATCTTTTCACTTTCTTCGATGAGCGGGTAGATGATAAAGCCTTGTTTGCCATCCTTGACCTGCCCACGCATCAAGGTGAAAGCCCGCTCACGTTCCTGCGGACGCAACACAAACGTATTGATCGGCTGACGCCCCGCGGGCATCTCATCCATAACCGAGAGGTCGAGGTCGCCGTAGAGAGTGAGGGCAAGGGAACGCGGGATTGGCGTGGCGGTCATCACCAGCAAATGCGGGTTCGTACCTTTGCTTCTAAGTTCGGCGCGCTGTTCGACACCAAAACGATGTTGTTCGTCGATGACAACAAATTCCAGATCAGCAAGTTCCACGTTCGGTTCGATGACGGCGTGTGTGCCGATCACGATCTTGATTATCCCTGAGGCGAGTCCGTTACGGATCTCTTCCTTTTCTGCTTCGGGTGTATCGCCTACCAGCAGACGGATCTCTTCGGGCTTGTGAACGTCCTTGAGAAGATTCGTGATATTTCGATAATGCTGTTCTGCCAGAATGGATGTGGGAGCCATGATGATGGCTTGCGATCCGTTGCTTGTGATCATGGCGGCAGCTAAAGCCGCTACTACCGTTTTACCTGACCCCACATCGCCTTGCAGGAGTCGGTTCATGGGCTTGCCGGATGCAATGTCAGTACGGATGTCTGCGATGGCTTTAGACTGGACAGAAGTCAGGGTGAAGGGAAGGCCTTTTAATTGCGAATCCAGCCATTCGTCCGAGATGGTGAAGCGCTTGGCTTCGGCGGCTTTCCAGTCACGGCGCTGTCGCAGGACTCCAGTCTGCAAGTAGAAGATCTCATCGAAGGCAAGTCGTTTCCGCGCAGCTTTAAGTTGATCTTGTGAGTCGGGAAAGTGGACCTGCAGCAACGCTTCGCCCAATGGCATTAGCCGTGCAGAGTTTCGGACGCTTTCGGGCAGTGCATCAGCGACTGCGGGTGCCCAATACTGAATGACCTGACGCATTTGATTTCGGAGCCATTTTTGCGTGATACGCTCTGTGAGCGAGTAGACTGGCACAATGCGGTTGGTGCTCAGGTTCTCGGCTTCGATAGGTTCCCAATCGGGGCTGTTCATTACAAGACGACCAAGATATTGATCGATCTTGCCCGAGACGGAAATTGCATCACCCTTTTTGAAACGGTTCGCAAGCCAGGGCTGGTTGAAGTAACTCAACCGCAACGCGCCGGTGCCATCATCAATGATCACTTCAACGATGGACACCTTACCGCTGCGAATGGGACGTGCGTTCACGCTTTGGATCGTGCCGATAACGGTCACCTGTTCGCCGTAGAACAAATCCTTGATGGGTTTGAGCTGCGAGTAATCATCGTAGCGGCGCGGGAAGTAATAGAGCATATCGCCGAGCGTCTGCAAACCGAGGCGGGCTAGCGATTCGGCATTGCGCGGTCCAACCCCTTGCAAGACGGTCAGCTTTGCATCGAGTGCGGCGGGGGTGGCGGATGTCTTTGCGCCTGCAACTGTTTCAGAACGAGGCTGGGCAGGAGGACGCGGTTTTTGTTCACGCTGTTCTCGTCCTTCACTCGGCTGCACTTCCTGTTTTGCAGGTGGTTCAGATTGTTCTTGAGTCTGTTTCTGATTCGCAGGACGCGGCTTCTGTTTCGGTTTCTGCTGCGTTTCAGGATATGTATCCCCGATCCTTTTCCACAACCCTTTCAACGCGTCCGCGCGTGACTGGGGGCTGAGTCCGTCATACGAGCGCAGTCTCTGCACGACGGCTTGAATGACCTCTTCCTGAATCCCATCGGCACGTGCTTCCCCTTCCCAGTAATCGAGCATTTTTGCGAGTCCACCGATGATGGCGGTGTTTTCGTATCCATTCCCGTGTTCGAGACGGAAGAATTTGCGTAGTTTTTCCAGTGATTGCTGCATAAAGAGTATTTTATCATGGGGGGTAATAAATAACTTCCGACTTCGGAAGTCTGATTTATGGCAACCGAAACAGTTCCAAAACGTATATGTTGTATAAGACCAGCCTCAAAAATCGTTGATTTTTGTATTTTGACATTGTAGAATGAGTTTATCAACAGGGAGTAGCACCTGCCGGGAGTGTTTACGGCGGGGCAGGTGATCGTCAAGACGGAGCATCCCAACCAACTCAATGCTCCCGGTCACTTGCGCGCAGTTGCCCAATGCGGTCGCGAGACTGCCAAGGCAGGGTGGTTTCGCGTTCTTTTGTCCCTGAAACTTGACGAGAATGTGTAAGGAGGAAGAGATGAAACTTTATTTATTCTTTATTCTGATCGATGTGTTGATCCTGCTGGCTTATCCGTTCATATTTATCGCGTCAAAATTGCGCAAGTTTTTTGATTTTAAGGGATAATAGCCGCATCGCAACATGTCATTGTAGAGGAGGCTGTTATGAAATCAATGAACGATGTGTTGGGGGTGATCATGGGCGGCGGACGGGGCTCGCGTTTGCATCCGTTGACCCAGATGAGGTCGAAGCCAGCCGTCCCGATCGCAGGCAAGTATCGTCTCATTGACATTCCCATCAGCAATTGCATCAACTCGGGGATTTTCCGCGTGGCGATCCTGACCCAGTTCAATTCTGTTTCGCTCCATAGACACATTTCACAAGCTTATAACTTCGACGTGTTCCACACCGGCTGGGTGCAGATCTGGGCGGCGGAACAGACCCCGCAAAGCGCCGATTGGTACCAGGGGACGGCGGACGCAGTAAGAAAACAATTGTTCGAGATACAAGCCACAGGTGCGGAGTATGTCTTGATCCTTGCAGGGGATCATCTCTACCGCATGGATTACCGGGAGATGGCGGAGTTCCATTGGGAGAAAAATGCCGATATAACGGTGGCAGTTCAACCCGTCGCGCGAAGCGAAGCGTCCCGGTTTGGGATATTAAAGGTCGAGGCGGATGGTCAAATTTCATCGTTCATCGAAAAGCCCAAGGATCCGGAAGTCCAGAAAAAATACATTAGCCGCGATGACCCGGAACGCCCTTTTTTGGGTTCGATGGGGATCTACATGTTCAAGACCAAAGTGTTGAATGAACTGCTCAACTATCATTTGCGGCACGATGATTTTGGAGGCGAGATCATCCCTGAATCGATCCAATCGCACGAGGTGTATGGTTTTGATTTTGAAGGATATTGGGAGGATATCGGGACCATACGTTCGTTCTATGAAACAAATTTGAAGTTGACGAGTTCAGAACCTCCGTTCAATTTTTTTGAAGCAAAGTCACCTATATATACACATGCACGGTTCCTGCCAGGCTCGACTGTGGAAGACAGCAAATTACAAGATGTCCTGCTGGCGGAGGGATGCCGCATCCGCCAGGCTGAGATCACCCATTCGGTGATCGGGGTGCGCAGCCAGATCGCGGAGGGAACTGTG
The DNA here is from genome assembly GCA_964436455.1 of uncultured Anaerolinea sp. Lineage (GTDB taxonomy): Bacteria > Chloroflexota > Anaerolineae > Anaerolineales > Villigracilaceae > Defluviilinea. The sequence goes on along the minus strand of CAYTDB010000007.1, from coordinate 41,469 downwards.
ATCAAGGACAGCATCCTGATGGGCGCAGATTATTACGCAGCCGAGAAGCCGGACGGGAATATTCCGATCGGCATCGGAAAAAATTGTCACATCGAGTCAGCCATCCTGGATAAGAATGTGCGCATCGGCAATGGCGTGAAGATCCTGCCTTTCCCGCGCGAGCATAAGGATATTGACAACAGTCTTTATTACGTACGTGATGGGATTGTTGTGATCGCAAAAGATACCGAGATCCCTGCCGGGACGCTGATAGGTCCGGCACCATCCTGAAAAGGACACTCTCACTTACATACCTGTTGAGTGTTTGAGTGTTTGACTTGACACCCTTGTGACGAAAGAATACACTTGTTATCGATTGGGGAGTAGCCATGGTGCTTTGTCGAATGGAGCGCCAACGAGTTGTCGTCAGGACATGGTACAACGCCATCGGCAACCCGAAACGTGCAGTTCAACGTTTGGCGAGACCATCACGGGAGGCGTGGTGGTCTCGCTTTAATTTTGTGAACTGCGCGGCGTCCTCAATCAAAATCACAGGAGATAAATTTGTATGGCTCAGGAAAACGGAAGTATCAAGGATCATGAACACGAATGGCATGCACTGAAAACAGAGCAGGTTCTCAGTCATTTCGAGGTTCAGGATAACGGACTGACAACCGAAGAGGCAAAAAAACGGCTGGATCATTATGGTCCAAACCAGTTGAAGGAATCGCCGCGTCCAACCTTTTTGCAAATGCTCTGGGAGCAGCTGAACAACTTTGTTGTGATCCTGCTGATCGTTGCGTCTGTGATATCCGCTCTGCTGGGTGATTACGTGGAAGCCGCAGCGATCATGGCAATTGTGGTATTGAATGCAATCCTGGGCATCGTGCAGGAAAGACGCGCAGAAGAGGCGCTTGCCGCCCTCAAAAAACTTGCCGCCCCTGATGCACAGGTGATCCGCGATGCTCACAGACGGACTGTCCCATCATATGAACTGGTGCCGGGGGACATTGTCTTCCTGGAAGCTGGAAATTTCATCCCTGCCGATATACGCCTGCTGGAGGCGGTCAATCTGCGGGTGGAAGAAGCGTCATTGACCGGCGAATCGCTCCCCGTTCAAAAGAATGCTGCATCTGTCCTTGACCAGAACGTCCCACTCGGTGACCGTAAGAATACAGCTTTCATGGGGACGGTCGTCTCTTACGGGCGCGGGCGCGGCGTTGTCACCAGCACCGGCATGAGAACCCAATTGGGTCTGATTGCCACCATGCTCCAAAACGTGGAGTCGGAGGAGACTCCGCTCCAGCGCAGGCTCGATCAACTTGGAAAATCCTTGAGCATCGCATCACTGTTCCTGGTTGCCATCGTCTTCATTGTTGCGCTCATCAATTACACGAATATCGGAGGACTGTTCACAGGTCCACTTGCTTATTTGAAGGAATACGCGGCTGAGATCACTGAAGTGTTCATCATCGCTGTCAGTCTTGCGATCGCAGCTGTGCCGGAGGGACTCCCTGCCGTTGTGACCATCTCCCTTGCCCTCGGTATGCGCGAGATGATCAAACGCCACGCGCTCATCCGTAAATTGGCATCCGTTGAGACGCTTGGTTCCGCCACTGTGATCTGTTCCGACAAAACCGGCACCCTGACACAGAACGAAATGACAGTCACCCGCCTGTGGACAGATGGCAATTTCATTGACATAACCGGCACTGGTTACGTGCCCAGAGGCGATTTCATGGTGGACGACAACCCCATTGAGATAAAGGATTATCCCGCCGCGTTAACTACCCTGTGGCTCGGCGTGTTGAACAACGATGCGTCCCTTGAGATCACCGGTGAAAGAGATTCTCAACAGACCTATCGCATTGTTGGTGATCCGACCGAAGGCGCGTTGTTGATGGCAGCAGCAAAGGCGGGGGCAGCGTATGTGGAGGTGAATCAGGCATACCCGCGCGAGAACGAGGTCCCGTTCGACTCGGACCGCAAGCGCATGATCACGGTCCACGACGTGAGTCATCCCGATCCCAATGACATCTCTCCTTTTTATGACGAGAAGAACAAGGATTGGGATGTGATCGCGGTCAAGGGCGCGCCGGACATCGTCCTCGACCTATGCACACAGTATCAGGACATCGACGATCATCCACAACCCATGACCGATGAAGCCCGCAAGCGCATCCTGGATGCAAACGAGGCAATGACAAAGGACGCGTTGCGTGTGCTCGGTGTTGCCTATCGCCTCGATGAGGATGTACCTGACAACCCTGAAGACCTTAAGACAGATGAACTGGAAAGGGACCTTGTCTTCGTTGGTTTGATCGGCATGATCGACCCAGCACGCAACGAAGTCAGACCCGCGCTCGAAATGGCGCGTGATGCGGGGATTCGTACGATCATGATCACGGGGGACTATCCCAACACAGCACATGCCATTGCAGAGACCATTGGCATGCTCAAGCAGGGACGCGGCGTAATGACAGGCGCCCAACTTGATACGCTTTCGGATGACAATCTCAGGGATGTGATCAACAAGACCTCCGTGTTTGCCCGCGTGTCGCCTGAACACAAGATGCGCATCGTGGACGCGTTACAGGCGAACGGTGAAGTCGTTGCAATGACGGGTGACGGTGTCAACGACGCGCCCGCCATCAAACGCGCGGACATCGGAGTGGCAATGGGCATCACCGGCACCGACGTTGCCAAGGAAACCGCCGATATGGTGTTGACCGATGACAACTATGCCAGCATCGTCGCCGCGGTGGCACAGGGACGCATCATCTACTCGAACATCCGCAAGTTCGTGTTCTTCCTGCTTTCCTCCAACATTGCGGAGATCATGATCATCTTCCTTGCCACGCTGGCAGGGCTTCCTGCTCCGCTGACGGCGATCCAGTTGTTGTGGCTCAACCTCATCACGGACGGCGCGCCTGCATTGGCACTCGCGGTCGAAAAAGGCGACCCCGATATCATGCAGCAAAAGCCGCGTGCCAAAGATGAACCGATCATCAACCGCTCCATGTCGCTTGGATTAGCCATTCAAACCATTGCACAGACTGGTGCGGTCCTTACAGCATTTGGTCTTGGGTTGCTCTGGCATCTTGAAGCAGGCGCAAACTTGATCGGAAATCCCATCACTTACATCTTGCAACATGACTGGCAGGGAATCGATGTTCAGACCGCCGAAACGATGGCATTTGTCACTTTGTCTCTGTGTGAACTTTTCCGTGCCTACACAGTCCGCTCGGAGCGCGCTTCGCTCATAAGCATCGGCATCTTCTCGAACCGCTACATGCAATATGCGGTGGGGCTTTCAATCGGGTTGCTGTTACTGGTCATCAACGTCCCCTTCCTGCAACCGATCTTCAACACACACTTCCTCAGCCTGCGTGAATGGAGTGTGGTGTTGAGCCTGGCGATCATGCCTGCCATCGCTGAAGAAATCACAAAGTTCTTTTTACGGATGAAGAATTAAGGCTGGCGATTTCTCCTCTCGAAACCTTTACGCAGTACGTGTTACGAATTACGTACTGCGTATTTTATTCCTTCATGGGTTCAATACCCCGCCGCTCTGCGGCGTAAGAAGAAAGATGTAAGTGCTCTATAGTTTTCGCTGATGATACCCCGTCCGCTTGCGGCGGGGTATCATTCATTTTAGGTGAAATGACCTGCGATGAATTTCGGAGGAACCCAACCGCATCATCGCGGACCGATGTGCCTGTGTGCCATATCCCTTATGCTTTGCCAGCCCGTAGCCGGGATATTGGGAATCCAATTCACGCATGAGGGCGTCGCGTTCTGTCTTAGCAAGGATGGAGGCACAGGCAATGCTCAAACAACGCGCGTCACCTTTAATGAGAGATTTTTGAGGAATGTCTATTTGTGGAAGTTCGAGACGGAAGTCGGTCAGTAAATATTGAGGAGCAATCGTGAACTGATGTAAAGCCCGAAGGGCGGCGAGACGGGTCGCGCGCACAATGCCTTGCATGTCTATCTCTTCAGGAGTGGCATACCCGACTGCCCAGGCAAGAGCAACTTCCATGATGTGTGGCGCAAGCGACTCACGCATTCGGGGGGTCATCTGCTTGGAATCACGCGCCCCGCTCAGGGTCGAGGAAAGAAGCGTTTTGTCGTTTGGCAGGATCACCGCTCCCACAGCGACCGGTCCCGCAAGAGCACCACGCCCGGCTTCGTCCAATCCCGCGATATATCGAATCCCGCCTTCCCAAAGTTCTGTTTCAAAAAGCGTATCAGGATTTACGCGTTTCATCATAGATACCACGCCGTGCGTTGGCGTGGATGCGGAAGATGTCTTTGATCATTTGCACTGCATCTCGCATTGCACTGACCTTTGTATCAGGGTGATGATACCAGTGGATGGGGATCTCGTGAATGTGGTAACCGTGCTTGCGCGCTAAATATAACAATTCGATGTCGAAAGACCAGTTAGGGAGCGTTTGAAGCTTGAAAATATCATTCGCCACATCTGCACGGAAGCATTTGAAACCGCATTGTGTGTCGTTCAGGCCCGGAAGGATCAGGGTTTGAATGATGTAGTTGATACCGCGCCCGCCAAGGTGACGATATGCCGGTTCGTTGTAACGCACAGCCCCTATTGCCTCGCGTGACGCAATGGCAATATCAAGATTTTCAAGAACGGGAGGAATGAACTTAACGATTTCTTCGACAGGCATCGACAGATCGGCATCGCACATGAATCGATAGTCACCCTGTGCATCCAACATGCCGTGCTTCACCGCTACGCCCTTGCCGCGTTCACTTCGAAGCACGCGAACACTTTTATGTTTTTGTGCAAACTCCTGCGCAACCTCGAAGGTTTTATCAACACTGCCATTTTCGACAATGATCACTTCATATGTGAACGATTGCTGCTCCAGAAAACGAAGCACCTGCTCCAAAGTATTGGGCAGGCGTTTCTCTTCGTTATGAGCGGGAATAACGACTGATAGAAAGATGGACAAGGCAGTTACTGGATGCTAGAAAACAGGGACTTGTTCCAGTTCATCGTGGATTGCCCCTTCACGTGTCGCGATAAATTCCTTGCCATCACGATTCACAAGCTGCACCGGCTTCCCTTCCTCGAACGTACCCGCCCAAAATTCCTTGCGAGTGCCCGTCAGGAACTTTTTTCCACTTTTGATGCGTTCCAGCAGGTCTTTGCGTTCGATCAGGATGCGATCCGAAAATGATGCCCCGCGTCGTTCATATATGCGTGCGGTTACGATCTGTCCATTCTTGTAGTGAACGGCTTCTATGATTCCATCGAATTTCTTTGCCATAATGGGTCTCCGTGTGAATTTTAGCATTAAACAACAAAGACACAAAAACACACTCTGTGTTCTCTGTGTCTCCGTGGCTGGTCCTGTCGGGGCGCCGGGATTTGAACCCGGGGCCTCTTGCTCCCAAAGCAAGCGCGCTAGCCGGACTGCGCTACGCCCCGTACTTTCATCAGGTCTGTGAGTATAATGCGTTAGATGAGAACCCGTCAAGCGATATTACGGATGACAATACTGCTCTCGCTTCTCGCGGGGCTTTCTGCCTGCTCGCCATCCGAACAGCCTTTGCCCACTCCGACGAATACTGCGCCAACTTCAACACCCTACTTGACAGAAATAAATACAATGACACCATCGCCTCCTACTGAAACCCCACTCCCTACGCCATTGACCTGCCTCACCCTATCTGGTCGCGTGGACGAGGGACTCCTTGAAACGACAAATCCGCCACAAATTTATTTCATCTACCTGCCTCCATGTTATGACGAACAGACAGGCAAACGTTACCCCGTCCTCTACCTCCTTCACGGACAGACCTATACCGCCGATCAATGGATCCGCCTTGGTGCGGTCACCGCGCTTGATAATTTGATCCTTTCCGGCGAAACCCAGCCCTTTATCATCGTCTTCCCCGATGACCGCTATTGGAATCTCCCGCCTGGTGCAGGTTTCGGTCAACGGCTTGTGGATGATCTTATCCCATACATTGACTCAACTTACCGCACGCTTCCAGATCGTAACCACCGCGCCATTGGCGGCATGTCGCGCGGAGCGGGCTGGGCATTGCGTCTGGGCTTCACCCGCTGGGATCTGTTCAGCGTGATCGGCTTGCATTCCCTTGCCGTGCTTCAAAAAGACGCCTCAAAAATTGCTGGCTGGATCGCGGATATCCCGCCTTCTTTACATCCCAATGTCTTCATGGATATTGGCGATAATGACCAGGAATTAACCATGGCAATTGCAGTCGAAGCACAATTCACCTCAAACGGACTCGCCCACGAATGGCATCGTTACAGTGGCACACATACAGAGGAATATTGGGGTGCGCACATCAATGAATATATCGAATGGTACGCGGCACAGTGGAATACTCCATAAATTTATACCGCACTCGGTCACAAATCACGCTTTCCCCTTTCTAAAAAAGCGGTAAATTGTGACCGTGGGTGTTATATTTGGCTTGAATTGGGCAACAGTTCACTCTGTCACCTTTTTTGTTTTACACGGGAAGCAGGTTTGGCATTTGAGTGGCAGCGTACGCGGCGAACAACCCCATTGCGTTGACAAGCACGTGCAGGATGATGCCGGGCCAGACCGAGTTCGAACGGTGATACATATAAGCGAGCAAAAAGCCGAGAATGGAGGTTGGGATTAACGCAACAAGATCGAGATGCGCCAACCCGAAGATGATCGAACTCAGGAACGCACCGTTTACCCAGCCATACTTTTGGCGAAAGCCCTGAAAGAGAAAGCCGCGGAAGAACAGTTCTTCAACAAATGGGGCAAAGATCACGCCCACAAGAATGAACCAAACGGGCGATTCAAGTGCGGAAAGCAGTTCAAGGATTTGATCTCCTTGCGTATCCACGCCCAGGAGCATGAGTACACCATTATGCACAAGGATGATCATATAACTGACGATAAGCAATCCGCAACCGAGCCCGAGGGTGCTCCATTTGAACATGCCAAAGCCGAGTGACATGGGGTTGACGCGCCGGTATGCAAACACAATGATCAATGGAAGAAGATAGACCAGTTGAACGATGATGAGTACCGCGCTTTGTGCAAGTTGTGTGTTCAGTCCTTGTGTTGCAGCGACCAGCAATGCGACATCGATCAGCGCCAGCAACAACAAGCCGATCCAGTTGTCGATCGGTTTCCAGGGGACGGAATACTCCTGCGCTTCGCTTTTAACCGATAATTGATCCTGTTCCATTAACCTTCTCCTAGCTCACGATAAATCAGCCATTGACCTTTGCGTTCATCCACGTTCTTCATGGCTCTGTCGTAGTATATATCGAAAATCTGACCCGTATCCACCCTGACGCGGAAATAAAACCTGCCCACATTCAACGAGCCGCGACTCGCCGCCACCGCCGCGTGTTCAGGACGCATGTTCTGTGACATTCTGCCTCGTCGCTTGAAATCCATCCAGGCGGAGAGCATTTCGATCACGCGGTAGGTTTTGTCTTCCCAGATAAATCCGTTCGGGCAGTCGGGCGTCTTCTCACGCGCCGGATGCGTATCGAAAATGGGGTCGATGGGCTGGTCGAAGAAGTGAAGAGGGATGAGTTCTGTCATAATTTTCTCAGTTCTCTTGTTCATCTTCTTCCGCGAGGTGGAAGTGATGCAGGAAGCGATGAAAGATAGGTGTGATGAGAATACCAACGGATGCCAGCAAAACAACTCCAGAATAGATCGCATAGAAGGAAGCAAAGATTTTTCCAGCATCCGTTTTCATCGGGTCAACCGGTCCCATACCGCCTAGGATCATGGAGGCGTTGAGCAGGGAATCGATCCACGAAAGGTTTTCGAGAAAGTGATGCCCGAGTATACCAACACCCAAAGAGAATGCGAGCAGTAACGCGCCGATCAATCCATTGAGTGCCAGCCTGCGGGCGAATGTCTTTGAACTTGCAAGAGGTTCTTCCTGTCGTTCGTACATTCAATCTCCGTTATATTTCCAATCCCAGAACCAGAAGGCGAGGCCTTTAAGCTCGCCCCATTTTTCGAATCGTTTTTCCACTTCTTTAGCTGTGATAGGTTTGCCTTTATACCACTCATGCGAGACCAGTTTTAAAGCCCATGAGTCGACCGGGATGAAATCGGAACGACCAAGGATCAGGAGCAGGTTCGCCGCGGCATACGGACCAATTCCATTAATCTTCATCAATTCTTTGCGGAGTTCGAGCGTGGGCAGGGGGGAGTGCTTGAGCGCTTCGAGGTCATATTTCCCTGATGTCACGCGGACCGCAAGTTCATGAATGGCGGGAGCGCGATAGCCAACGCGGATCTTTTCCTTGATGGTTTCTGGATTAGATGAAGCAATGGATTCAGGGGTAGGGAAGGATTTGGTCTGCATATCTCTGGTCTCGACACCTGCACTTGCGCCAGGTGCAAGTGTACGCCCCTCACTATCGTTCGGGGCTACTCGACCAGCAGTGCTTAATGGTGAACCAAACTCATCCACCAACTTTCGAGTCATGTTAACAGTTGCGCCCCACAGAGTGTTTGTCGTCAGGATGGTTTTGATCACGTCTTCGAACAGGGTGGGTGAGCGAAGGAGTCGGCCGAGAGCCTGTTTTTTGGCACGCGCCAGTTTCGGTTCCACACGTGAAGCGTCGTAGAATGCAGAGAAATCCATGTCAAGCCCGAGCATCCAATTGACTGCGTCAATCACTTCTCTTTGTTCGGATTTCCTGAGCTTGTCCGTTTCAACGTTGACACCATCTTTGCCATCGCTTAACGTGAGTTCGACCACCCGTCCATTAGTTAGGTGCAACACATAAGATAATGTGTTCGACGTTTCATCTAGGGAAAACGGCGCAAGCTGATGCCATCCATGCGAGTGGATAACGGACATGAATTTGAACGGCTTGCGTGCGGGAAGGGTGAAGTTCATGGTCTCTGCTTATAAGATCGAACTGGTATGAGCAATCATAATCCAAAAGGTATGCGATGATAAAACATGATTGAGAAGAGATAAATTTACGCTTCATTCCCCGGAAGATTGGGGTATGATTGCGGGTGGATATGTCCATGGCACAGTCATACAGGAATTTGTTTCGAATTCCCACCATTACGGAAAATATTGCTCTGTTCCGTTCATTATTGGATTCATATGAGATCATGCCGGGAGAGGCATTGGCGTTGTTGGGTTCCATCCATGCCAAGTTGAGGCGGGGAAAAGGACAGGACGGCTCCGCCTATGCAAGGTATGCACAGACGATGGCTTTGTTGCATCATCACATGCCGGATGTACATCAACATGTGGTTGCCAACTGGCAACTGCCCCAAACCGATACAGCCGCTTCAGCCAAAACTTCAACCAAATCATATAGTGATTCCCTGTTTGACGATACCATCGCGATGCAAGTGCCGGGGCATAGACCTGCATATGAAGCCAACAGAGAACAGGTCAAAGATGAGAGTGAAATATTGGAAGTTAATGACGATGAGCAGGAATCTGGTGAAGCGGGAGAAGGTGGAGAGGAAGAATCCGAAGAAGAAGACGAACCTGCAGAAATAGAGGAACCGGAGATCGAAGAAGAGGAAATCAAGGAAGAAAGCGAAGAATGGGATATGGGGGAAAACGAGGTAGAGGAAAATAGAGCAGAGGAAGAACCCGAATTCGAAGATGAAGAACCGGAGACAGAGGAATTGGTGTACGAGGATATTTCTGAAGCCGAGTCTTACGATGGATCTGAAATGGGAACGAAATATGAAATCGAACCCATGGAGGAGGAAGATCCTCCATGGGTCGAGGATTAAATTTTTTCAACGCACAAGATAAATGATCGAAACGATCACACCGATCGAAACCACCGTCCACCTGAGCGTGGACGGTTTGATCTTTCCAGCCAGCCTTCCTCCCAGCCAGCCGCCGATCAACGCGCCGACCGCCATAACTATTGCTACATCCCATACGACTTTCCCTGAAAACAGGAAGAAGATCGCCGCGGCAACATTGACGGCAAAGCCGATCGCCTGCTTGGACGCGTTGAGACGCGTCAATGTGTCTTCGAGCGTCAACCCCAAAGCGGACAGTACGATCACGCTTAAGCCCGCACCGAAATACCCGCCATAGACCGATGCCAGGCTGACAGGCAGCCACGTCCACGATTCAAGGTTACCGCCCTGTCCCTCCGTCATGCGTTTCGTCAGCCACTTGCGGACCGGGTCCTGGATCGCCAGCAATCCTGATGCCAGTAAAATGAGATACGGCACTAGTTCCTTGAAGATCTTTTCACCCGTTTGCAGAAGCAGAAAACCGCCGATGACTCCGCCGATGGCTCCGGCAGGGATGAGGATCCACATGCGTTTTCCCTGCCCCTTTAGATCATTCTTTTGCGCCATCGTCCCACCGAAATAACCGGGACAAAGCGCCACAGTGTTGGTCACATTGGCAGAAACGGCAGGGATGCCTGCCAGTAATGTCAGAGCAGGGAAGGTGATGAGCGTACCGCCGCCTGCGAGGGCATTGATCGCTCCTGCCGCCAGCGCAGCGAGGGAAACGAGGATGTATTGAATTGGGGTCATGATGTGATGAGTCTCCTTTAAAGTGATTATATCCCCGGCATTATGAGCTTGTAACCTGCATTAAGTCCCTCGTGTAAGATGAAATGGTCACAAGTACTGACGTGTCGGTATTGTAAACCGGGTCCTGGTTGGGAGCAGGTAAGACTCTGGCTTGACTCACATTTTCCAGACATGTATAATCTCAGCCATTCAGAAGTAGTAGGCGTCGAGAGACCTGATAGAGAAGGATGCACTCGGTGGAAGCATCCACAGGGAAACAACGCCGAAGTCGTCTGATGAAATTGCCGAAGAAATTAGCTGACAGCTTTTAGCGATCAGCTTGAGAGTAGACCGGCACGGGATTGCCCGTTACAGCAAAGACTGATGTTGGTCGGTCACAGAGTGCGTTGAGTCAATCAACGAATTGAGGTGGTACCGCGGAGCACGCGCTTCGTCCTCTTTTTGGACGGAGCGTTTTTGTTTAAGAGACCAGATGTGTAGAGAACAGAGAATAGTGAACAGGTAAAAACCAGTCTCTATTATCCAATCTCTACTCTCTACAACAAAGGAAATCAAATGAACATCAAATCAGTTCTTCAATCGCAATATTTTGCGGCACTGGCGATGCTCAAGCAAGCCATCGAAAAATGTCCTGAGTTCGTGTGGTATGACCAAAATGAGAATTTCAGGGTTTGGAGCAAGGCTTATCACACCGTCTTCTACGCCCACCTATATTTGCAGAATTCTGAAAAGGATTTTGTCCAATGGGAAAAACACCACGATCCTGATGGTGATGTCCCGTTTACGAAAGAGGAAGTGCTTGAGTATCTGGCGTTTGTTGAAAAGCAGGTCGCGGAACAGGTCCCCGTTACCGACCTAGAGGCAGACTCGGGTTTCCACTGGTATCCGGTGGACAAACTGGAACTGCAGTTCATCAATATCCGGCACATCCAACAACACACCGGCGAGTTATATGAGACGTTGGGAATCCGTGAAGGTGCCGAACTTCGCTGGGCAGGTTACAACAAAACATACTCGGATCTCTCCTGAGATCAGAGTGGGAGATGGCGGCATGATGCCGCCTCACCCAAAGGAGAAAGAATGACAAAGCATGAATTACCAAAAACATACGATTTCAAATCCACTGAAACGCGCATTTATGCGATGTGGGAAACGGGCGGTTACTTCAAGCCGCACAACGACCCGAACAATCCCGACTTCGACCCGAACGTGGAACCGTTCGTCATCTCCATCCCGCCGCCAAACGTGACAGGTGAACTGCATCTCGGTCATGCCATGTTCGTCAGCGTGGAAGACCTCATGATCCGTTATCACCGCATGAAGGGTTATTCCACTTTATGGGTGCCGGGTACCGATCATGCCGGTATTGCCACGCAACTCATGGTGGAACGCGACATCCTCAAGAACGAGGAAGTAACGCGCGAAGAAATGGGACGCGAGGAATTCCTCAAACGCACATGGGAATGGAAGCGCAAATACGGCGGCATCATCACGACACAGATCCGCCGTCTTGGTGCATCCTGCGATTGGAGCCGTGAACGCTTCACACTGGACGATGGGCTGAGTCGAGCAGTCCGAGAAGCCTTTGTCCACCTCTATGAAAAGGGACTAATTTACCGCGGTCCGCGCCTTATCAACTGGTCACCGGGACTCAAGACCGCTGTCTCTGACCTCGAGGTGGAATACGAGGAAGAGAACGCTTCGCTTTATTACTTCAAATATATGTTGAAAGATTCGGAAGAGTATATTCCGGTAGCTACCATCCGCCCGGAGACCATTCTTGGTGATACGGCTGTGGCTGTTCACCCTGAAGATGAACGCTACAAGAAGTTCATCGGCAGGAAATGCATCGTGCCGATGCTTGATCGCGAGATTCCCGTGATCGCTGATGAATACGTGAGCATCGAGTTCGGTACCGGCGCGCTCAAAATCACTCCGGGACACGACCCGAATGACTATGCTATTGCACAGCGTCACAACCTGCCCATCATCTCCATGCTCGATCGGGAGGCAAAGGTCAACGAAAACGGTGGACAGTATCAAGGCCAGGATCGATTCGACGCGCGGAAGAATCTCTGGGCAGATATGAAGAAAGCCGGTCTCGTCATCAAAGAGGAACCGTATCGCACTACCATCCCAAGATCCCAGCGCGGTGGTGAAATCATCGAGCCCATGATCTCGGAGCAGTGGTTCGTAACAATTGAGCCGTTGGCAAAGCCTGCGCTCGAAGCTGTGAAGGATGGACGCATCAAGATCGTACCGGAGCGCTTCGAGAAGATCTATTTCAATTGGATGGAGAACATCAAGGACTGGTGTGTCAGCCGCCAGTTATGGTGGGGGCACCGCATCCCTGTGTGGTATTGCCCCGATGGTCACATGACCTGTACGCGCGAAGAACCGACCGAATGTACCACCTGTGGCTCGACAGAACTCAGGCAGGATGATGATGTACTGGATACATGGTTCTCTTCCGGCTTGTGGCCCTTCTCAACATTGGGATGGCCCGAGGAAACACCTGATTACAAATACTTCTATCCCACCACCTATATGGAAACGGGATACGACATTTTGTTCTTCTGGGTGGCACGCATGATCATGAGCGGACTCGAATATACGGGCAAGATCCCATTTAATACGGTTTACTTGCATGGGACGATCCGTGATGAGTATGGACGGCGCATGAGCAAAACCTATGGCAACGGCATTGACCCGCTGATCGTCATGGACGAATACGGCACGGATGCTTTGCGCTTCACATTGTTGGTAGGCTCAACCCCAGGCAACGACATGAACCTGGCTGTGAGAAAGGTGGAGGCGAACCGCAACTTCACGAACAAGTTGTGGAATGCTGGCAGGTTTGTGATATCAGCCATTAGCAGTCAGCAATCAGCCGCGAGCGAGAAGGCAGAATACTCTCTTGCTGATTCTTGGATATGGGCAAAATTACAACAACTTATTCGGGATGTGGAACGGAATTTCCAGAATTTCCAGTATGGGCAGGCAGGTCAACACATCTACGATTTCATCTGGTCTGATTTTGCGGATTGGTACGTGGAGATCGCAAAGCTGGAACTTGCGGAGGATGGTCCACGCGGTGCACGTGCAGCGGACACCCTCGCCCGCATCTTTGATATGACCTTGCGTTTGCTGCATCCCTTCACGCCGTTCGTAACCGAGGAACTTTGGGGGCACCTGCGCGGTGCTGTTTTGGAGTCGCCTTTGAAGGATTTGGCGAACGACTGGCCCTCTGTACTGATCGTTGCCAATTGGCCCGAACTGCGCGAACCCGAAGGATGGGAGGAGATGAAGATCGCTGACTTCGAATTGATACAGGAAATCGTGCGCTCCATCCGCAACCTGCGCGCGGAGAAGAATGTGGCTCCTTCGATGAAGATCGCCGCCAGTATTTCTGCAGATACGAAGGCTGATTTGTTGAAAGAGCAGTCCAGAGTGATTTCGGCATTATCAGGTCTGAATGAAGCAGAACTGACAATCGAAGAAACCTTGAAAGATAAGCCAAAAGACTCCATTACGCTTGTGGTCGGTTCAGTGGAAGTCTACATCCCGCTGGCTGGCATGGTGGATCTTGCTGAGGAAAGGTCCCGCCTTGAAAAGGAACTCAAGGAAGCCGAGTCCCACATCGAGCGGCTTGAGAAGCTGCTATCAAGTGACTTTGCCAACAAGGCGCCCGCGCCCGTCGTTCAAAAGGAACGCGACAAACTGGCGGGCTACAAAGACACAGCTGAGAAGATCAAAGCGCAGTTGAAGTAGTTGAATAGACCTCCGAGTTTTTGAAGAACTCGGAGGTCTATGTTTCAGAGCTCCGTCACCATTATTTGTTTTCAAGGTACATCCATGACGATTACCATCCATCCGGTTCAGTCCAAGGCAGACAAACGCGCCTTCTATAAATTTGTCTTTCGCGTCTATCACGATGACCCGAACTGGGTACCGCATCTCTGGACCCAGAGAAAAAACTACCTCGATAAGCAGGCGGCTTTCTTTACATACGGAGAGGGTGACTTCTGGCTGGCAAAAGATGGGGATGAAATCGTCGGCACGATCGGTACCGCCATTGACCATCCCCGTAACCGCGACATGAACTGGAAAGCCGCGCACTTCGGTTTCTTTGAAGTGCTCCCAGACCGTTACGATGTCGCTCAAGCCATGTGGGATCATGCCTGTCAGTGGGCGAAGGCGCGCAGCATGAACGAATTGATCGGTCCCTATTCATTTGCATCAAACGATGAGCAGGGATTTCTCGTGGAAGGGTTTGATTATTTCCCTCCCATCATGGCAGGACATAATCCATCGTATTATCCGCAGTTCGCAGAGAAGTATGGCTTTCACAAAAGCGAGTTTGGCGACTGGGTGGCATATCGTATTGATCTCGCCACTATTGGTTTTGACATGAATAACAGCCCGGAGATCCTGCGCAAGATCGCGGCACGCGCCATTCAACGACATGGCAGCATCTCCGTCCGTACGCCCAGGATGAAGGATTGGGATGCCGAAATTCCACACCTGTATGAGGTGTATAACACTTCGCTGGCTGTCCTGCCTGAATTTTCACCGATGGAGTTGGCGGAATTCAAGAGTCAGGCAGAAGGTATACGCGAGATCATTGACCCGGATTTGGTCTTCATCGCCGAAGTGGATGGCAAAGCAGTTGGTTTTGCGCTTGGACTTCCCAACATCACGGAAGCATTGAAACACGCCAATGGTTTGCAGTCGCCGTTGGATTATGTTCGTCTGCTTCTGGCGCGGCGCAGGATCAAGAGTGCCTGTTTCAAGATCATGGCGATGGATCCGCAATATTGGGGCTATGGGCTGGATGCGATCATGTATCTTGAGATGGGAAAGGCAATGATCCGCAAAGGTTATACCTGGGTGGATGCATCCGTGACCGGTGAAACCAATCCGCAGACCAACAAACTTCTCGCTCGCGTTGGGGCACATGTCTACCGGCGTTACCGAGAATACCGTCTGAAATTAGACACATAAGATATCAGTATCAATATTCACAAATGACCGACACAGAGAAACCATATCCATTGCTCCGTGTTTATCTTTTCAACCAACCCCGTTCATTTATTTGTGCGCATAAGGAGACAAACCCATGGAGAATATCAAACCTCGGGTTTTTACGTTTAATACTTCACCAAACAAGAGATTTTCGTCATTTGACGCAAAGGTTGCCATCCGCTAAGTTTATTGGTGCAACAAAACTTTTTCACGGAGATACAACCATGACAATGAAAATTCTTAATGAAAATTCTTGAAGACTGCATCGCCTGCGGCGCATGCATACCTGAATGTCCAACCGAATCCATCAGCGAGGGTGATGGCATCACTTATGTGATCAACCAGGAAACCTGTGTTGAGTGCGAAGGTTACTTCGATTTGCCCCAATGCGTCAGCGTCTGCCCGGTGGAGTGCCTCGTCAAGGCATAATTGCGTTATAATCCTAATAATCAAATATTCGACCTTCGGGGCAGGGTGCCATGGCGCTGCATGCGGCATGAATTCCCGATCGGTGGTACAGCCCACGAGCGCACAAGCGCATGATCCGTTGCAACTACGGAGCCGACAGTAACAGTCTGGATAAAAGAAGGAAACAGGCTCAACGAGGAGTCTGATTCGACTGTCCCGAAAGCACAATGTGTTTTCGGGATTTTTGTTGCGACAGCAACGCGTCTCAGACTTACTGAGTCCTGATTCTACGCCCCGAACATTCGAGGCGCTTTTTGTTTTCTCTCACCCAAACCCCTCTCCCACCAGGAGAGGGTGTCTGAAGGACGGGTGAGGTAGAGTACACTATGATAAAACGCATCACCCCCATCATCCTCTCCGCCATCACCTTCCTGCTCGGATGGTATCTGTTCACGCGCTACAGCGGCATCCCAAACTTCATCCTGCCCTCCCCGCTCAGTGTGTGGACACGTTTCCTGAAAGCCATCAACGATGGAAGCCTGCTTTATCATACGGGCATCACGCTACTCGAGATCGTACTTGGTTTGCTGGCGGGGGTGATTTTTGCAACGGTTATCGGGTATGCCCTTGCCAAGTCGCGTTCGTTGGAGAAAGTCTTGTCGCCATACCTGGTGGCGAGCCAGGCGATTCCCATCATTGCGATTGCTCCGTTGCTCGTCATCTGGCTGGGAGATGGGATTCTTTCGAAGGTGGTCATCTGTGCCTTGATCGTGTTCTTCCCTGTGTTGGTGAATACGATTGTTGGTGTGAGAGCCGTCCCAACCGCATTATACGATTTGATGAACTCCCTGCATGCGTCACGATCACAAATCTTACGGAAGGTGGAAGTACCCGCATCACTGCCTGTCTTCCTCGGCGGCTTGCGGATCGGAGCAACGCTTTCGGTCATTGGCGCAATTGTTGGCGAACTCGTGGACGCGGAGGAAGGACTCGGCTTTCTGTTGCAGTTGGGCGACTTTCAATACGACACACCGATGGTGTTTGTCGCTGTGTTCATGCTGATCGCGTTGGCATTGATGTTGTATGGCATTGTGAGATTGTTGGAGAACAGATTTTTGAAGTGGCAGAATAAATAAAAAAAACCGGTGGTTGAGTATAAAGGTATCGAAACCACCAGGTTATCGGCAAACAAAATATAGGAAGCATAAATGATATTGGTGGTTTCGACACCTGCACTTGCATGCTGGTGCAAGTGTACGCCCCGAAAAAATCACACGAGGCTACTCAACCACCGAGGCATAATCAAAAGGAGTTTGTATGTTCCGCAAAATAGTTTTGCTCATGCTCGGGGGGGCACTGGTTATTTCGGGATGTGCCAGCCCCAAGTCCACGAATGAAGCGGGTGGGTTGACCAAGATCCGCCTGCCGTTGGGGTACATCCCTAATATCCAATTTGCACCGTTATATGTCGCTGTCGAAAAGGGATATTTCAGGGATGCGGGGTTCGACATCGAGTTCGATTACAAATTCGAGACGGATGGCGTTGCGCTGGTCGGCGCAGGTGAAATTCCGTTCGCGGTGGTCTCAGGCGAACAGGTGTTGCTGGCGCGCACACAGGGACTGCCAGTGACATACGTAGCAGCCTGGTATCAGCAGTATCCTGTGTCGGTGGTTGCGAAGAGCGATGCGGGTGTGCTCATCCCACAGGATCTAAAGGGACACAAGATCGGTCTGCCTGGGTTGTTCGGTGCGAACTATATCGGCTTGCGGGCGCTGTTGAATGCAGGCGAATTGACCGAAGCAGACGTGACACTGGACTCAATCGGCTTCAATCAAGTTGAGACGATGGCAGCGGGGCAGCAGGATATTGTCGTTGGCTACACAGCAAATGAACCGATCCAGTTGCGTGCACGCGGCATTGCAGTGACCGAACTGCGTGTGGCAGACTATGCCCAACTTTCGGCGAACGGTTTGCTGGCGAGCGAGAAAGTGATCGCAGAAGACCCTGGGATGGTGCGAGCGTTCGTGGGTGCTTTCCTCAAAGGCATGCAATATGCGATCGAACATCCCGATGAGGCTTTTACATTGAGCGAAGGACATATCCCCAATTTTGCAGATCTTGATGCGGGCATCCAGAAACAGGTGCTTGCTGCATCCATGGAATTATGGAAAGCAGATCAACTCGGATACTCCGACCCGCAAGCCTGGGTGAATATGCAGGATGTTCTGCTTGATATGGGCTTGCTCACCGAGAAGTTGGATTTGAGCAAAGCGTTTACGAATGAGTTCATACCATAGACTTGATTTACGGAATATGCAGTACGCAACACGTATTGCGTACTGCATATAGTGCCATGACCCAGACCCCAATTCTGACCATTCGCAACCTCACCACCATTTTCCCCGACGAGAATGGCGGTTTGCGCGCACTGCGGGATGTCACGTTCGATGTACATCCGCGCGAGTTCATTTGTGTGCTGGGTCCATCGGGTTCAGGCAAGACAACCCTTCTGCGTGTCCTTGCGGGACTCATTCCTCCTACATCGGGTTCTTTCACATTTGGTCACGGCGAACAACCGAGCATTGGCATGGTCTTTCAACAAGCAAACCTGATGCCGTGGCGTACGGTGACCGAGAACATCAAGCTTCCGCTCGAAGTAAAAAACATGGACGAATCAACTTCTCGTAATAAAACACAGGAAATGATCGAGCTGGTGGGATTGCAGGGATTCGAAGACTCGCTGCCACGCGATCTTTCCGGCGGGATGGCGCAACGTGTGGCGATCGCGCGTGCGTTCATCCATGACCCGGATCTACTCCTGCTCGATGAACCTTTTGGCTCGCTGGACGCCCTCACCCGCGAACGCATGTGGACGGAACTCTCGCGCATCTGGCAGGCGCGCCAAAAGACAGTCATTATGGTGACGCATTCGATCAATGAATCTTTGTTTCTTGCAGATCGTGTTTTGGTTCTAACCCAACGACCTGGCACAATAAAAATGGACATGGAAGTTGACCTTCCACGTCCACGCAAAGAGGATACTCGGTACACGCCCCATTTTGGGAAACTGGCAAGGAAACTAAGAGAGGCGATTGAGTGACCATAAAACATCCGGAGCTTCACAAACTTTGGATGTCCATTTTCCGGTGCAACCCAAACGACAAAACTTAAACCAAAGGACTAAACACTATCCTGTGTTTAGTCCTTTGGCAAACCACCAGATAATGGGGGGTTGGGGGTGATGTTTCCCATGTTTCGTTAGTGCCGAGGGGGAGATTTGAACTCCCGACCAAGGGCCTATGAGTCTCCAAGTCATGGATTCGAGGGAATTAGGCGGTGATCATAGAAACGAGAGATGAGGTAAAAAGCGTGAAGTACTTGGAGTGGGAAACAATCCTTCCTGCGACGGTTACCAAAACAGTAACAGCCGTAGTAAACGAATCAATCCCACTCACAAGTGGTTTCGTTAGAGCAATGGCAAGATAATTATTGTGGCTAAGGTTATCTGAGTCTTCCCCCCACATATTTCATCATGCGATATATTTGATTTTAGGCAATCAACTTATGGAGAAACAACTCAATTTGAGATTCGGCATCTTCCCAGGATGTAAGTTGTGGTAGAAGCGGGCGCAGGTCTCTTCCCCAATCTGCACTCGCTTTATTAAGCGCCTCGTTTAGAATTTGTGTTGTAAGGAGAATTTCATAAAGTGCAATCTTCTTCTCAATTAATATCCTGTCAACCGAGACACCTTGATTGATCAACAACCAGATGTCAAAAACATCGCGCGCCTTACCGCGCACCAAAAGCGCTAGAACTTTTTCCGCCAGCAGGTGTTCTGGGCTGATGACTGTTAATGCACAGGGACGTATATCATCATATTCAGATGTCACCAACATACGTCGTGTATCAGTATCTTCACGGCGCATACTGATGTCCACACGCACTTTTCCCTTTGTCCGATCACGGCCATCATAAATTGGACCTTGGTAACTGACATCAAAACTGTACCCAACCACGGATTGCCATTCATTTCGGATTTCAGCAATAACCCCAAAGCCATCCAGATCCTCCAGGACATTCTGCCACAAACTCTTGAGCACAGATATATCTGCGGGACCATTGAAGTCAAGATCTTCCGAGTAGCGGTTCCCTTTATAGACAATCCTCAACGCAGTGCCGCCTTTGAATACCAGTTCCTGTGATCTGCTGTATAACGAAAACAAAAGAAGATACTGAAGGTAATCACGCCCCTGTGCCTGGACGCCAATACCGTGGCGCTGGGCAAGGCATTGAATTTGTACGCGTGTGAGCATCAGATAACTCCCTGTGGAAAAAGTTCTTCTTGTGCAACGTTGATATACAATTGCCAACGCTGATTGAAAACACCACGATCTGGTTTTTGCGGATCGAACGTCACAGGGCCTTTCGATGCCTGGATTGTTTCGGTAGGCTGACCAAGCAATTCAAGCAAGTATCCAAGCCGTGAAGAGAGACTTGCGTTTTTCAAACGTTCAGCGTAATCAAGCAGAATGGATAGATCCAGTACCTTCTGCGAAACGGCGATATGCAATGCCTTGGCGACTTCAGAGATTCCCCCAGCATATTGAGGCAATGCCAGGCTGTCTAAAATTGCCTTGGCTTCATCGGCGATCACAACTGGTAGATCTGCCAACATTTCCCGCCGATATCCGAAGAAGTGCTGTGGCTTGAACGTTACAAATTGGAAATGCATCTCGTGAAAGGTGATCTGTTTTTTGCGATGGGTGGTGACTATAAATGTAGTGCGTGGAACCTGTTCCGTAAAACCGTGAAAATGAAGGGCGCTCCAAAATGACACATAAGCCGGAACCGTGAGATTACTACCGATAAAGAGTGGATTAGAAAGCACCTTCTCCGGGGTTAATCCAAGCAAAAGGAACTTACCGCGTTCGATTCTGACCACCAAACCCGCTTGCTCCATACGGTTAAGCAGGCTGTGGGTCTGGAATTTATTTAGCCCAAACAAAAGCGATATAGTTCTACTTGTAAAGGAAAAAAGCTCACTGCTGAGCATAGTTTGAGCTATTGAAAATGGTGTAATTTGTTTACTCATAAAATCAACTCGATTACATGATTTCAAATAGATTATGCTCCATTTATTTGCAGGATCTGGGAAACTCAGGAATTAGCAACTTTTGCAATAAGGATGGATGAACTTTCCTTTCCAGGATCAGATGCAAATAAACTACTACCGCCTAAAGGCGGAAGGTTTGAGAAGCGACTGAAAGTCGCCTAAAGTTCTCCAACACGAAAATCTTCATTATCATTCGGCAACTTTTCAGACTGAGATTCAATGTACTCTGCTATGATCGCTTCTGTTACATTCCCTGAACTCGCTACCAAGTACCCTCGCGCCCAAAGATGCTGTCCCCAAAACTGCCGCCGCAATTCTCCAAACTCTTCCAGCATGTTCCGAGCGCTTCGCCCTTTCAACCTTTGCACTCATTCACTCCCCGCTCTCTGAGGTGGCACTGACACCAACAAATGCACTTGCTCTGACGCAATAGGCCCCTTCTCAATCTGCACCTCCAGTGCTTCACTCGTTTGACGGATCAACTCTCGCAAGCTGATCCCCATTTCACCACGCAGCACTTCCTTTCGATACTTCGTGATCCATACAATGTGGTATTGCAAGTCGTAACCTGTGGGTGAACCTTTTCGATCTTCAGCCATATGCTCATTTTACGCTCTTGTGGTGTTGAAAACTGCCTGCCTGAAAGGCAGGGGGTTTCACCCAATATACAGACAATAAAATCATCGAGAAAAAATAATGGTGGATGAGAAAAAAGAAGTTGTGATTTATACCGATGGAGCAAGTGAGCCTAACCCTGGCACAGGTGGCTATGGTGTTGTTTTGTTGTCTGAAAATAGACGCAAAGAAATTTCTGGTGGCTTTCGACTGACAACAAATAACCGCATGGAAATATACGCCGCTATCGCAGGTTTAGAAGTTCTCAAATATCCTTGCAAGGTAACGATTTACAGCGATTCACAATATTTGGTTAGCGCCATGACCGAAGGTTGGGTAGAAAAATGGAGAAGCAGAAATTGGTGGCGCACAAATACAGAACAAGCCATCAATGTAGATTTATGGGAAAGATTATTGGTGCTTTGCGAAACACACGAAGTTAATTTTATCTGGGTAAAAGGTCATAATGGCAATCCTGAAAATGAGCGATGTGATAAATTGTCCTATGCCGCCATTCGCCAAAAAGATTTACCACCCGATGAACTTTATGAAAATCCACCACCTGCACCTGAACCTATACAAATGACACAGGCTGGACAACCTTGTCGAAAATGCTCGACGCCCGTTATAAAGTTGAAGTCAAAGAAATCAAAGTTTTATCTATTTTGCCCAAACTGTGAAGCAACTTACCAAATTGAGTCTGATGAACAAAGTGATTCCAAACAGGCAACGCTCTTTTAGGTCATAAGCGTGCCACACAGTGTGCATTGGGGATTCTGCGGAAATTTCGAGTTTTATATTCTCATTGCAGATGCTTCCGTATATGCCGATTTCCGGTCCTTACTGCCTGGATCTTACCCTTGGTCAGGCAACAGTTCCCCAAGCATTTCATCCAGTATCAGTTGGGTGTAGGCAGGCTGACCAGCAACCAGGGTACTGTTTGTGGGAGCGAAATGCATCGGTCCCTGGATCGTGTTCACTTCGATGCAGCGTTTCAGGTCATAAGGGTTCTCATGCCCTTTCAGTTCGGGTGTGATGGATTGCACATTGACAGCTCCTCTTTTATCTGCCACCAGCAGGCGGTAATGGCTCCCGGACCCACCCACAAGGATCGCAGCCACTTCATCATAGGTGCTTTCGCTCACCAGCCCATTGGATACCAGGGTCTCACCGGGCAGGATGGATTGAAGCAGGCCCTTTGCCTTCCACTTGTGATATCTGTTCAGTCCAAATAAAAACAGCACAAACAGACCCAGTCCAGCGAAGAAGCCGTACACCTTATAGGCCAGAACCAGTCCGGTGAACATGGCAATCAGCGCCAGAGGCACCAGTATCCAAAAAGCTTTACTGTTCATTCCCACCTCAAATTGGGATCCTTTACCGGAAATCGATGCTTACAACAGCCTCATCCCGCAATGCGGACAACGGACAATACCGGCGACCAGATGGGGTTGATGTTGAATGTAAATCCAGTTCCCGGAAAACTTTATTCAGTTCAATCGACTCGGATTCTTCCATCTTGACCTATCAAAGATCTACGGCAGGGAAATCTCAAAATAATCGAACTGCCCGACTACATTACCGGATGCGCCTGCGTTACTCACCCCAATGCCCACCTTCCTGAATTGGAAATAATTGCCAAAGCGCCCCAGCCTCTGCCATTGGTCTGGTTTGGTTGCATAATAGCCGCTGATAATATTGTCCTTGCTCTCCAGTCGCAGGTAGACATCCTCGGCTGCGGTTGCAACGTTATAACTCCCCCACTGGCCGCTTATCTTGTAATCCATGTAGAAACCATTCCCACCAGTTGCACAAGGACCGCAATATCCACGGTTTATCGTGATGTAATTATCCTTGTCCTCGTAAATATAGATGGCGGCCTGCTGGAAATTCTCGAAGGGCTTTGTGTTGAGATGGACCGTGATCACAAAATCACCTGCCGGCAGTGGATACCACAACAGGTTGTTTTGTCGATCTGTTGTCAGCAGCAGGCTCGACTCACCGTTGATCTGCAGCCAGCCGTCATCCGTAAAGGTCCATTTGGCAGGGTTCTCGTTCTCCCATTCCCAGCCGGGCTGGAATTCTCCTTCAAAGTCATCACGGAACAGCACACCTTCAGGCAGGGGCGTATTGGTTGGTTTGGGAGTTTCCGTCGGCATCTGCGTGTCTGTTGGCACTGGGGTGTTCGAAGGAACCGGCGTGGCGGTCAGCACAACAGCTGCTGCCGGCGGCTCAGATGTGGCTGTTGGTGCAGTTATTGCACCTAACTGACAAGCCAAGAGAATCAATGAGCATACAACAAGCGTCACATACAACGTTTTCCTGTTCATGTATATATCCTCTTTCTATGAAGAATACGATCTTTCATCATGGAGAGATCGTCAACACCACAACCAGCAGAAACCTGTGAACTCCGAACATCAATGCTGCGAACAGTACAAGGTATCCAACCGTCATCCAATACTGGAACGGTTCTCTGGAAAGCCATTTTCCAAGTGCTGCTCTGACAACAAGCGCGGACAACCAGCCTGCCAAAGCGCCCATCCCCGTAAGTTCCAGAAGGTCGCTCCACGCATTCCAGTTCCGCGAAGGATCAAAAAGAAAAATGCCAATGGGAATTATTACAACAATGAAGACCAGCCATTCCAGTCCATGGCGTATTCTTACCCCCAGCAGGCCGATGCCACTACCAGCAATGAGCCCGGTTGCGATTCCGATGACTCCACCAAAGAGCCACCGCCATCCAAACCAATGTCCAAGTATGAGATCAAGTATTCCTCCAATGAGCACCCCCAGGATCAACCCGCAAACCAGACCGATAACCATTCCAGCAAAGGTTGTGAGAACCTTCTTGACCATACTGCACTCTCCTCCTGCGGCATTGCTGCATTGCGCAATGATCAGATCCATCTCAAAGTGTACAGATTTCCAAAGGGAGAGTCACGTGTCATTTGTCATTGGCGGGTCTGCCAATTTTCGACATCGAAAATCACGGTCGAAGTATTCAATCAGCGACCATTTCGGGTTTCTATTCCCATTCGAAGAGCCTGCGAGCCAGAAAGGTGCCTGCTCAGAACTCCACGATCTGCGTATGATCAACGGGACAGATCTGTCGCAAAGCTGTCATGAGCTGCCCCTGGTACTCCTCCGAAAGAACCATCTGTTCATAATGATCGGTGTATTCCGTGTCAAGATCCTGCCAGGAAATTCGGGTCATCCTTTCCTCAATGTTCAATCGGTGGACACTTCATCTTGAACAGCCTTGGTGAAGAACCGCCGATCTGGTCCTGAAAACATTCTACAAAAATCCCACCTTCAATTCACGTACCGTTTGTCATAATTCACATCGTCTTCCCAGGAAATTTCGACGTCGAAAATTCATCCAGCCGGCAAAGCGCCAGACTTTTGCCCTGTCCATATCCGTCGTACATGAGCACCATTCCATGCCCGGACATATATGCACGCCGCGTAACTTCACAAGCCTGATCGGCTTGATTGACTCCCCTCTTCACCAGTCCCCAAGTCAAGTTGCGTACTTCATCCATTGTTAAGCCGGCGCGCGGATCGATCTCGCCGGCTTGCAACGATTTCTCATGGGTATGCACTCGGGCATTTGGACAGCGTTCCACTTTGCCAAACTTCGGATATCCAACCGGCACATCGTAGTGAACATATCCAACTCCTCCACACTCCGGACAATCATATGAGCAGTCTCCAGTTTGGGACGAAGTCGAAGTAGTTTGTACTTTGCTCTGAACCAGATTCAATCCAGCAACAACAGAAGACATGTTTTTAGTATTCACGACGATTTCATCCCGTTCTCTTGCATATGTGGAGCCAGTTCGGTTTCCATGCGTTTGCGAAGTGACTCATAGTCGGCGTGATCTTCCTGCCTATTTTCTGGTTTTGAATACTTCGTCATTTTTCTACGCGGCTTCGGAATCTGTCCCACCACCGCCCATTCCGAAAGCCAGCACAAATTGGTTTGGCGGATGCCACGCGCGTCGGCTTCGGCGGCATACGATTTCAAAGCAGTCGCTGCCGTATGCGGTGAGTCGAATCGCTTGAGATATTCTCCCAAGACTTTCAGCGCAACAGCGCGTTGTTCTGAGTTTGGAAGAGTTAGGTGTGTCGGACGAACCAGACGATACAACGCTTCTGCCTGTTCTTCCGATTCCATATTTTTCTTCGATGTTTCGGCGGGAGGAGGAGGAGTAGAGTCACTGACGTTAATTAATTCCTTTAATGCGCAAGGGACAACTGGTGAAAAATCGGGACTCTGTTTTTCAGGTGAAAAGTTTTCACCTGAAATCTTTTCATCAGTTTGTGCATCTGGTTTTCTTGGAGTTGGCAGGCTCATTTCTCCGAGATTTATTTTTGCAAAAGTATCTAGCGCCTTCGGTGAGACCTGTTCACTCGCGGAAATTTCCTCCCGGCTCATCCCAACAATGACCTGATAGACTGATCCGCTGAATTTGCCTCTGCCGCCTTTCCCGCGTGCCACGCGGCGCATTTCACCAGCTTGTTCGAGATCAGCGATCAGGTTCAGGATATTACGTTCCGTCTGCCGGCACTTGACCGCCATCTGCTCGATACTGGGATAACAATAGCCCCAGTCGTCAGACCAGTCCGCCATTGCCAGTAATAACAACAACGGCGTACCACCTTTTTGGCTGTACTTCCAGACACGGTTTGAAGTCTCAACACTCACGCAACACCTCGATTCAACAAAGCCATCAGGAAGCCCTGTAACAGGCGATATTTTCGAGACAAAGCGCAGGTCGTCCCAATCACAAAAGAGAGCCTACAGCCTTTCCTGTTCAAGGAAGGTATACGGTCATGTTTGCGGGAGAGTTTGCGGCAGATATACGGCAAGGTAGCGGCAGATATGCGGTGACGCATAGAGCCAAAGTTACGGCTTAAAAAACCATTCAGATGTCCGAGAACTTGATGAACTGGCTTCATGACAGATTCCTTCGCAATGTCATTTTCACAGTCATAGGTTGAGGCTCCAAATTCAACTTCTCACTGCGATAGGCATCCAATCCATGTTGCAATAGGAACGTAACAACATCACCGAGCGGTACACCCAAGTCCATCGCCAAACGGCAGATATCATCATGTACTTTTTTCGGCAGCCGGTAGGAGACAGCGGGATAGACTCTTTTTGCCTTTTTGGATCGTTTCTTTTTTCGGGCGGGAATCTCTCTTGGAGATTCGTTCGTCTTCCGCCAGCCTTTAGCATGCCCTTTGGGAAAGAGCGTCATCTTGCGACCATGTGGGTTGGGCTGTGCCCGAAGGTGCAATTTCTCTTCATCCACACATTCGACTCCATATTCAACAAAAGCGCGTGCCACTTCATTGACGTTGACTCCCAGATGTTCCGCCAATGCCAGCACTTGTTCCCGTAGCTCAACCGACACATTCACATACCGATACGGTCGATGTTCCTTTTCCCATCTTCTGTTCCGATTAGCGGGTCGGCGACCGTGTCGGCTCCATCGACCAGCTGTGTCGGTCAATGGGATCTGGCTGGCAAATTCACTCCGACCCGTGTCGGCAGTTGTGTCGGGTACCGTATCGGTGAGCATATCCTTGCGCGGCATGATCTCCTCCTATGCCTTCAAGACGATATCCACCAGCCGGCTGTATTCCTGAGCCGCGCGGCTGTCGGGAGCACGCTCGAAGATGGTTTGTCCGAACGCTGGACATTCCGCCAGCACCGCAGCACGATGGATCGGAGGCAGGATCAGGTCTCCCAAGGTGAAGTGAAGAGTTTCCAAATTGAGGCGATGTTCCTTGACGGTATCCATGAGGAAGGTCGGAAGCACACCAAACAATCCACCTTTCCATTCCCTTTCCGAAGCAAGTCGTTTCATGGTTTCCAGCACCTGACGCACACCATCTGAACCCAACGCCTCTGCTGGAGTGGGCACGATCACCAGATCGCTCGCCCACAACACCCGTTCCTGAATGCCGCCCAGACTTGGAGCCGTGTCCAATACCAGGTAGGGATATTGAGTAGTGCAGAACCGGTCCAATGTTTCCCGCACCCATGAGATGGGTTTGCCTTGGGAGTTGATCATCGCCTGGGCATCGGCAGTTTGCTTGTTGCCGGGTAGCAGCCAGAAGTTGTCACGTTGCGTGCTAATGATTCTTCCCTGGATGTACGCGGTCTCGCTTGAGCCAGTATCCATCGTGAGTAGGGAATAAACAGCGGAACTAGATGGCAGGTGCAGCGCACGCGCCGCCTGTCCTTGCGGGTCAAAATCCAGTAATAGCGTCCTCTTTCCCCGCAGCGCCAGTCCATGCGCCAGAGTGACGGCGGTGGTGGTTTTCCCAACCCCGCCCTTTTGATTTGCAATCGCAATTACAGTCGTCATTGAGGTTCCTTATAGAAAGTCCGTTAAAAATTTCTGTCCACCGGTGAAGATTGTTTGGCAGCCTGTCCGAGATCCTCACCAATTTGCTTGAGGTAGCGGTTTAATACTTGCAAGGAGGTATGCCCCATCAGCTTGGAGAGGGTCAGTATATCCACCCCGGCACGCCAACGTTCGATGGCAAATGCCCGGCGAAAGTCATGCGGCGATGGGACGGGGACGCCGGCTTGAGCAGCCCGCCGTCGCAACATCATTCGTAAACCTGTCTCGGTCAACCGTTCCCCGGACTTGCTCACCCATAGAGCAGGGTTGTAGTCTTTGCGTTCTTTCATATATCTTCGCAACATCTGGCGTGATTTATCCCCAAGGTACACATTGCGTGGTTTCCTGCCTTTTCCCGAGCGAATAAGGATCATTCCCGTGATGGGATCGACGTTCTCCATATTCAGGGAAAGGAACTCCGCCAGACGCATGCCAGTATCCAACAGTACCAACAGGGATGCTTTATCGCGTGCGTCCGAGAGTTTTCCCCGCTTGCAGGTTTCCAACATGGCTTTGATCGTTTCAATGCTGACCGGATCCAGTGGTTCGAGAGGTACGAACGGTGCATCTACCTTGTTGATCGGGTTGCGCCAGCCTTCCGGCTCGGTTTCGCGTTCATACCATTTCAAAAAGGTTTTGATGGACCGGTAGTAGCAATGAACACCAGCGGGACGATGTCCCCTTTCGTCGAGTGAAATCAGAAATTGACGGATCATGCTGGTACTAATCTGGCTGATGTTCGCCACATTATTTTCCAGGCAGAACTGGATGAAGGCATGAAGCTTCTTGCTGTAAAACTCGATGGTGCCGCCCGCCAGATTACGGGAGCGGCAGGCGTGCAGGTAGATGCCGATCCACTTTCGCAGATCGTCGGTCTGGTAGATTTCCAGGTTGGGAGACTTGGTTAGAAAGGTACCTGTTGCCATTCAGTGATAACTTGTGAAGAAGGATGATCTGGCTCAGTAAGTCACCGATATGCCAGCGACCGCAAGATTAGCTGAATGAAAACAAGGGTGGGGAATTGGTGTCGGTAATCTTTCGATATTTCTACAAGAGAATCATGCTCATGGAATTGAGTGCGGGCAAAATAGGGCTTTTTCATAAGATAATCATGATTATCATAATTGTGATTATCTTATGAGGAATCTGCAAGACGTATGGAAAGGTCATATCAGTAACATAAAGCTTTTTAGCCATGTGCTCGCCTCGAATTGTGCCTTGAAAATTCGGAGTCGATCTCCGAATTTTCAAGGCACAATCATTTCAATCTGGCTATAATCGTCCAATGCAAACATTGGTGGTCGGCGATATTCATGGTTGCTTTGACGAGTTTCAAGCCTTGTTGGATAAGGCAGGTCTGACTGAGGATGATTCAATTGTCTCAATGGGAGACTGTGTGGATCGAGGTCCCGACACGCCGGCAGTATTGAGATTCTTCCAGGAAAAGCGAAACACCAAACTGATCATGGGGAATCACGAGCGCAAGCATGTCCGCGCTGACAGGCATGAAGTCAAATTGGCGCGTTCCCAGAAAATCAGCAGAATTCAATTTGGGGAAACATATCCAGATGCTCTGGCGTTCATGAGTGGATTGCCGCTGTTTCTTGATCTGCCCGACGCATTGGTCGTACATGGATATTTTGAACCAGGTCTCCCTCTATCACAGCAGCGTGCAACAGTACTATGTGGAACAATGGGCGGGGACAAATATTTGCATGCGCAGTATGATCGTCCCTGGTACGAATTGTATGATGGTGAGAGGCCCTTACTCGTGGGACATCACAATTATTCAAACACAGACCAGCCCTTCATTTATCAGGATCGCGTATTTGGGTTGGATACAGACTGTGTCACTGGTAAGGCGTTGACTGGACTCTTGTTGCCATCATTCAAGTTTTTGTCTATTTCCAGCCGCGCCAATTACTGGGCACAAATCCAGCGAGCGTATCCGGAGACAAAGACTTCATCCCCGCCTGCAAGCAAAGCAATAGATTGGAGTGCTGAGGATGAGGAAAGGTTGTCATACCTTATTGGCGCTATCATCCAAAGAGCCCATAAGGTCCTGTTGGAGTTACAATCTGAACCAGGATTTGCCGATCTACCTGCCAGGAAACAGGCAAAACTATTCAGTGCAAAGGTGGGAACTGGCATCTACGGAACATTATTGCACCTTGCCCGTTTGAATCAATTGAATGGTGAGTCCGCTCGCAAAGTACTGAAATCCCCGGAAACATTATCCACCATGCTCCGTAAACTGGAGGAATAATGCTTCCTCTCTCGCAAAACTGGCTTACGGTAAAATCCAATTTGTACAGTTGAGAGACAAAATGGCATTACCTAAAATCACAGAAAGCATGATCCGTGTCGGGGCCACGCCGGAAAGTTTTCGACGCGGCGAGGAATACCATCGGGAAAGCGCGATTTCAAATACCAGTATTCAAGGCACACTGTTGAGTGGCGAGTGCGCCGGAACCTATGCACCCTATTACCAGGTACTGGTGGAACTGGATGAGGCAGGCATTACAGATGCATCCTGTACGTGCCTCTACGAATATGGCGGCTACTGTAAGCACATTGTTGCTCTGTTGCTTGCCTATTTGCATCATCCGAAATCGTTCGCCGTGCGCAAAGCACCCGCAGAACTCCTAGCGGACCTGGATCATAACGATCTTACTGCTATCCTGACCAAACTGATTCACGAACAACCCGATCTATATGATCGGATCGAAGCCATGACATCTGCCCCTTCGAAAACCAAAAAGAAACGTAAGAAAAAAGTGGACATCGAAGTCTACCGCCGCCATGTTCTCAGCATCGTCCACAGCCTGGATGGGATGAGAATGTCAGAAGCGTATTGGCATGTAGGTGGTCTGGCAAATCAATTGCGTGAAGTACAGGAATCAGCCTTGAAATTCCTGGATGCCGGGGACGCCGAAACCGCGCTCGAGATCTTGCTCGCATTGCTGGAAGAAGCCAGCCGAGGGATCGAATACATTGACGACTCAGACGGCGAGTTGGGCGGCTTCGTGGGCGATATGGGCACGTCGTTGGCTGAAGCCATTTTGAGCATGGAACTCAACCAGGTCGAACAGGATAGGTTGGTCCGCAGGCTGGAAAAGTTAATTGATTATGCCGGCGATTACGGTATGGAAGGCAACCTGGATATTGCCGTTCAAGCCGCAAAATATGGCTGGGGCGATATCCCCGAGAAGAGGAATCCTCTTCAGAGAACCACCCATCAAGTCGCTGGGGACGATGAGTTGGATGATTGGGATAACGATGAAGATTGGGACGAGGAAGATGAATTTGAGCTTCGTGAATTGGGTTTTCCTGTCGTGTCAGAACTCGATGGCCTCACCGAAGCCAAGCTGAATGTATTAGACCGGCAAGGTCGTACCGAAGAATATCTTGCCCTGTGCAAGAAGGAAGACCGCCATCTGCGGTATGCCCTCAAACTATGCAATCTCAAGCGGACGGTGGAGGCTGTGAAATACGCTAAAAAGCATCTGACCGCTGCCGAAGAGTCCCTGCAAGTCGCCCGCTGCTTGCGAGAGTCGCGCCTGGTAGCTGAGGCAATTGAGATTGGTGAGCATGGATTGAAACTGAAAGGTCAAAAAGCGGGGCTGGGGGAATGGTTGGGATCCGTGGAAGAGGCGCAGGGTCAGACAAAGCAAGCCTTGTCCGCCTGGCTGGCTGCATTTGGTGAGCATCCATTATTGGAAACCTATAAGACGATTAAGCGCCTGGCGGGATCTGGGTGGAAAAGTTTGCAGCCGGAGGTGATGGCAAAACTCCACAAGTCATACGATAAGAAGGTTTTGGCGGAAGTATATTTACTGGAAGAGGAATGGGATGAGGCGATTAAAGTGGCTGAGCATCGTGACGTATGGTATTCCGTTGTTGAAACAGTGGCAGACGGCGTTATGTCATATCGACCAGAATGGGTCACTC
Organism: uncultured Anaerolinea sp.; assembly: GCA_964436455.1. GTDB lineage: Bacteria > Chloroflexota > Anaerolineae > Anaerolineales > Villigracilaceae > Defluviilinea. Next base: position 9,398 of record CAYTDB010000007.1, on the reverse strand, counting down.
AAATCAGCTTGAAGCACGCAGAACGATTAATGTCTGAGCCAAAAAGTAAGAATTATCCAATCGCAGCTTCCTGGCTCAAACGCGCGAAACAAGCTTATAAGCTTCTGGGGAAAACGGATGAATGGAAGAGGTATCTGGAAGAAACCAGGGAGAAATACAAGCGCAGGCCGGCTCTACAAAACCAACTCGCACGACTGTAGTTAACATCGGCTTCACTTTTTACGGGCAACAGATTCCGCTATTGCATTTTCCATTTCAATTGACAAGGTGAACGACCGAGAAAATCGGTTTTATAACCGAAATTTTCAGGCACAAAATTACGGCTTATCATTTCTGGTTAAGAGCAATGTCCCGTGTTTTATGTACGCGGGTCTTCTCAGGACAGAGATTTTCGTGACGGTCTCAAGTGTAGGTCTTGCGTATTTCATGCAGTGCCTGTAATAAATCATCGAACGTAACGTTTTCTTTCTCAAACCCCTTGGCGATTTGATCAGCCAGTTTATCTATTTGGGAGATCATTGACGTAAGCAGAATCGTTCCCTCGCCGAGATCAATGATCGTCAATATTTGTCCTTCCTTCAGCTTGTATTTTTTGCGCATACTTGCTGGAAGGGTGATGGTTCCTTTGCGATGGATTTGTAGCGTGGTCATAATTTTCCTTTTAAAAATCGATGGCCGCCAATTTTATCGAAGTTTAATTCAAAATTTCCACAAGTGAATTTATTACATCATCAAATTCGATGTTATTCGCATAAAAGTTTTCCTTGCAGTACAAATCCCAACGCTGTCTCATTGGAGTGTCAGACTGGATTGCCTGCAGAATTTTTCTCTGATCCTGTAAGGCTGTCAGAGACACCCTCTTCTGCGCTGTCGCGTTCAACGCGGCAATGAATATACCCTTGTCTATATTATGTGGACGAGTCTTCATCAGGATGAACACATCATAAAAATCCCTAGGGCGGGTATTGAGCACACTCCTTCGAAGAATTGTTTCAACCTTTTCTGCCAAGATGGTTTCAACGTTATATGCCCAGATTTCAATCCTTTTGTCTTCGAAACTGGAATGAAAGGTGTAACGAACTGCGTCTGGGGTGATGATGTCGCCTGTAGTGATGTCAACCTTTAAAGGAGTGTTGATCGCCTCGTACTTGGCGGTGATCATCAATCTGTAGCCGCCGTATTCGTCCTCATCCCGGATGGGTGTAATCGAGTTGAGCGTCAAAGTGACATCATCATTGAGCGAAATGGAGCAAATTTCCGTAAAGGCGCTCTAGATTGCTCCATCCAAGAGAGGATATCCCTGTATGGTTCCATCCATATCCATTGTTGTTCTACTGCCAATCCCGATCAGTGAGGCGATCAACATGCCGCCTTTCAGGATGAATATATCCTTGTACTTCGATACGGATATTCTTTCCAGCAAGCGTTCCAGCATAAAGTTTTGCAGCACGGCTTGAGCGGGGATCTTGTTTTTCAAAGCCAGATTTTTTATCCTGGATTTGAGTTGCATTGCTTTTCTCATAGAAGAATCTCCAGATATTCCCTAACGATGTTTTGGATATGAAAGTATTTGGCATAGCTGTGAAGCCGATCAAGGTTTCTGCCTTTGTTTTTCACATACTCCTTCAGTGCCATGTTTCGCACCTGTACATCGATCTGATTACGGCTCCGCACAATATCACAGATAGTTCTTTCGAGATCCGTGGTTCGGACTTTATTACCATGTGGCGTGTTCATCAAGATGACACCCAGATCAAATAGATTACGACTGACATAAAAAATTTTATGTCCACTATTGTTCAGAAATTGAGAATGGTAACCAGATGGAGCGGTGATCGAATACGCCAGAGGAGCCCTATCCGTTAAGTCATGCAAATATAAAGCTGTCTCGTGTGAAAAGATTGTTGAGCCATATCTGGACTGGAAGCTGAACAGTTCGTCCTCGATAAACGCGGAGGCAGATCGATATACACCTCTGGAAACCCGTTCGATTTCACCATTTTGTTCCATGATCGAAAGGTAGGTTCGTGGAATATCGAAATGAGCCAGGTCAGACGTTAAGAGGAGTCCCTGCCGGCCGTCCATGATCTGTCGAAGTTTATCAATTCGAGGTAAATCGGTTTTTACATTCATACTTATATTATAATCAAAATAAGTATAAATGTAAAGACACTTTGTTGAAGACGTGATTAATGTTCCCATATGTGTACTCACCTTTTATAGGTTGCCATCCACAGGACTGCCCCTCATATGGGCGTTGTGAATATCCTGATCCGTCTGTGCCAGATAGCGCCGTAAAATTTGCAGATCTGAATGTCCCATTAATTTTTGCAGTGCAAAGATATCTACGCCATTGCGTAACATGACCAGAGCAAACGCACGCCGGAAATCATGCGGGGTGGGAATGGATTTCATCCCAACCTGTTCCGCCCGCCGGCGCAGGAGACAACGAAGCGCGGCATAGGTCATTCTTTCGCCATGAATGGAAACCCATAAGGCAGGGTGATTGTCTTTTCGATAACGAAGATATCTTCGGATTGCCCGAATGGTTTTACGTCCCAAAAACATCATGCGCGGTTTGCGTCCTTTGCCCTGACGGATCATCACTGCCCCAGTTGCCATATCCACATCTTCCAGGTTGATGTTAAGAAATTCTTTGGCACGTGCGCCAGTGTCCAACAATCCCAACATCATCGCCTTGTCGCGGACTCCAGAGTAATTGGTTTGGCAGGTTTTCAGAAGCTGATGGATCTCTTCGATTTGGATCGGTTCAATGGGATCGGTCGGTAACTTGGGTGCTTTGACCCTGCGGATCGGGTTCTTCCAGCCGGCAGGCATAATCTCTTCCTCCTCGATCCAATACAACATGGTTCGCAAAGGACGAAAGCAGGCATGCATACCGCCGGGATTATGTGTTTCAGAAAGCTCAAGCAGATATTTGCGAATGAAATCCGAAGTGAGTTGCGATATCTGCGTTAGTGCCTGTCTTTCACAATACTTTTGAAAATACTGTAACTTCTTGGTATAGAATTCAATGGTATCGGGAGATAGCCCTTGCGACCTGCGGTCGATCAGGAAAGATTCAACCAGAATGGGCAAATAATCTTGCTGGGAAAGTGTGATAAGCCCCTGGTCTTGCGATTTTAAAGCATACATGGTGACCTCCGTCGTCTAGAGACCACCATATATAAGAAGAGTGCCCCACTTATTTTTTTAGTGCCGAGGGGGAGATTTGGACTCCCGACCAAGGGCTTATGAATCTCCAAGTCATGGATTTGAAGCAGAATAAGTTGTTAGTATAATGACAGATAAACTCGGGAAGTACAAAATTGTCGAGGAAATTTCTTGTACTGCGATAATTACTCAAAAAGTAATTCTTGCAGTAAAGGTATCATTATTTTTCTAGCCAACTTCCAAATGATAGCCGCGATTAATCCCTGCCCATGTGGATGGCTCAATAACCCACAAAAGGCATGTGGGTGTGCTCCTGTTGTCGTTACCAAATATCTAAAACGCATCTCCGGTCCCATGTTGGATTGTATGACATTCACATCGAAGTCCCACGTGTGGATTATGAAAAGTTGAGCGGTGATCGCCTGGGAGAATCGTCCGAGTCCATTCGCAAACCCGTTCAGGCAGCACGCGATATTCAGCGAGCCTGATTCTTGAACATCTATTCCCGGCATCCGATCTTCAGCAATGCGAATATGCGCGTCGGGGAGATTCGGCAGTTTTGCAAGTTGCAGGATGAAGGTCAGAGTTTGATGCGGGCCGCGATGAGTCAGCTTAATTTGTCAGCGCGTGCCTATCACCGCATCCTGAAATTGGCGCGCACGATTGCGGATCTGGCGGGAAGTGATGAGATCCAATCTCCGCATTTGGCAGAGGCACTGCAATACCGTCCGAAGTTGATAATGGGGTGAGAAGGTCACCTCATATCACTTTCGAATTTTGCCACGCAAGACAATCGGTGGACTGTTCCAATTCAGGTAGGTGATTGTCACTGTTATTTTGTTCTCATCAAATTTGATCCGTGCTTCGCTTCGTATGAAGTCACCGAAGACAATGTAGTCCAGATAAAACGTAGACGAATCGAGCCAATGACCTCTCAAGCCGATGGGTCTGCTGTTTGGGGAATCAGTGAGACGATAGCGATCATCCAGACCGATCTTGAGATCAGGCGAGTCAGACATTGTCAGAATCGCTTCAGCAGCGCCGGGGTCGAAGTGAAACGTCATCTCGGACCAGCGTAGGGAATTAGGTTCGAGTCTGTATGTTTTGTCGGAAATCGCCAGGGCTGTTTCGGGCAGATTAGGAACAGGCAGTTTGGAGCCAGCAGCCGCTTGAACAAACGATTCCAGTCTCGCGATAGATTCTGCATTCGAAGGAATCGCATTTTCAGAACGCACAGATAGAACGATATAGTTGTTGATAACTTTCAGGAGAAAGCCTTCTTTGCCAACCTCCAACGCGCCTGTAAAAACGACCATGATGTTTTGTTGTGGAAGAACAAACAATTCCTGTCCGCCTCTACCCAGGTAACCGTAATAATTTTGGTCGGGAAAGATGGACCAGAAGTAACCAAATCTCCTATCAAGCCCGCCCACATACTTATCTTCGCCGATGTACGCCTGTTCGCGGGTTGATTGCTTGACCCATTGAGCAGGGACGATCTGTGTTTCATCCCACCTGCCATGATTCAAGTATAGATAACCATAATTTGCCAGTTCGCGCGGCGTCAGGTATAAACCAGCGATTCCATTGGTTATCCCCTGCGGATCTGATGCCCAATCCTGCTCGGGGACTTGTGAGATTCCAAGAGGCACAAAGAGATTCTGATTGGCATAGGTTCTCGCATCCATACCGGTTTCGCTTTGTAAGACAGCAGAGACAAGATGGGATGCGCCGCTGCAATAAATCCACTTCTTGCCGGGCTTTGATGACATGGGTAAATCCAGAAAGTATTGGACCCAATCGTCGGCTCGATTGTGTGTCTATCATTTGGACCATATGGATGCCAGTAAGCCTCTGTGACCACGTAACCATTACGAACGATCAGCAGGCTATGTAAGTGGAGGTCATTATCCTCGATATATTCGAACATCCGAACCAGTTGGGCGGAATCCATGCCCTGTTCTTCAGGGATAGTATGTTCCCAGATTTCGGTTGGCCAATATGCTGGTTGGAATTCTTCAATTCCAGATTTAGCACAGAATAATGAACTACCGAGAATGAAAACTACAATAATCAATATGATTAATGCGCGTGGATAATTATTCATGGATGTCTTTCTTGGAAGGTTCTGAATTAACATCATCGTGATCTGCTCCATGATTGAGCGATTCTTTCGGATCAAGCTTCCTCATCGAGATCAAAGTCAGGTTGAGATCCCGGATTTTTGCCAGCAAACCGTGTAGCGCCGGTTGATCTGCAACTGGACCGATGATCAGGGTGGAGTCCTGTCCTGCCTCCACGTTTTCCTGGCGTTGTAGAGTCATTCCTTCGAACCATTGTCCCCAGTGATCGTCGAGAAGTCCTTTGATTTTGATCTCGTAAATTCCGCCATTATTTTTGGAGGGCGGTTGATCAGTTTTTGTGCTGCTTTGCTTTTTATTTGTCATCAAAATCATCTTCATCTTGTTTGCGCTCTGTTTTTTTAGTTATTTCACCTGCGAAACAGCGGTCAAAAACAAAACCAGAGCGCCGGTTATTGCCATGCCGTTGACATAGAAGCGAAAGCGATTGAATGCCTGGGCTGATCCAGTTTTGGAAGATAACATAGGTCCCACGCGCAGGATCGCGTTGAACCAAAAACCGGCAACGATCATTCCCACGATCAAGATATGCTTGACCAGCATCAGGACGCTCCAAAAATTGCCGAAATCTCCAATGCCAAGATAATTGGCGTCGATGAGGGTGAGGTGAATCCCGGTGATCATGAAGATGAGCAATGCGGCATACATCCAAAGTCTGCTTTGCTTCGAGTACGCGCCAAGAACTATGCCGACTTCAATGTCAGGCGTGTCTTTCATCGCTGGTAGATGGATCAGAGCGAGCAGTACAAAGTACCCGATGAAGATCACAGTTGCCAGGGCGTGGAGCCAGGTGGATAAAGCGATCAGGATTTCTGACATGGTTATTTTCCTTTCTATTTGTTCGGGGCAACGGCTGTTTGGGATTCACATTGAGCGAGGATAGGCTGTTGCGGCGCGCGTAACGCCAACCCGGAAATACATACGAGCATAAACACCAGCGCGGCGGAAATCAGGAATACAACCTGTGGACCTATATACGGCGTAAACAACACAACCAACGCGGGACCAAGCATATTTCCGAACGAACCTACCGTACTCTTGATACCCATGATGCGCGCTTTGTGTTCAGACGGAGTGATGTCAAGGATGTAGGCGCTCAAAGCCGGATCGTAGATGGCATTTCCCAATCCAGCCAGGATGAAGCTCACGATGATCAAGGCCGCATGGCGGAAAATGACCAGTCCAACAAACTGGGCAGAGAAAAGCGCTATTCCCAACACCAGCACCGGTTTGCGTCCGAAGCGGTCGCTGAGCCTGCCCAGAAAAAACTCACCAAGCATGAAAGCCACCCCATATGTACTCATGATCAACCCTAATTTGGAAGAAGTCCAACTCAGATCATCGTATACGTAGAACATGAATTGCGGCTCGATGAACGCCCAGGCGAACATTACGCCAAAACTGACGAACATGAGCAGGAGGAATGTTGAATTGGCAAGTAGAACTTGAAAACCATATGTCCAGGATGGGCGTCGTTGACTTGTGTGAATCGAAGGTGTGTGTGTTTCGGGGATCAGGAAGACCGCCAGGAGCAGCGCGCCAACTGCCATCGCAATCGAAACGGCAAAAGGCAAGACATAGCCAAAACGGTCGTATAGCAATCCGCCAAATAACGGACCGATAATCCATCCCACCGACGCGCCGCCGTTGACAATGCCAATCCATTGGGCGCGTTGATTCTCAGAAGCCAGGTCGCCGACACTACTGGTGATCGCCGGGATCAGCCCCGCAGTGAAGACTCCTGCCAGACCGCGGAGCAAAATCATCAACCAGGCGGAGGCGGCGAAGAGGTATCCACTGAATGCCAGGACATAAGCCGAGAGCGAGAGCAGGATGATCGGGCGGCGTCCGAAGCGGTCGGCAAGCATCCCGATGAAGGGCGCGGCGACGGTGCTGGTGAGGGCATACGCCATGGCGCTCACGCCGAGGGCCTCTACACCGGCCCCGAAACTTTCGAAACGGCGGGCAAACAGCGGCAGAATCATCACAAAGCCGGTCATCTGCAATGCCATGCAAAGTGACAAGGCGACCAAAATGCTTCCGGACTTACGGGTAGTTCGCGTGCTCATGAAGCGATCCTTTCGCTGCGCTTGAACATAATAGCCAACAGGATGGTCGCCCACGAAAAGATCACACACCAGGGTACGAGACTTCCCATCAGATAGATCTGCGGGGAATCGGCGACGACGCCATAAATCGTAACGATGGCTGATGCGCCATTGGCAAAAAAGAGCCAGCGAATTAATCGCTCCAACTTTCCACCCTCGAAAATAGGCGCGGCAAACAACATTGCCAGGTTCATAAATACGTAAGCAGAGGCAAGCGCCCAAAAGATGGAGTGTGAGTTACCCATCACAAACATGGCAAGCCCATCGGTTTCCTTGTTCAGGATACTGAGTCGCACAACGGTTAATTGCGTGATGTAATTGATGCTCGCCATCGCCGCATAGATCAGCGTGAACGTAATCCCAATGTGACTCCAGATCTTCTTGTCCGGCGCGGCATAATAATGGACACTGACCATCAATACGATAAATGCCGGGACAATTAATAGCGATGGAATCAGCGGTAACATTCCGATGGGTTGGAACGAAGCAACAAACGATTCGATGCCGTTCCAGCCTGATGACGATTCTGTTGCTGTTTTGAGTGATGAAATCAACACGATGATCGCGGCAATACCATACCCGATACTGCATACTGTTGCAGAGACCGCTGACCAGAATCCGATCTGGCTCACTGACTTGGGTATGCTTCTGTCTAAAGCAAATGAATCTTGTCCACTTCCGACTTTAAAACGCGCTGTATTTGTAGTGTTCACTGGTTCCTCTATTCTTGATGTTTTGTTTTTTAGGCGCCGTGCTCATCCACCAGCATCAACGATTTGCTGTTACATTTGCAATCGCCATAAAGTCTCTGATTGCCTGGATGACCTCAGCGGTCCGCTCCATCTGCGGATTATGGCTGGCGCGCTCGATCAGAACCAGTTTCGCGTTTGGTAAGCGATCGGCGAGGATGGCTTGATGTTCCGGCGGAAAGAGGAAGTCCTCGCGCCCGGCGATAACCAGAGTTGGCATTTGGACCTCGCCAAGCCGGTCCATCACTGACCAACCATTGAGCAACTGACTGTAACCAAAGATCAAGGGGGCGGCTCGCATTTTGGGACTGGGACCTGGAGCAAACATCTCGCGAAGCCCCTCCAGAATGAAGTTGTGGTAGAAGTATGCGCTCATGAATTTCATCACGGTTGGAATGTGCTCTTCAGGCGTTATCTGCCCATTGTAGAAACGATGAGCCGCTTGCACGACGCTGGCGCTATAGCCTCGTTTGGCAAGAAGTTCCGGCGCGTTCTGATTCACCCACCATTGGTCGCCGCCAGTATTCATCAATATCAAGCGCGAGAGATTTTGCGGATAACGCAGCGCATACTCGAGCGCCACATTCCCGCCGAAGGAATGTCCCAGCACCGCCCACTTGTCGAAGCCCAACGTCTGACGCAACGCTTCGGCATCGGCGATCAGGTTCTCCCAAGTCATGGAAGAAACATCAGCCCCTTCTGAACGTCCGTTGCAACGGTGGTCATAAAAGATCAAGTTGAATTGATCCGCCAAAGACTGTAAGGGCAAGAGACTCGTGTGATCAAGACCCGGACCACCGTGCATGAGTAATAATGGATATCCCTGCCCCATTACATTCACGAAGAGTGAAACATCACGAATTTTCATAGTTGTCATATTTGGCTCCTTGTTATGTGTGTTCGGACGATGCGCCACGATCACACACACTGCATGGACCGCGCAGCTGGGACTACCGCTGCATCAGCGCGAACACACCCCAACCCAGGTATTCACGCGTGTAAGCGGCGTAGCGCGCGGGTTCTGAGGCCAGTTCGACTCGAACAACTTTCGCGAGCTCGTCGCCTGGATTTGATTCAAGCCATCGACGCATGGTGAGCCATTTGGCCGCCTCATATCTATCCCAGCCGTCTTGGTCAGCCAGAACCATTTCAACGACGTCGTAGCCAAGGTGGCCGAAAGACGCGAGAAGTTCTGGAAGCATGAGAAAGTCGGAGATTGAGTTGGC
>CAYTDB010000006.1:0-85795 GCA_964436455.1 uncultured Anaerolinea sp. | reverse complement strand
ATATATTTTCCATCCGGACTGATAGCCAATGAGTTGATTACATTATCATGACTTATATGGATAATCTCCTTTCCAGTAACCACTTCCCAAACTCGAATAAAACCTTTTTGGCAGGAATAAGCATCAGGAATAGAAATACAACTTTCTGAAACCAAATAATTACCATCCGGACTGAAAGCCAAAAGTTGGACTGTTTCATCATCATGCTTCATACGGGCAATCTCTTTCCCGGTAGCAACCTCCCACACTTGAGCAGTAGTTAGATCAGCTAAGGCCACATACTCACCATTTGGACTCAAAGCTCTTAAGATGCCACCACCCATATTAACCACAGGAGAAATCTCTTTCCCAGTGATTATGTCCCATACCCGTACCATACCGCCAGAACTTTTCGAAGCAACATACTTTCCATCCGCGCTGAAAACGACTTTGTTTGTTGGACTGTCAAGGGGGGCATGAAGGATATCTTTCCCCGTAGTCACATCCCATATTTGATAAGTATTATCATAACCGGCTGCTAAAGCATATTTGCCACCCGGACCAAATACCACAGATATGAGCCTGTCACCATCAGTTATATGGAAGAATCCGTAGTTGAATCCGATGCTCCACACACGGACTGTACCGTCAGAACCTCCCGAAACAACATACTTTTTGTCCGTGGTAAAAGCCATAGTTGTCACTGAGTCATTGTGTAACATGCGCGCTATTTCTTTCCCGGTGGTGACTTCCCATATTCGAAGAGTGCCCTTGCCACAATCCGAGGAAGTATCTGATGGATTCCGACTCCCTTGATCACAACCTCCGGAAACTATATATTTACCATCTGAACTGAAAGCTACCGAGGTAACACGACCTTCGTGATCCATACGGGCTATTTCTTTCCCAGTGGTTGCTTCCCACACTCGAGCAGTGCCATCATAGCTGCCTGAAACCACATTCTTTCCATCCGGACTGATAGCCACTGAACTGACATAACCGCGATGGATCATATGACCAATCTCTTTCCCAGTCATAGCTTCCCATATTCGAGCCATACCATCAGCACTACCTGAAACCACATATTTTCCATCCCGACTGAAAGTCAGTGATGTGATCCAATCATCATGTTTTGTGCGGGCTATTTCTTTACCCGTGGCGGCTTCCCATATTCGAGCAGTGCTATCATAACTGCCTGAAACCACATATTTTCCATCCGGACTGAATGCTACTAAGAGGACCCAACCCTCATGCTTCATGCGGGCGACCTCTTTACCCGTAACCGCCTCCCATACTCGAGCAGTGCCATCGGCGCTGGCTGTAACGACGTACATACCATCAGGTCTAAAAGATGCTGATTTAACCGCATTATCATGATTCATACGAGCAATCTCTTTCCCTGTAAGAGCTTCCCATACTCGGGCTGTACCATCATAACTTGCAGAAACAACGTACTTTCCATCTGAACTGAAAACCACTGAGTTTATTGCATCGCTATGGGTCATATCGGCTATTTCTTTACCCGTAGCTGCGTCCCATACTTGGGCAGTGGCCTTATCACAAGGTATAGGAACAAACCAACTTAGTTGGATATCACACCCTCCCGAAACTACATATTTGCCATCTGGACTGAAATCTACTGCAAATACTGGACCGGTATGGGACATAACTGATACTGGACGAAAGAACATTTTTTTCTGCAGGAGTTGAAATGCATCGACCGAGGGGAAAAGATGCATGGATTCGATTGCCAGCAACACAGAAATCATTTCTTTTGAATTTTTACCATCACTAATTGACTGTGCCTGCGATGCCAGTTGGCGAGCAAGGGCAATGGTGGCTTGCTTTTGTGCTTCATCTGCAAGTTGTTTGTTTTCTTTGGATTGAAAAGCGAATAAAATGGTTGCACCTCCCAACAATACAATCAGCGCTAATATCCCACCAGCCAAAAATATCTGCTGGCGTCGTTGGCGCTTTTTTCCTTTCTGTACAAATTCCTGCGCCAGACCACTGAGCGAAAGTCTTTTCGCTTCCATCTGTTCAAGTGCATTGATCAGTCGTGCTCCTGTGTAGAGGTAACTCGGGTCACGTTTGTGTTCCTCCCACTCCTTGGCGTTGCTCGCAATTTCGTTTTGCAGGGCGATCATATCGCGGTTTTCATTGATCAACTTTTTGAGCCAGGGCCAGGCATCGATCAGTTTCTCATGTGAGATCATGACGGTATCCACACCCGCCCGCTCGTCCGTTATGATCAGGCGTGCATCCGCAAGCTTCTGTACGGTGCTGTTCAATTCTTCCGCTTTGCGGCTCGCCGGAACAAGTTCATTGAACAGCGCAGTACGACGGGTATCCTGTCTCCCGCGCCCGATCTCGATCAATCCACGAAAGATGACGCGTGCCAGTTCCTGTTCGTTCACACTTAACTTCGAGAAAGCATTGTCTGCATGGCGCTCCAACGCTTTATGGATCCCGCCGCGTTGTAAATACCCGCTTAGGGTCAAAGCAACCATGCCCCCCGTTGCTACTTGTGCATCGAACAGGTCTTTCATGGCAAATTGCATCAGCGGCAGTGCGCCCGGCTCGCCCTGCATATCATTAATGATATGCGCGATCAGGTCTGGATCGATCCGCAAGCCTACCTGCAGGGCAGGTAGTGCGATGGCGCTCACCAACTCGTCTGGCTGCATCGCTCCGATCTGGATGAATTGCCTGTTGAGCAGGTCGTTGAGTTCTGGATACGTGGCGCAGTTCGAGACGAAGTCTGAGCGCATCGCGAACAGGATGATGACTCGTCCGTTCTCGACCGCCGCAGCCTGGGTCAACAAATTGAGGAACGGTTCCGCCTTGTCCTTGCCCACCTGTGTGAAGACTTCCTCAAATTGGTCAATAAATAACATGAGCCGTTGGTCTTTCCGTCCGCTCAGTGCCGATTCCGCACACTCGTGCAATGTGTCAGGCTGGTGGAAGTTCTCTCGAAAATACTTTCCCAACTCCGGCGATTTCAAACGCGAGAATGCGGATGCCAACGCCTCCAGCGGATCGCGTCCCGGCTTGATCGTTTCATAGGACCAACTGTTGCTTTTAGGAATCGCTCCCCCTTTCAAGGCAGGGATCAATCCCGCCCGCACCAGTGATGACTTTCCACTTCCGGATGGACCGGTGATGAATACCGTCCGAGATTCCTTTACCCGCCCGACGAGTTCATCCACCAACTTCTCGCGCCCAAAGAACAACTCGGTATCTTCCTCTTCGAAGACGTCAAGTCCCTTGAATGGACAGCGCCCATCAAACTTCTTTACCTGAAATGTGGATGTGATCTGTGTGAGCAGTGTTGAAACCTGCTCAGCGGTGAATCCCTTGTAGATATCACCGCCTGAGATGGTCACTTCTCCGCTGACGTTCTCAAAATCCCCTACAGTGACATTGGACTGAGCCATGCAAACCTCCCCGTGTGAAGAAGACTCTACAAAATCAGTATACAGCGGATTTATAAAAAAACACCTGACATTTGTCATAATGTCAGGTGTTGATGAAACGATTTACGATGTTTTCTCTTATGAAATTATGGGTTGTTAATTACTTCTTCCTCCTAGGCGCCAGCCTGTTCTTCGAAAATCTACTCGGTGTAGGAGCGGGGCGTGGAGGGCGGGGTGCGCCGCGTCCGTGGGAATGAGCAGATCTAGGCGGGGCGGGAGGCGAGTAGTCAAAGTCTTCGAGCGTGATCTTCTCGAGCGGATGTTTCATAATGCGTTCGAGAGTCTTTATCATATCGCGGTCTTCATCGGTGACGAGCGTGAACGCGTCACCCGTGCGTTGTGCGCGTCCTGTGCGTCCAATTCTGTGGATATAGGCATCGGCGGTATCAGGCATGTCGAAATTGATGACGTGCGAGATACTGTCGATATCGAGACCGCGCGCCGCGATGTCGGTTGCGACCATGATCTGAAAGTGTCCCGTTTTGAAACCGTGCAGGGCGCTCTCGCGTTGTCCCTGTGTGCGGTTGCTGTGCAGGCTCGTCACTCGGAAACCCGCGTGCGCGATCTGCCGTGCCACTTTATCAGCGCGATGTTTGGTGCGCGTAAAGACCAGCACCGAATCGGTATCGGTCTGCTTGAGCAGTTTCAACAACAAACCCGATTTCAAATGCGGCGGCACGGGATACAACGCGTGCGTCACCGTGACCGCGGGTTTGCTGATTCCCATTGCGATTTTTTGCGGCTCGATCAGCGAGTGCGCAGCGAGTTGCTCCACCTCAGCGGGGAAGGTCGCCGAAAACAGCATCGTCTGCCTCTCAAGGGGCACTGCTTTGATGATCCGTTTGACATCGGGCAGAAAGCCCATGTCGAACATGCGGTCCGCTTCATCGAGCACCAGCACTTCGATCTTGTGCATTTTTGCATGACGTTGACTGATGAGGTCCAACAGGCGACCGGGACACGCCACAAGGATTTCCGTCCCCGCGCGCAATGCCTTGATCTGACGGTCGCTTCCGACGCCGCCGTAGATGGTTGCGCTCCTCAGCCCTGTGCCCGCTGACAGTGCCTGCGTCACCTGATGGATCTGCTCTGCGAGTTCGCGCGTCGGCGTGACGATCAACGCACGTGCCACTCCGCGTTGACCATCGAGTAGTTTGTTGAGAATGGGGAGGACGAATGCGGCGGTCTTGCCTGTGCCTGTCTGTGCTGTCCCGATAATATCCCGTCCACGCAGAGCAGCAGGGATCGCCGCCTCTTGGATGGGAGTCGCGGTTTCATAGCCCGCGCGCTTGATTCCCTGCATTAAGCGGGAATCCAAATTAAATTGTTCGAAGTTCAAAATTGTTCCTGTTCTTCAGAAGTCGTGCACTTGTAAAAATTGGGTTTCCCCTCCCCGGCACTCGCCGGGACACGCAAGTAAACACAGCGGTGGACTGCTGATATAGATTAATCGATTAGGGAATTATACACTACCTCTGGTGGTCGAGTGCGCCGACACTTGCCCTGGAGTGTAGCGCAAAACTGTCGGGGCCTTGTTGCCAGATGCGATAAAACGTAAAAAGCAGTTGCAAAAACTGCTGCCTTGCTCTCTTTGAGAGTGCTTAACAACAACTCCTTACCACAGTTTATTGCTTTCGCCGTTTTTCTACCGACACTTTTGCGCTATACCCCTTGCCCTGGCGGGCAGTGCCAGGGAGTGCAGGTGAGGCATGTATCGAGACCACCCAATAAGCAAAAAACTGGTTACTTGTGGTCTCGATACGGGCTGAGCAACAACCGCTCAGCCCTACTCAACCAGCAGGCTTAACCTGTACTTGCCACCAACTTTCCGCCACCCACTTTCAACCTCCCACTTTCCACCGCCCGATGGCTAAACCCATCCCAGATCTCTTGCGGATAAATGATGTTATTCGTCCCAGGGAGTTGTTCCATCGCGAGTCCTGTGTTCAGGTCAATGCCGATCTGTTGATATGCCTTGTATGCCAATTGACTGCAATAGAATGCCTCTTCCCTCTCTGCGTTGAGGAAGTTCAGGTTATATGGCTTGCCAACCTGCGCGAGACAATATTGGGCGACCCTCGTTCGCATCTCGTGCTCTTCTTCCTCTTTATGTTCGCGTCCGTCAAGGGGAGATGCAACTCCGTAGAGGGTATCAAACAAAAGTCCGCGTTGACGCGCCATACGTTCGGTGTCCCAATGTCCATGCGGAACGTCAAACGTGATTACGCCGCGCGCGCCAGCTTCTACGCATCTCCCATTGGGACCAACGTAGACTGCTACATGGTCCACGTCTCCAGGCACGAGCCGACCGATGAGTCGCCAAAATTCGCCAGGCAAAATATCGGGCTTGCCGTTCATCGTACAGACGATATCGCCTGTTTGCAGGGTCAATCCTTCGATTTGATAAGTGTAGATCATCCTTGCCTCGTACTCATTATACGGAGTTTCCCCCGTTTTGTTTCATCAATCGTACACGGAATATTGAACCGCATTCTTTCCCTTGCCCTTGATGTCGTACATCAACGCGTCTGTCATGCTTACCAACTTGTCAACCGACTCGGGCATGCTTAACACGGTCAACACACCAATACTGAACGTGACATCCCATTCATTGAACTTCATCTTTTCAAGCAGCGCCGACTGTAACCGTTGAACAAGGGATTGCGCATGTTTCTGATCCATGTCTGTGAGCAGGATAGCAAACTCATCACCGCCAAGACGTGCCAAAAAATCCGTGTTGCGGATCTGTTTAAGTATGGTATCTACAACGAATTTTAAAACCAGGTCACCAACGGCATGCCCCAGCTTGTCGTTGACGGTCTTAAAGTTATCAAGGTCTAGGTACACCATCGTGTATGGATGCCTGTTGACCTCCGAGATGATCATCCTCTTTTCAGCAATTTCGTTGAATGAACGCCTGTTTAATGCCCCTGTCAACGGGTCGGTATTCGCAAGAAGACGTTCCTCCTCCAATGCATGTCGCAGCTCGGTCAGCAAAATTGTGACGACGGAATAGAAACCAAACCGTATCAATGTATTCCAGACTCCAATGAAAATGTTTGGTATGTTTTCTCCCGAAAGAAGGTTGGAGGTAAGCCAAACCGACGCACTCAAAACGGAAAATGTCAGTCCCGCATTTCTTCCAACCGCCCATGCAACCATCGTCACTGGAATGAGGTAGAAGAAGGAGAAGGATAATTCGAAACCCGTAGCGTAATCAATAATCCCAAGAACGAATACAACCCCAATGGCGACCATTCTTAACCACCCTTTTCTAAACTTTTCGAGATAAGTGAGCAGAAGGTAGATTTTCATCTTCGGTATTGGTGTAAGTTATTGTAACTTCTTTTCGACCAAAGATAAATTGCTACAACCGTACTAAAAAATCCATTTGATGGGCAATGTAAACCAACCTGCTATTTGCAATTTGTGCGCGGCGTTCTTCCAGCCAATCGGCAAACTCAACCGCATCCAACTCTGCGTTTCCTGTCAGCGACTCTTCAAAGAAGTGCAAAATGAAATGCAGAAAGTATTCTTCATCCTCAGGATACTTCCCATCCTTCGCATACACAACCCAGTCCGATGCACCCGCTTCCAAAATCGCAACCCCTTCGTTTCTCAAATGCTCGAACAAATGCCGTCCGCTTTTGCTGTCGCCGCCTGTTGCGCGCTTGTCCATCGACTCGTGATACAACCGCTCAATTTTTTCATCCAATTCGGCATCGATCGTTGGTTCGAAAGATGTTACACCATCGAAATTAATCGTCAGCCAAGCCAGTCCATTTGTCAGCGACAATAACTTTGTCAAAGACTCGGGCATCGGCAACAAATCCAGGAAAGCATGTGCGATCAACAAGTCCGCAGGCTTGTTATTCTTCCGGATGAAATCGAAGACATCTGCCCGCTCGAACTGGATATGGACGTCGTGAACCTCATCATATACTCGAACTCGATTGCCCCCGCGTCTTTCCATGCCCAAACCTGCCTCCTCCGCCCAAACCTTCACCCACTCTGACGCATACGCCACATTCTCCGCCATCTCATCCACCATCACATACTCGCATTGGCGGATCACATCCCACCGCACTAACCGCCTCAGCATTGTCCCGATCCCCGCGCCAACTTCAATGATACGAAGTGGTTGCTCTGGCAAATTCGCTCTCAAGGTATTCGACACATCCTTGTTCAACGCACGATCATCCACGGATTGCTTGGATAATAAATAATGGGGGAAGGAGTATTCCATTTTTCCTCGCTGGCGCAGTCGAAGAGCTGCCCCTACGCAGCCATCCTATACAAAAAAAATCTTATTGCCTTTGCCGTCTCCTCCCACCTCGGCTGTGACGTGTATCTCTTCAATGCATTCAAGGACAACCCCAATAACAGTTCACGCTCATCTGTCAGTTTACTGAGAATTTCAGCAAGCGACTCTGCATCATCAGGCTCGATCAAATATCCATCTTTTCCATGCGTAATGACCTCACCCGCTGCCCCTGCGGTTGTCCCGATCGCAGGCAGACCGAACCCCATCCCTTCGAGATACACGATCCCAAACCCTTCATAGCTTGATGGCACCACCATCACATGCGCACGCTTATATATTTCGATCAATGGCTCGTTGTCCAACGCCCCATGAAAAATGACTGACGAGGACAATCCGTGGGTCAAAACGTTTCGCTCCATCTCATACGCATACCGTGGTTCTGCCGTCAACCTGCCGACCACATCTATTTTGACTTTCGAGGTTAGATTTTTGACTGCTCTTAAAAGTGTATGTAATCCCTTTCGATAGATCACATTTCCCAGAAACAAGATCCGCAACTCCTTGCTCTTGCTTCGTTCTCGAATCCCATCTTCTGAGATCACCCTATCCCCAAACCTGTCCGTTGGCGGATACGCAATTACTGACGGCCTGCTACTCTCTAATACTCTGGTAATTACTCTCTCCGTTGTCTTTGAGTTAAGAATATACCCGTCCACGCTTTGTAAATACATTTTTTCAATGATTCGATACAAGGCGTTCTGCCAGTTCGGTCTCATTTCCGAGCACCGCAAATGATGGATAAGACTGATGACCGGATACGGATGTTTACCTCTATTGGCTCCAATCAGCGATGGATGGTTCAATTCATCCTGAATAACGATATCCAGGTTTGATGGCAAACGAAACGAAAAATTATCCATCAAATGTGCAGCGTAATTCCTCCACGGCAGGGATATGATCTCCACGATATCGCCTTGTGCACGTAGACACTCCACCAACTTGCGGTCATACAAATATCCGCCGCTGACGGTGTCCAACGAGCCGTAAATGATGAACCCAATCCTCATGCTCAGATATTTGGCCTCTGACGTTCGACCGTGAACGCCGCCCACGCGGACTCGTTCTCCCACAACACAACCTTTACCGCGGAAATATTCACCGCCTTGATGCGATCGCTCAGTGACGTTGCCAGTATCCGCGCAAAATGCTCAATGGATGGGTTTAACCCTGAGAACTCAGGTTTGTCGTTCAGCATCTGTTCCTTGTAATAGTTCACGATCTCATCGAGATGCTTTTCCACATCCACAATATCCACAAGATAGCCATGCTGGTCAAGTGTACTTCCCTCGAGTTGCAACTCAAGGACATAGTGATGCGAATTGGGGTAATTCTCTGGTCCCCAATCCCCCCCGATCAGGAAATGGCGAGCGATGAAGTCACGACGAACTCCGAGAGTGTACATGCATACTCCTTTCAGCGATACTCAAAAATCACCTGGATGGTCTCTCGCGGGTTTTCATCCAGCAACCGATAAGCCTTCCCTGCCTCCTCGATGGAGAAGCGATGCGTGATCCATTTCTGCGGCTGGATTCGCCTCAACGCCTCCCACGCGACCTCGAACCTGCGTGCCTTGTCCCAGCGCCCGCTCAACGCTGGAGCAATGGTACTGACCTGTGAAGAGACCAGTTGAATGCGAGACCGATGATATGTACTTCCCAAATTGATCGGCGTTTGCTTGTTTCCATACCAAGAGCCGATGACAACGCGTCCGCTAAAAGTTGTCATGGCGATGGCATCGTTCACCGCGGAGGGGGAGCCGCTGAGTTCAAAAGTCAGATCGAATTTTTGCGCGTAGGCGGATTGATGTGCGCGGGCAGTTTTTAGGTTGTTCGCCAAGTTTGGATTGTTTTCATCTGGTTGTGAACTTGTTGAACCAGGATCAAACGAGTCGTTCACACCAATCTCCAAAGATGCCTTTCTGCGTATCGCATAGCAGTCGGATGTGACCAACGTCTCCAATGGAAACTCTTTGAGCAATGAAGTGACCAACAAACCCACAACACCTTGTCCCAGCACCAGAACGCGTTCACCCAAAATCGGCGCGGCATCCTGGACCAAGTTCACAGCGGTCTCCATGTTTGGGAGGAAGCAGCAGGTTTCGGCGGAGAATGATTCGGGGGCAAAGATCAGGGATGAAGGATCACAGACAAAGGCTGATGTGTGCGGAGCAAATCCAAAAACAAGTTTATCGCGTAATCCCTTGTCCACTTGGTTTCCTGTTTCCCTGATTATGCCTGCACAGGCATACCCATAGACGAGCGGATATTTCATGTCGCTGCTAAGGGAATCGTGTGCATCATTGATGAGAGGAAACTGTCCGCGATACACCAGCATCTCCGTCCCCGCGCTGATCGCTGAACAAACAGTCTCCACTAATACATCATTAGCTTTCAGTGACGGCAGTTCTTGTTCGCGAATTTCAATTTGTTTTGGTGAAGCGAAAAATGAGGTAAGCGCTTTCATTTTGTAATTGTATCTTTGAATCCACGACCCGCAAGAAGCAGACCAATGCCACCGTTTACGATGTCGCGGGCACGCATGAGCAGTGCCAGGCTGATCGCGGCGGAGGCGGGTTGCCCGAACGCTCCGAGCGCGAACACCTGGCTTGCCTCAAGCGCGCCCAACCCACCGGGCAACGGCATCAGGAACGCAACCTGCATGGCGGTCAACGCGGCGAAAACCTGAACAGCATTGATTTGCATACCTAAAAACGAGACCATAAGATAATACTCGACAGCGATGCCCAGTATCGAAAGCAATGAAACAAAAATAGCAAGGAACATTGCACGCAAATGTTTTCTGCAAAAAGCTGAAGCCATCCGTTCTGCAACAACGATCAGCCGAAGGCTTGGATGGTCTTTTTGTATGAAAGGCTGGCGGAGCAGGATTCGTGAAATGGGCATTATCCTGTTATACAGCAGGATAATATGGACGATGGGCCATATCAACAAAACCGCCAGCCCGATCAGACTTAACGTAAGCCTGATTCCGTTTTCTGGTAACAATCCCACCCTGACGATTGCCCACGCGCCGATCCCGATCAAAATGAAGTTGACGAGAAACTCAAGCAGCTTATCCATGATGACTGCAGATGTAGCGCGGGCGAAGGACAAGCCATGATTGCGCTGAAGAGAGATCACCTGCAAAGGTTCGCCTCCCACCTGCGGTCCGGGCGTGAAATAACTCAATCCAAACACCGACAGACGATACCCGACCAACGGCAAAAATGGCACCGACCGATTTTCTGCACGGACAATGACCCACCAACGCACGGTGATGAGTGAGATAACGACTGCGTTGATCATAAGGATGATTGCGATCTGTGAGGATCGTAGCGTTTTGAGAGTGTTCCAAATTTCAGGTAGAGGAGCGTTGCGGAGAGCGAGATAGAGGAGGGTGGCGAGGACTGATAGCCAAAGAAGACGAACCGATAGGCGTTTTGCCCTCACTACTCCCCTCTCTCCTGTGGGGAGAGAGGGGGGCTGCTGTGGATAGGGTGATGGCGAACCGATCAAAGCGCGGAAACTCCCGCATCAGTCGGTTGATTCATGATCAATCCCTGCATTCGTTCGATGACAACTTTGTGGATGGCTTGCGAATCCATCGAGCCGACTTCATCAAGCGTGATCGGTTTCCCAAACTGCACATGGACTATGTTTGGCTTGACATTGCACACAACCAAAACGAGCAGTTGCAATGCAGCAGCGAACTTCTCACGTTCAAGGCGTGTTCGCTTGAGATGTGTCAGCCAGTGATATGCAGCTTTCTCCCAGATGACTCCACTCACGAGGACGGGGACAATTTTGGTGTCCCGCACGAAGCGGATGAAAACGCCGGCGGAGTCGATCCACCCGGAGAGGGAGGCCAATGCACCGGGGTATACAAGCGGATCAGGCTCGATCTCGCCGGCAGGGAAGGTAAGCACGGAGCCGCCGCTCCGCAAATAGCTGGAAACCTGTCGCACGGCGTTCATCCGTTTCGCTGGATTGTCATCTATGAAGAATAATTGATGGGTTGTATTTACGAGCGATTCCAGGAATGGACGGTGCAGGGCGATGATCTTCAGGTCTGCGCGGTTGATCGCAGCAAAGAGGCTGATCGTATCTGCCATGCCGGGGTGGTTGGAAAGGAAGAGGGCAGGTCCGTTTTGCGGGGTATGTTCGCGTCCATGCACACGAACATCCCGAACATATCGCCTTTGGATGATCGAATGCGATGCATTCGCAAGTCCCATTTGACCGACTAGATTGTCGAAGTCTTTCATTTGACCTGCGAATTTCTGTGCAGGGCTTGCAAATGCACGACGAAGCATGGATGCAAGAAATGGTTTTTTTTCCCATCCAAAGGATGAAACAAGGTCGTCAAGATTGATTTGTGTAAGTGTATCCAGTTGAGGAAGTGTCATTCAGGTTCCATCGTGAACTTGAGTGGATACCCCGCGTTGTTGGCTTCGAAATGCGCCTTGTTGATGCGTTTCTCCGCTTCTGACCTGGGGAGCATTTGCACATACGCTGACCCGTAGTAATGCGCCGTGAACATGATCTGCGCGGATTTGTCATTCGCGAGATAGAAGATGGTTTTCAATTGATGCACGACAAAGTCCATCGGCGTGATGTCATCGTTATGGATGATCACTCGGTAGAAGGGTTCGAGTTCCGTCTCGCTCTCTTCGATGATCTCGATCTCCGGCAGGATTTGCAGTTTCATGGATTGACTGTAAAGGACTTACCACTCGTCCGCAAGCTGTGACATTTCCCTGTCACTGAGCTTGATCTTTGCCGCGTCGAAATTCTCCTTGATATGCGTTGGATTGAACGACATTGGTATTGTGATGACGCGCGGCTGCATAACCAGCCATGCCAGCGCGATCTGATACGGCGTGGCGGAATGTGCTTCAGCGATTTGATTGAGTGTTTGATTGACGCGCATGCTTCTGAACTTTATGGGTGAATATGCAGTGATCAAAATGTTGCTTTGCTGGCAGTATTCAATCACGCCATTCGCTATGTAGGTTTTGTCCGGCAGACGATAGGGAACTTGATTCGTGATGATGGGCGTTTCAGATAATTCCTGCGCGCGCTTCAGCCATTTGAGGTTGAAATTGCTTACACCCAGATGCCTGACTTTGCCGTCCTGTACGAGTTTATTCATGGCGGGAAATGCTTCATCGAGCTTCGATATGGCGCGCGGGGGCCAGTGAATGAGATACAGGTCAATGTAGTCCATTTTGAAACGGTGCAGGGAGTTTTCGCAGGTTTTGAGTACGTCCTTATAAGCGAGATGTTCGGGTGAGACCTTGGATGTGATAAAGACATCCTCGCGCTTTGTCTTTGTCTCGCGGATAGCTCGCCCGACCAGTTCTTCCGCGTGACCTGCCGCATAGTATTCGGCGGTATCGAAATGTGTGTAGCCGATCTCCAGCGCAGAGCGGAGGGCGGTCATGGATGCATCGTCGAGTTTTGGATTGGCTGTAGTCTCACCGCCGATGCTCCAGGTACCGAATCCGATTTTTGGAAGAGATACATTATGAACTGATTCGTGTTTCATATTCGAAATTATACACGTTGAGGATTTAAACCCGCCTTTTATTAGGCGGGTCATAACTGTTTCATTTCTTCAAATGCCTGCATCGCCAGTTCAGCGGCATCGTTGAGTGTCATCCGTAACCCCGTACTCCAGGCAGTCTCGAACTCTGCATGGCTGAGTTTATTATGTGCCTCCTGCCGGAATATGTCCCCATACGTTTTTTGCAGGATTGGATTGCGTGGGCTTGGAAGGGTTTGCCAAATTCCTTCACTGAAACCTAACAACTGTGTTGCGACCCGCGGCCTGTTTTCCAGGAACAAACCGGCTATTTGGAGAAAAATGAATGAGATTGTATTTGCCTCAATTCCGCTTCTCTTGGTTATCTCCAGGCTTTCGCTGGTAAATCGTAGAGCCTCATCAACATTCCCTTGAAGATAATTTAATCGTCCGAAGGATGCGAAATTAGTGCCAAGTTTATCGGGCGATCCCACATCCTTGGCCAAATCAAGGCTTTTTTGGGAATATATGAATGCATCTCGAATATTTTTTTCCATTTCGAAGATCAACCCCAAAAAGGACAGGATCGTACCCTGCATGTTCTTTTCACCCACACTTTGGCAATAATCAACAAATAATTTTGCCTCGGCTTTTGCTTTTTCAATCTCACCGCACCCAAAGAAAACCTGGGCACGCCAATAGCGTGATTGGTTAATACCATAGGATGAACCGATTTCCATAAATAATCGGTCGGTTTCTTGTAAAACTTCCTCTGCCTTGCTGCAATCTCCATTGGAAATATGTACCCTTACCTGGTTGGCAAGAGCATAGGCAAGGATGTGACGGTCTCCCGATTTGCGTGCCAGGTTGATCCTCTTTTGCAGGATATCAAAATACTCCCTCTCCTTGGTTTCGTCGCCTTGATATATGCGCCCGAAGAGACCCAGAACAAATGCTTCGCCCCAAGCATCACCCAGCCTCCTGAAATCAACAAGACTTTGCTCCAGCAGCGGTTTGCCCCTGTCAAAGTTTATCAATCGCATGAAGTGAGAAGCAACAAGCGCGCGCGAATAGGCTGTTCCCCAGGGATCCTTTGCTCTCTCGCAAAGGTCCAAAGCGGACTCGGAAGATGTTTTCATTATTTCCAATTCGTCGAGTTCGTGAGCGATATCTGCCCTGCGATAAAATACTTTTGCGCGCGCTGCTATCTCTTTCTGGCTGTTTATTTCCCCTGGATTATTTAATGCCCGATCCAGCCATTTTGCACCTTCCAGCCAGGAGGAGCGTATCTTCCAATATGGACCCAAAGCACCTGCCAGCCTGAGAATTGACTCTGCTGGAGGGTTATCCATTGCCCAAGATAGAGCAGAGCGCAGATTTTCATATTCCGAGTCTAGAAGTTTGAGCCATTTCACCTGCTCCGTACTTCGTAAATGGGGCTCTGCGGTCTCTGCCAGATTCAGAAAATACAGTAGATGATTGTTTTGTAAAAAATTGCCCTCACCCGACTCTGTCAATTTCTCGTTTGCATATTGTCTCATCGTCTCAAGCATTCGATAACGGGATCCGGTTTGCGTTTCCTCCCGAACGACCAAAGACTTGTTAATTAAGTGCTCCAAAAGTGTCAAAACATCTTCGTTCCTGTCAGGACTGGGCGATGATTCAAACTTACAAACTGACTCTGCCGCTTCAAGTGTCCATCCGCCAACAAACACCGATAATCTTCTGAATAAAATCTGTTCTGAGATGGGAAGTAGGTTGAAGCTCCAATCAATTGCTGCACGCAATGTTTGATGACGTTCCAGCGCGGTACGGCTTCCCCCGGTCAACAAATGGAAGCGGTCATCCAGCCTTCTGGCGATTTCCTCCACACTCAATACACGGATTTTTGCCGCAGCCAGTTCTATCGCCAAGGGAATGCCATCGAGACGGTGGCAAATTTGGGCGAGGAAAGGTGCGCTGTCATTGGTTACGGTGAAGGTTGGGATTGCAGAGATTGCACGGTCAATGAAAAGCCTGACGGCTTCGTATTGACTCAAAGAGTCGACAGGAGGCAGATGATCCATATCAGGTATTCCAAGCGATGGAACCCTGTAGGTCACTTCACCCGCGATATCCAGAGCTTCGCGACTGCTGGCAAGAACGCGTACCGCTGATGCTGCGCGCAGGACCTGCTCTGCAAGATGTGCACACGCGTCCACAAGATGTTCGCAGTTGTCAAGCAGGATGAGCGTCTTCTTCTCGCGAAGGTAGTCACATAACATGTCAATGACAGGACGCTGTGGCTCATCGCGTAGTCCCAGAGCAATTGCAACAGTGCGCGGAACAAGCAACGGATCACGAATGGCAGCCAATTCCACCAACCACACCCCGTCTGGGTAATGTCCCAATACTTCACTCGCGACTTGTATCGCCAAGCGTGTTTTCCCTGTCCCACCTGGGCCGATCAACGTGAGTATGTGTGCATCATGCAACAGCTTCTTTACATCAGCGACTTCCTTTTCACGTCCAATAAAGCTTGTGATCTGCGCAGGTAGATTGCTTGGAAAGACACTTAGTGTTCGTAATACCGGGAACTCTTGTTGCAAGCCTGGAGAAACGACTTGAAAGATGCGCGTGGGCAAAGGCACGTCCTTGAGTTTGTGCCTGCCCATGTCTCGAAGTGTTATATCGTCGGGGAGTTGACCGCGCAGAAGATTTTCTGATGTATGTGAAAGTAATATTTGCCCGCCATGACCTGCAGAAACCACCCTTTGAACGAGACACATGGTCAGGTAACCACGATAGTCCTTCCCATCGGTCTCCGCTTCACCGGTATGGATGCCCATCCTCACACGTACTGCCGTGTCTCCCCATTCTTCGTGCTGCAGATCGACTTGTCCTTTTAGGGCAGCTTTGAGAGCATCACCAGCTCTATGAAATGCTGCACATACCGCGTCACCGATGATCTGAAAGATGTAACCATTGTTTGCCTCGATCGCTTCACGTAAAATAGAATCATGCCGTTCACGCAACGACTCCCACTTGTCAGAATATTTCTGAGCAAGATTTGTGCTGCCTTCAATATCAGTAAATAGGAAGGTGACTGTGCCGGATGGAAGAGTTTTTGTCAATTTAGGGTATCCGTTAAAGTAGCGTGAATCCTTTGCTACTATACACTAAATTATTACCCGAATCAATAATACCCGCCTCCACAGAGACGGGTTCCCAATTACCAATTACATCTTACGCCGGTACTTTTTGCGCCGCTTCAAAGCCTCTTTTTAGTGCTTCGTAATTCTTGGGTAAAAGATGCTTGTGTCTCGCAGGCAGGTGCCCCTCCAATGCCTTCTCGACATCCTTTACCGAAAGTTCAGGTAATCCCGTGAGCAGCGCACCGACTGCGACCATGTTCATCAACCTCTTGTCGCCGATCTCTTCGGCGATCTCGTTGCATGGCACGAGGATGACGTTGATGTCCGTCCGCTTTGCGCCGCGATCCACCATGGATTTGTTCACGATCAAAGTCCCGCCGGGGGCAAGTAGTTCTTCGTATTTATCAAAGGACGGCAAATTTAGGGCAATTGCCAGCGGCGGATTCTTCACCAGCGGCGAACCAATTTCATCGTCCGCGATGATGACCGTGCAGTTTGCTGTCCCGCCGCGCATCTCAGGACCGTAGGATGGGATCCAGGTAACTTCCTTGCCCGAGTCCATTGCGGCATAAGCCAGCACTTGGCCGCCAAATAGAACACCCTGTCCGCCAAAACCTGCGATGATGATTTCTTTTTGCATTTGCTCACTCCGTGAAGAGAGAGTAGAGACCAGAGATCAGAGAACAGTTGCTGTTTGCAACCCACTACTAATCGCTATTCTCCATTCTCTACTCCCTATATTTTTATCTGCTTGATCGCCTCGCTCACTTTGTAATCGCCGAGCGGATAGGCGGGAACCATGTGTTCTTCCACGAATTTTAATGAAGCGACCGGTGTCATACCCCAGTTGGTCGGACAGGTGGAAAGCAATTCGACCATTGAAAAGCCAAGTCCGCGTGCCTGGGTTTCGAACGCGGTACGGATGGCTTTCTTCGCAAGACGAATATTCTTCGGGTCATGCAATGACCTGCGCACCACGTATCCTGTGCCATCAAGTGTGGAGAGCATCTCAGACACACGGATTGGGAAGCCCTGTGTTTCGACATCGCGCCCATTGGGAGATGAAGTGGTCTTCATGCCGGGCAGGGTTGTCGGAGCCATCTGTCCGCCGGTCATGCCGTAGTTGGCATTGTTGATGAAGATGACAGTGATATTCTCGCCGCGTGCCGCCGCGTGAACGATCTCACCCATGCCGATCGAAGCCAGGTCGCCATCCCCTTGATAGGTGAAAACGATTCGGTCAGGCAGGACGCGTTTGATGCCCGTTGCCATGGCGGGTGCACGTCCGTGCGGGGCTTCGACGAAATCGGTGTCAAAATAGTTGTAAGCGAACACCGAACATCCCACAGGCGCAACACCGATGGTTTTCGGGATCAAATCCATCTCCTCCAAAACTTCGGCGATTAAGCGATGCGCCACCCCGTGCGTGCAACCGGGACAGTAGTGTGTCGGTGTTTCAGTAAAGCCTTCGGGTCTGTCATAAACCAAATTATTCGGAGCAGTCATTTTTACCTCTCAAGTACGGTTGCCATGCGTGCCTGCCAGGCATCACGCGGGTCGCTATCGGTTGACCATTGTCCTGCGGCGATGCGATGAATCTCAGCCAGGATCTCATCGGGGAACGGGACAACGCCGCCGGTCCGTCCGTAGAATTCAACGGGAACGCGTCCGCGCACGGCGAGGCGGACATCATTGAACATCTGCCCCATGTTCATTTCTGTGACGAGGAACCCGCTCACGCGTCCTGCAAGCTGGTCAACCACCTGATAAGGATACGGGCTGACGGTGACCGGGCGCAGCAAGCCAACTTTGATCCCCTCTGCTCGTGCCGCGCGGACAGCGGATAATGCTACACGTCCTGCTGTGCCAAAGCCAACCACCACAAATTCAGCATCGTCAAGATAATATTCTTTGTAGCGTATCTCATTGGCTTGCACTTCCTGCCAGCGTTTTCCAAGACGGAAGTTGGCAACTTCCTCGGCAGGCGGATCAATATAGATCGAGGAAAGGATGCGTCGTTCGCGATTGATTGCCCCGTTCGTTGCCCACTCAAAATTGCGGTCCACGATCGGTTTCATTTCAGGCATCTCGGCAGGTTCCATCATCTGACCGATGGAGCCGTCGAGGATGACCATGCAGATCATGCGGTATTTTTCCGCCAGCTCGAATGACAACCCCATCAAGTCAATGGCTTCCTGCACTGACGATGGCGCCAGCACGATGCGCGGATAATCCCCATGTCCGCCACCATGGACAGCCTGGTTGTAATCCGATTGTGCGGGCGCAATATTGCCGAGACCCGGTCCGCCGCGCATCACATTGACCAGCACCGCGGGGATTTCGGTCCCTGCGATGTATGATAAACCTTCCATCATCAGGCTTACGCCTGGGCTGGATGATGTGGACATGACACGTGCGCCCGTGCATGCCGCGCCGTAGACCATGTTAATCGCGCCGAGTTCGGACTCGGCTTGCACGAAGGCCCGCCCCAGTTCGGGCATGCGTCTTGAGAGATATTCGAGTATTTCGGTTTGCGGCGTGATGGGATAGCCGAAATAGGCTTGCAATCCCGCACGCACCGCTGATTCTGCGATGGCTTCATTGCCTTTCCATAGTTCTTTTGGCATTCGTTTCTCCGTGTTAAATATGTAAGGGCGTAGTATTGTGCTACGCCCCTACAGTTGTGGGAACTGATTTGGTAATTTCGCGATATACCGTGATCGCTGCATCGGGACAGACCAGTGCGCAGATGGCACACCCCGTGCATCCGTCCTTGAACGTGTGCGCGGGGTGGTATCCCTTTGGGGTAAGTCTCGACATGTCCAATTCCATCACCCCTTGCGGACATGCACTTATGCAGAGTTCGCATCCTTTACAGTAGGTATCGCTGACTTCGATCCAACCTTTTGCAGGCATCGGCACTCCTTATTTGAGAAGTTTGACAATAATTAGCGGAATACTCCGCCACCCTGATTATGTCTTTTTATACCATCAAAGAGTAGTAACAAGCGTCATACTGCGGGGCATACAAATATCATCCCTTTGTAAATGGTAGAATCACAGGTATGAAATCTGATCGAAGGACAAAATCATGGAGGATCAAGGCTGTATGCATGACTTTCGATCTTTAATTTTCATCCTGGAGGTGCGCGTATGAAACGTATATTGTCCTTCCTGTTTCTTGTTACTTTTTTGTTGACTGCCTGCACTACAGCTTCATCACCGGAAACTTTGCCGCCCGAACCACAACCTGTTGACGATCCAACCCCAACTTTGGCTCCTTATGAAGATGACACCCCATCTCCCCCGGAGATCGACGCACCCATTGTTGAAGCGCCCTCTTTGGTATCCATCCACTTTGTCAACACCCTCGATGGCTGGGGCGTGACCGAGACTCAGATCGTCCGCACGAACGATGGTGGGATCACCTGGTACAACCTCACGCCTCTTGGACTAGCGGAGACAGGCTATTCTGTTGAGATGTTTGTGTTGGATGCCGATCATGTCTGGGTGCAGATTCCCGATTATGAAAACTACTACAGCAACGGCTTCCTCTACCACACATCAGATGGCGGCATGAACTGGCTGAACACAAACACGCCTTTTAGCGGAGGTGACATTCAATTCCTTGATTCAAACAATGGCTGGGTGCTTGCCGACCTTGGTGTGGCAACAGGTTCCAATGCAGTTGCTGTCTATCAAACCACAGATGGTGGCACAACATGGACGCAAAAATATACAAACGATCCCAACAACGCGAACGCGGGTGAATCACTTCCGCTTGGCGGACTGAAGGCTGGCATTGCCCCGGTCAATATGCAGACTGCGTTTGTATATGGCGTTACATATTCTCCCGCCACCCCTTACATCTTCCGAACCGATGATGGAGGCGTTACCTGGAGCGAATTCACATTGCCTTTGCCCGGTGGAATAGATAATTTCGAATTGAGCATCGATCAGGATCAAATGAAATTCGTTTCAGCGACAGATGGTTTCGTCGCGATGCGTCTCACGGGTGACTTCTATCAACTTGCAGTCTATGTCACGCGGGATGGCGGTAATACCTGGACACTGACCACCACTCCCATTCCCGAAGGCGGCTCGGCGGACTTTTTGTCAGCGGAGGGAATGGTCATTTATAACGGCAGTCAGTTTTATGTCACGCGAGACGCGGCGCGCACGTGGAGCATCATCCCGCCGGATATCGCCTTTGGTGACACGTTCGCAACGATGGACTTTGTCGATGCCAGCACGGGCTGGGTGATCACATTGGATCCATCGACGAATCATCCTTCACTATATCGAACGTCTGATGGAGGTTTGACATGGTTCCCCATCGTGGAGTAGTTCGCTGCGCTGAGCGGAATGGAATGACACTTGCGCCGTACGCGAGTGCAGGTGAGTCGAAGCGTCCACGAGCCTGGGTTATTGTCACATTGCTGGTGGTCCTGCTGGCTTCATGCCGAAGCTTCGCCTCAGACTCACCGACGCCTGATTCGGCATCCGAACCAACATCCCTCCCCGCAACCTCCACGCCCGCACCCGATTACGTAGCGCGCATCCGCAATGCCAAATACCAGCTCGGCTTTGTGGATGCACTGCGCATCGTGCAATTGACCGACGGCAAATTTGAGCAAGGGACTTTGGGTGGTGCGGACTACGCCTCGGTAACTGTCACCGATTTCACCGCGCATGGCGATCTAAACGGTGATGGTTTGGATGAGTACGCGGCAGCGATCGCGGAGAATTATGGTGGAAACGGTGTGTTCGTTTTTCTTGTGGTATTTGCAGATGTGAATGGGGAACTTGTTTCACAAGCATCCACATATATTGGAGACCGCCCACAGCCGAACGAACTTTCGGTCAAGAACGGTGAGATCTTTTTGAAGGTAACAGTTCAAAAGGCGGATGACCCGATGTGTTGTCCCACGCTGGAGACCGCGCGTCATTATCGGCTGGTTGGCAAGCAGTTGAACATGATCGATTACACAACTTTCACGCCTGATGGCAGACCACGCACGATCACTATTGAGTCTCCAACTGATGGGACAGAGATTTTCAGATCGGTTTCGATCAAGGGGAGTGTGGCGATCGCCCCGTTCGAGAATAATCTGGTGTATCGAATTTACGATATAGGTAATGTGGCGCTTGCCATCGGCTCGGTCACGGTTTCTGCATCTGACCCCGGAGCGCCCGGAACGTTCGAACAGATCATACTGCTTGGCAATATCCTGTCTGGTACGGTGGTCCGCCTGGAATTACAGGATATAAATGCGGAAGATGGTTCGTTGTTTGCAATGGATTCAGTGGAATTGGTTGTAAAATAAAATTATGTGTAGAGGCGGGGTCATCCCGCCCCATTAAAAACGGGAATTTACCAGAGGAGTGATTATGCCCAGTACCGTTCGTGATTGGATGTCCAGCCCGGTCGTTGTTGTTGACCCGGATTCAAGTGTATCCTATGCTCTGACGCTGATGCGCCGACGCAATATTCACAGCGTGGTTGTGGATATCAGCGATAAGAATCCCGCTTATGGGATCGTGACGACTACCGATATCCGCGACAAGATCGTGGCAGAGGATCGCAACCCGGCAGAGACCACTGTTCGTGAGATCATGTCCGGTCCTATCATTACGGCGAAGCCCGCATGGACCTTGAAGGAATGCTCCAAAATGATGCAGGAAAAACGCATCCACCATCTGCCCGTGGCTGACGATAGCGGCACGCTCGTAGGATTGATTTCATCGACAGATATTTTTGCAGCAGTGGAGGAGACGGGCTGGAAGGATAAGAGTTGAAAATTGTCGGGAACAAAACTCCCGACAATTCATCTACCCTTCTTTTCTTCTGAGTTTTAGCAACCAATACACAATGACCACAGACAATGCCGTGCTTAGTCCAGTGATGAAAATAATCGTGTTGGTTTTGTTTTCGCCGTTTGATTTTGTCGGGACGGGCGTTGATACTTGACCGCTAGAAGTCAGTGTGGGTGATGATGAGATGGTTGGCGACGCGAAGCTTTCATCTGGCTGGCGGTTGTTCATCTTGAACAGAATCGCTGCGATGTCGTGATACTCTTCCGTTTTGAGATAACCGGGATGCTGGGGCGGATGTGTCGCCTCAAGAAATTCGAACAGTTCTTCTTCAGACGTAAACTGGTCCAAATGGTCTGCCGTTACAATGGCGGGTATGTCTTTCGGGATGGGGAAACCTTCATCCCCGCGCTTTCCGCTGTGACAACCGCGTTCCCAGCAGTTTGCGTGTTCTTCCCATAGGGCAAGGAACTCATCTGTCAGTCCCTGCCCAACGTCGCCATGACAGGGCATGCAGTGACGCCAGAAGAGATAACGTCCCATTTCAAGTTCAGTTGGGTTGGGTGGTAATTCAGGTTGTGCAAGCGGATCATACGTGGGGGTTGGAGCAGGATCCTGTGCGTGAGCGGATGGGATATGTAAGGTGAAAAGCGAAATACAAATCAGAAACCCCGACAGGCCGAATATGTAAAAAACAAATTTGCGGCTACTGTACATTGAACCCGCACCCGCTGCCAGTATAAACCCAACGGGTAAATTTGCGGATAAAATTGGAACATGCCAAAGCAGAAGTATTATGTAGTATGGAAGGGTCGCAAGACCGGCATCTTCACCTCATGGGCGGAATGTGAGCAGCAGGTGAAGGGATTTGTCGGCGCGGAGTATAAGGCGTTTGGCACGCTCAAAGAGGCGGAGACAGCTTTCGGGTCCAATTATGAATCGTATAAAGGCAAGCCGTCTTCCTTGGGCAAGTGGAAGGAAGCCAGCGTTAGACCTATCCTTCCTTCGATATGTGTGGATGCGGCGTGTTCGGGCTCGCCGGGGAAATTGGAATATCGCGGTGTGTTTCTTGAATCGGGCAAAGAGTTTTTTCACATTGGTCCGTTCCCGGATGCGACGAATAACGTAGGGGAGTTCCTGGCAATCGTCCACGCGTTGACATGGTTGTTGAAACATGACAAGCAAATGCCTGTATACTCGGACTCCGAAAATGCCATCTCGTGGGTTTACACAGGCAGATGCAAAACTCAACTCAAACATACCAGTCGGAATGCGCCGATCTTTATGCTGATTAAAAGCGCCGAGAATTGGCTCGCTGAAAATGAGCTGCGCGATGACGCGGTTTTGAAATGGAATACGGAATTGTGGGGTGAGATCCCCGCCGATTTTGGAAGGAAGTAGACAAGTGCTATGTACACACGACAGGTGGGATTCGTCCCGCCAAAAGGAGTTGATTCTGTGCTCGAACAAATCCCGTCAAATCAGCTTTGTCTCGTCCCACCCACCTGCGGGTAACGCAAAGCCGTTGGGCGGGGAAAAGAGAAAGGGTATTGAAGATTGAAAAATTACCCATAGGCTTCCCGATAGCCTGCGCTGGTGCAACGCGAACGAAAACCGTATACTGATAATAGAGAATGAAAACAAAGGCTCAAATTAGAGGTCATCGAAGGGAGAAAATCATGTCTATTTTCGATGCAGGTCACTGTGAAATATGTGAGCGCCCCTACAATTGGTGTGATAAAGGGGGAAAACACAAATGTGCAGAATGCCGTAAAAAAACTTGCTGTGAAGATATGATTGAATGTGGTGGTAATTTTGGTCAGTGCAAATATTCTATTTGTCGCAACTGTTGGAATAAACGCACTGATAGTAATCGGGTTTGTCCAAAATGTAATAATTTCATGGGTTACTCAAAATCCAAACATATGCTATACCATAGTTGAGTGCTTCACCATTATCAACATAATGAGATGCTGATCGAAAATTGCTTTGTTCCAAATTCTCAGCGGTGGGGGGTTTCCTCATTCCGTCCCCGCCCACCGATTAACACCGCGTGCAACCCGGAAACAGGGAAACACATGTGTACGTGTATCCTTGTTTCCGACAAAGGATTTCACATGAACACAGCCCTGCTCGTCATTGACATTCAAAACGATTATTTCCCCGGGGGAAAATTTCCGCTGGTGAACCCGGAGGGAGCCGCGAAGCAGGCGTATATGCTTCTTCAATGCTTCCGCGAACACAGCGGGCATCATGTCCACATCCAGCATATTTCGCTCAAGCCCGATGCGGCTTTCTTCATCAAAGGTGACAGCGGCTCAGACATCCACGATTTGGTCGCGCATTTTGTAGGCGAGCCAATTGTTTATAAGCATTTTCCCAATGCCTTCCGTGAAACGAAGTTGCTTGAGATGTTGAAGGAATGGGAAGTCGAGCGTCTGGTCATCTGCGGCATGATGACCCACATGTGTGTGGATGCCACCACCCGTGCCGCGGCTGACCTTGGTTTTCAAGTCGTTGTTGCCGAAGATGCCTGCGCCACGCGCGACCTGCAACATGATGACACGATCATCCCGGCGGAATTGGTGCACAAAGCGTTTCTCGCCGCATTGAAGTCGTATGGAAAGGTGATGAAGTCGGAAGAGATCCTTGCGCTGCTTGCGGCGGAACAGGAAACTCCATAATGACCACACTTGACCCCGAACGACAGAAACAAGCCAAACAATATGCGCGTATCAGCCGTCGTCTGTGGTTGGTGGATATGGTTGTTGGTGCACTGTACGCACTTGCCTGGTTGTTCCTTGGTTGGGCGATTTCCTTGCGTGAGTGGTTGACTGATAACTGGTCGCTGTTCACAAACCCCTGGCTCCTCGTCCCTGTCTTTGTCGCGATCTTTGGCGGGATCTACTTCCTCATCAATCTCCCCCTCAGTTATTACAGCGGATTTATCCTGCCGCATCGCTTTGACCAATCCAATCAGACGCTCAAAGACTGGATCATTGACCAGCTCAAGGGAATTGCGGTCGGGACGCCCATCGGGCTGATCCTGCTCGAGTTGCTTTATCTTGCCTTGCGCGCCACCGGTGATTTGTGGTGGCTTTGGGCGGCAGGCGGGATGCTGGTCTTCAGTGTTTTGCTGTCCAACCTTGCGCCGGTTCTCATCATGCCGTTGTTCAATAAATTTGTCCCTCTCGGCGATGAACATAAGGAGTTGGCAGACCGCCTCCTCGCCCTCGCTGCGCGTGCAAATACAAATGTGCGTGGTGTGTTCAAATTCGATATGTCCAGACGAACAAAGTCTGCAAACGCGGCATTAACCGGCATTGGTAACACGCGTCGTATCGTATTGGGCGATACGCTCATCAACGGGTTTTCTCCCGACGAGATCGAGACAGTCCTTGCCCACGAACTGGGACATCATGTTCATCGCGACCTGCCATTGTTGATCACTGTTGGCACGGTCATTTCCGCAGTGGGCTTGTATCTTGCATCACTCGGGCTCAATTGGGCGATTGGCGTTTTCGGTTTTGCGGGTGTGGCGGATATTGCCGCGTTCCCTGCGTTGGGAATCATACTTGGTGTGTATGGGCTGGTCACGATGCCGCTCGAGAACGCGGTATCCCGCTGGAGGGAGGAAATGGCTGATGATTACGCCTTGCAGGCAACGGGGAAGGGAGAGGCGTTTGCTTCCGCTTTTACGCGGCTGGCGAATCAAAATCTCGGGGAGGTCGATCCTGAAAAATGGGTGGTCTTCCTTTTTTATTCACATCCCCCGTTGGGCGCGCGCATCATAAAAGCATTGAACTGGAGTGGTTAATCGGACGGCATCCACGATTTGCGCTTCGCAAGGATCGGGATCAAAACAATCAAAGTGATGATCCCGCCCATCCCCACGATCCCGTCCGTGGAGCCGACCACGGAACGATCTTCTTCGACTGGAGGGGTGGGGGTGGTTTGCAGGAAAAGCGCCGCGTTGGTCGTATTTCCTGACCCGGCAATTTTATCCATGTAAGTGATGCCTGCACTGAAAAGGGCGATCAGTAAACTGATCGAAATGATAATGAGTGGTCGGGTAAATCTTTTCATAGGGCGGCTGTAGTATAACATGCGGGGAACACTCAAAGGTTGTAGATAGCCAAATGCCTAACCACTGAGACACCAGGTCGCGGAGTTTTTTAGTTTGTTTTTTTCAGTGTTTCCGTGGATAGGGTTCTTGCCTGTGCTAAAACTCACTTGCATACTTTTAGTGCGCCCTCCCATGCGTCATTATATGTACTTGACCGTTTTTTTGCAGTATAATCGCCCCGTTGCTGGCGGGGCTCAGTAACGTGAGGAGAACGAGTTGAAATCCACTAGTTTATTTCTTTTGTTTTAATGCTCGTCCCGGTCATCATTTATGTTGATTGGGACGAGTCTTATGTTTACCCTGCACCTTGTCATATTTATCGATGACATTTTCGATGTGCAGTTTTTTTTGCGGATAATATCCACCTTTACGATGCAATTTATATGTTATTGAGTCTGAATTCAGAATAAATCTGTTACAGGAGCTTGCATGGTCAAGAAATTATTCGAATGGGTGATTAGCCCAATGGGGCGGATCGCTGTGGTCATAGCGGCGCTGGCTGTGTTCAGTCTTGCTGCTTTTGGCATTTATCAAACACAGCAGAATCCCAATCCCCAGCCTATTCAATTCCCGCATAACCTGCATGTGGGATTTGGCCTCCAGTGTTTGTACTGCCATCCCGGCGCTCTGCGTGGAGCCTCCTCTGGTCTGCCGACGATCAACAAATGCTGGGGATGTCACCAGCAAATTGCAAAGACGCAAACGAGCGAAAAACTCAAGCCCATGGTTGAAGCGATGGCAGCTGGCACCAATTTTGTCTGGGCGCCAGTTGCAAAAGTGCCGGATTTCGTTCACTTTAACCATCGTCCTCACATTGCGGCAGGAGTGAACTGCGAAACCTGTCACGGTGACATGAGCAAGGTGGAGATCGCCGAGAATCCGCAGGTGATGAACATGGGTTGGTGTTTGAACTGCCACAAGGAAAAAGCCGGTGACGATGAAGAGAAACTTGTCAAACTCACCGACTGCGGGACGTGTCATTATTAATCCGGGTGAAAAGGAAGATATTATGAGCAAACAAATTTCCCGGCGTGATTTTCTCAAATTAGCCAGTGCAGGCGCGGCGACCACTGCGGTCCTTACCGGTTGCGGTCCCACTTCGCGTTATGTGGACCGCGAACCGTACGCGAAGATGCCCGAGTACACCTACAATGGTTTGAGTACCTATTACGCCACGACCTGCCGCGAATGTGCTGCGGCTTGCGGACTCGTTGTCCGCACCATGCAGGGACGCGCCATCAAAGTGGAAGGCAACGCCAATAACCCTGTCAACCTCGGCAGGACCTGCGCGCGCGGGCAGGCTACTTTACAGGGTTTGTATAACCCGGATCGTGTCGAAAACCCGACCAGACAAAGCCGCAACTCGAAACTTTCAAAAGATACCCTCCAATGGGAGTCCGCCATCCAGATCGTTTCAGATGCGCTGAAAAATACCAATTCATCCGAGATCGCCTTCCTAATGGGGATGGCTCCCGATCATCTCTTCGACCTGGTAACAGATCTCGCGAAATCCATTGGTGCGCCTGCCCCGGTCCGTTTTGGGGCGTTGGGCATGTTCGAAGCGCGTGCCACCTTGACCAAGGCGGCTGAGAATCTTTTGGGTAAATCCGCCATGCCGTTCTTCGATCTTGAAAATGCGGATGTCGTCCTTTCATTCGGTGCGAATTTCCTCGAAACCTGGCTTTCTCCGGTCTCATTCACCCGCGGATTTTCAAAGATGCGACGCGGAAACCCCGAGCGACGCGGCTACTTCATCCAGTTCGAAGCAAGGATGTCACAAACTGCATCCAAGGCAGACGAGTGGATTCCGGTTCATCCCGGGACCGAGGGACTGGTCGCGCTTGCCATCGGCAGACTCGTGGCTGAGGCAAAGGGCGGCACAGTACCCGTGGCATTTTCATCAGTTGATCCTGTCGGTGTTGCAGCTGAATCCGGTGTGAAGTTGGAGACACTTGAACGTATCGCTCAATTGCTTGTCAATGCCCATCACCCGCTTGCCATCCCCGGCGGCGCGGCGCTGGGTCAAAATAACGGGCTTGCCACGGCTGAATCCGTGCTGGCTTTGAATGCAGCAGTTGGCAATTTCGGTCTGCCCGGCGGCGTGTTCGTCACTCCGCTTGCGCCGAATCAGGATGCCTATCATCGTCCGGCAAGCGCAAAGGAAATGACTGATTTCATCGCAAAGATGAAGAGTGGCAGCGTGAAGGTTCTGTTCGTTCACGGTGTCAATCCGGTGTTCGAATTACCCTCGCACTTTGGCTTTGCGGATGCGTTGAAATCCGTCCCGCAGGTGATCTCGTTTGCAACCTTCCCGGATGAGACAGCGCTTGCCTCCGATTACATCTTCCCTGACCATCACGGATTGGAATCATGGGGCTATCAGCGGGCTGTGGTTTCGTCAAAACCTGTTCTTTCCGGTGCGCAACCGGTGGTTGTTCCATTTTTCAATACCCGTGCAACAGCGGACGTGTTCATTGCTGCCGCTCCCGAAGCCCTGCCTTTTGCGGATGAAGTTGCATTTCTCCAAAGTAAACTGTCCGGGCTGGTGGGTGAGGAAGGTTTCTTCTTTGCGCCGGAGATCAATTCGTTCACTGCCTACTTCCAACAGAATGGCGGTTGGTGGGCAACTGACCCGGCTTTATCAACTCCGTCTGCATCCAGCGCGCTGGGGAAGAAACTAAACCCCGGTGTGGCAGAATTTGCCGGTGAAGGCGAGTTCTTCTTCCTGCCGTTTGTTTCACCCACGTTGGCTGAAGCAGGCGCGAACAAACCTTGGCTGCAGGAATTACCCGATCCGACCACAACAGTCATGTGGAACACGTGGGTCGAGATGAACCCGGAAACTGCACATGAACTTCACATCGAGAATGATGACATTTTGGAGATCGTGAGCGAGGCTGGGAGCGTGGAAGCGCCCGTTTATTTGTATCCAGCCATACGTCCAGATGTGATCGCCATGCCGTTCGGGCAGGGTCATACTGCTTATGGACAATATGCTGCCGGGCGCGGCGCGAATCCTGCGGAAGTCCTGGGTATCCATTTGAATGAAGCAGGCGACCTTGCGTTTGCAGGCATGAAGGTCGAGGTAAAGAAGACCGGCAAGAAACAAGTTTTGTCCCGCCTTGAGAGCCGCATCGGTGTGTATGGCGAAGGAATGGGTGAGGAGCATTAAAGTATGGCGACTGAATTGAAAATTCCTGAAGTAAAAATGGCTGAAGAAGAATCCGGCAAATGGGGCATGGTCATCGACATGGACATCTGTACAGGTTGTCAGGCTTGTGTGGCAGCCTGCGCGATGGAGAACAACGTCCCATTCGTCGGCGAGGAGGATGCGGGCTATGGGCGCTCGATGCACTGGATCCGTACGGAGCGCTTTTGGGAGGGTGAGTATCCCGAAGTGAAGATGACCGATTACCAGCCCATGCTCTGCCAACAATGCGGCAAGGCTCCTTGTGAACCGGTCTGTCCGGCTTTTGCGACCGTGCATAGCCAGGCTGAGAAGATCAATTTGCAGGTTTATAACCGCTGTGTGGGCACACGTTACTGCGCGAACAACTGTCCGTACCAGGTACGCTCATTCAACTGGCGCGATTATCAGGACAGCCGCGAACGACCTGAGATCACCATCCTTGCCAACCAGTTCAATCCCGATGTGACCGTCCGCCGCCGCGGTGTGATGGAGAAGTGCACGTTCTGCATCCAGCGCATTCACCATGCACAGGATAAGGCGAAATCTGAGGGGCGCGAAGTGGCAGACGGCGAATTCACCACCGCCTGCGCACAGGCTTGTCCTGCAAATGCCATCACCTTTGGGCGTATCGATAACCCCGAGAGTTTGGTTGTTCAATTGGCACGCACGTCCCGTGCTGAACTTCATCTTGAAGAATTGGGCACGCTTCCCACCGTGAC
Organism: uncultured Anaerolinea sp.; assembly: GCA_964436455.1. Lineage (GTDB taxonomy): Bacteria > Chloroflexota > Anaerolineae > Anaerolineales > Villigracilaceae > Defluviilinea. Next base: position 55,510 of record CAYTDB010000006.1, on the reverse strand, counting down.
CTATCTCAAGGGAGCGTAACATGGCTGACAACAAGAAACATACAGAACACACTCACAAGTCGCATGAGGAGCACCTGCGCGAACAACATCTGATGCTCGACCCCATGCCGCGCGGTGAAATGAACGCGATGGTCATGGAATCCATGCATACCACCTCCTGGAAGTTCTGGGTGGTTTTCGGTTTGCTGGCTGCGTTCGTTGCCTACGCCCTGTTCTACAAATGGGGCGTGATGATCCTCGAAGGACTGGGTGTGGCTGGCGTCAACCGCCCGTCTTATTGGGGTATCTTCCTCGTCAATACAGTTTTCTGGATCGGCATCAGCCATGCAGGGACGTTCATCTCTGCCATCCTGCGTGTGTTCAAGGCGGAATTCCGCCGTCCGTTCACGCGTGCGGCTGAGTTGATGACCACCTTCGGTCTCATTCAGGCTGGTTTCAGCGTTTTCATGCACATGGGACGTGTCTGGTTATCGTACTGGCTCATGCCCATACCCAACCAGCGCCAACTATGGCCCAACTTCCATTCGCCTCTTTCCTGGGACCTGCTGGCGATCACCACCTATTTGCTTTCCTCCACCATGTACCTTTTCCTGCCGCTCATCCCGGACCTGGCGATGGCGCGTGACCGTTCCACGGGCTGGCAGAAGACCTTTTACAAAGTCCTTGCGCTTGGCTTCCGCGGCACCGAAGGCGAATGGGCGCATCTGCGCAACGCCTTGAACATCTTTGCCTTTGCGATCATCCCGGTCATGTTCTCGGTGCACACCATTGTTTCCTGGGACTTTGCCATGGCGACCCGCCCTGGCTGGAGTTCCACGATCTTCGGTCCCTACTTCATTGTCGGCGCTTTGCACTCCGGCATGGGAGCCGTTATTATGGTGCTGGCAGTTGTACGAGGCACCATGAAGAACATGAAGTACTTCATCCGTCCCGAGCACTTTGAAGCCATCGGAAAGCTCATGTTGATCATTTCCATGACGTGGGCATATTTCTTCTTCAACGATTACATTGTGCAGTGGTACGGCGGCGACAAATGGACGAAGATCTTGCTCCATTGGCATGAAGCCGGTCCCATGGGTTGGATGTGGTTCGGTATGTTGATCTGTAATATTGTCATTCCCTGGGCAGTGCTATGGAACAGGAAATGGCGATCCTCCCCCTGGCTGCTGTTTGGAGTGGGTTTCTTCATTAATGTGGGCATGTGGTTCGAACGTTATATCATCGTCCCGATCTCGCTGACCATCAACCGCATGCCGTTCACATGGAGAATGTACGAGCCGGGCATTGAAGTCTGGCTGGGACTCGGCACGGTTGCCTTCTTCATCCTGCTATACATGGCGGCATCCAAATTGATCCCGCTTATCCCGGTTTGGGAAGTACAGGAAGGCCAGATGGCACACTCGCTCCGCCAGTTTGGACGCGAGACGGTTGTGACGGTCAGTGATTTGGAATAGGAGTCGAGATATGGCAGAAGAAAAATCCATCCTGGCGATCTTTTCAGATATTAACCCTGCCGCAGATGCCATTGAGCAGCTGCGTAATTTGGGGGTTCATGATGATTGCATGAACGTCATCTCCGGCATCCCGGTCACTGAAGCCATGCTGGGACGTCCCAGTCAGTGGACGAACGTTCCGCGGCTTGCGATGGGCGGCGCAGCAGCTGGTTTTACCCTGGGCGTGTTCCTGGGTTTCGTCTCACCAAACCTGTACACGATCGAAGTTGGTGGGCAGCCCTTCACCCCGATTCCCCCGGCGATTATCGTGATTTTCGAAATGACCATGCTCCTGATGTTGCTTTCCACTTTTCTCGGCGTGTTCCTGGATAGCTATTTCCCATCCTACCGCCCGATGAAATATGTGCCTGAGATCAGTGACGGCAAGATCGCGATCCTGATCGAATGTGCACCGCCTGATGAAAAGAAAGTCACGGATATGCTGAAGAAGATGGGTGCTGAGTCCGTGCAATACACGGAGGCACAACACCTATGAGGCTTATTAAACAATTGCTGTTCGTGATGGGTGCTGTTGGTGTGCTGGCAGCCATTGGAATGTTGTTCACGTATGATGTCATCAAAGTGGAGTGGCCTTCCTTCATGGAGATCCAGCCGTCTTTCAGACCGATGGAAAACCCGCTTCCGATTCCCGAACGGTCGATCCCGATTGAGGGACCGATTGCCATTCCGAACCTGGGCGCGCCTGAAAACCCGGTTGAGGCAGATGAAGTATCTGTTGCGCGGGGCGCTCAATTATTCTCCATTCACTGCCAGATGTGCCACGGCGCCGGCGGCGAAGGCAACGGTTCCATCGCTCCGTTCCTTGTGAACTTCAAGCCTGCCAACCTGACACTGCCTGTTGTGCAGGATAAAAGTGATGGCGCTCTGTTCCTGACAGTAACCAACGGTGTGACAGACCGCATGCCTGCCCTCAACGAAAACCTGACCGTCCGGGAACGTTGGGATGTTATTAATTTCATCCGCACTTTGAAAGCCGCACAATAGGGGAGGAGCCATCCATGAATGATGTAAGAAAAGTGATCTTCGGAACCATAATTGGTTTCTTCCTGATGCTGGGTTTGTGGTTCAGCATCGTCTATGTTTCCTCCTGTGGATTTACCTTCACCTGTAACCGCGGTGAACCGCCAGTGGACGTGACCCCCATTCCCACGTTGATCCCTGCCACCTTGCCGGTGCAGGTTGGGGGGGGTGATGCTGTGTTCAATAAGTGTCAGGTTGCGGCGGTTGATTTGATCGGTGCCTGGGTCACAGCGGGAGTCCCTGAGACCGACAAGTTTACATTTGCCGATGTCAACGGACAGGAATGTGAAGCGGTCTTCGGCAGGGACGTCCAGCCGTTATTCACCGAATCCAATATTTGGTATCCGGGTTCGTTATCCTGTTCTTCCTGTCACCAACCCAATCTGACACTCGCCCTCCAGAACATGGACTTGAGCAGTTATGCCGGCATCCTTGCCGGCTCTATGCGCGCTAATGGTGAACCGAAGGGCAAAGATATCCTCGGTGGCGGTGTGTGGGAGGAATCCCTGCTGTATCAAATGCTCTACGCACCTGATGGTGTTTCCCAGATAAATCGTCCCATCATGCCTTTGGGACGAACTGCTGATGTGCCGGATAAAGGTCCCCTGATCTTTGCCGGACGGATAATCGCGCCCGAGGGTGCATCTGCAAGCACTTCACCGTAACACAAGAAAAGGACTGGTCGCAAGCCAGTCTTTTTCTTTGTAAGAACAAAAGTATTGTCAGTTTGAATCCATGACCTCCATCACTTCCTCATCTGTTGGGAAGTTTGTACACTGAGATAATGCCTCTCTTGAAAAGCCATCCTCCATCTTCCGAACAAGGAATCCGCGTCGGTTGTCCCGCTCACAATTGCGGTGGACGTTGCCTGTTGATCGCGACTGTCCGTGATGGGCGCATCCTCCAACTGGAAACCGACGACCGACCCGATACTGTCGCCGCACCTCAATTACGTGCCTGTGTGCGCGGACGCGCCTATTTGCGACGTCAGTATCACCCTGATCGATTGACCCAGCCTCTGAAAAGAGTCGGCAGGCGCGGGGGCGGAGAGTTCCATCCCATTTCGTGGGATGAGGCTTTGGATGTAGTCGTGTCCCAAATGGAACGTGTCAAACGTAAGTATGGAAGTTCCGCATTGTTTGTCCCGTATGGAACGGGCTCCTACAATCAGCTCAACGGTTCACATGTTGCGCGGCGATTGATGAATCTATATGGCGGCTGTCTCGGCATTTACAACTCATATTCGTGGGCGGCGACAAACTTGGCAACACCAACTGTCTATGGCACGCTTGTCACAGGCAACCAGCGGCAGGATTGGTTGAACGCAAAATACATCATCATGTGGGGCTGGAACCCGGCCGAGATGCGGGATGGCACGAACAGCGATTATTTCGTCAAGTTGGCGCGGCAGAACGGCGCGCGAGTGATCTGTATTGACCCGCGCCATTCTTTGAGCGCCGCGGCACTGGCTGATGAATGGATTCCCATTCGTCCCGGCACCGACACCGCCATGATGAGCGCGATAGCATATGTAATGCTCACTGAAAATCTTTACGATGCCGAGTTCGTGCGCACGCATTGTGTTGGGTTTGATTCGAATCAGATGCCTGTTGAAGGTGCGGAGAGTTATAGCGATTACATTTTGGGTGCGAGTGATGGCTTACCCAAGACCCCGCAATGGGCGGAGTCCATCACTGCTGTACCTGCTGAAACCATCGCCCGTATCGCGCGCGAATATGCCACTATCAAACCGTCGGTGCTGTATCAGGGCTATGGCATGCAGCGCCGCGCATATGGCGAGCAGGTCGTCCGTGCGGGATGCGTGTTGGCGGCGATCACAGGCAATGTTGGAGTTCCAGGTGGCTGGGCTAGTGGACTTGGTCTACAAGCCCCGGACGGCGGCGGGCTCTGGACCGTTTTCCCGACCGGAGAGAATCCTGTCAAAGCAACCATCCCGGTCTTTCTCTGGACCGAAGCCTGCCTCCGTGGAAAAAGCATGGCCCAAGCTGACGGCATCCGCAGCGCCGACAAACTCGACAACGACATCAAACTCATATACGCCGTCGCCACCAACTGCCTCATCAACCAACACGCGGACATCAACCGTACCGCCGAAATCCTGCGCGATGAATCCAATGTGGAGTTCATCGTTGTACAGGATAATTTCCTGACTCCCACCGCTCGCTTTGCAGACATCATCCTGCCAGCCTGCACGCAATTCGAAACCTGGGGTGTGGAGGATGGCTGGAAGTATGGCGATGAAGTCATCCTTCAACCGAAACTGGTTGAGCCATTAGGTGAAAGTAAATCAGATTACCAGATCTGTGCTGAACTTGCGGAACGACTTGGCATCGGTGAAGCATTCACCGAAGGGCGTGACGAAAAAGAATGGGCAAAATTCTGCCTGGATGAATTCCGCCGAATCCGTTTCCCCGAACTACCAACCTTTGAGGAGTTTATAGAACAAAATCTCGGCGCATGGACTCGTCCTGCTGAAAAGCCAGCCATTGCCTTCGAAGACTTTCGCCGCGATCCGGAGAAATATCCGCTCAAGACACCTTCAGGCAAGATCGAGATCTTCTCGAAACAGCTCTATGACTTGAACAATCCCGAAGAGATTCCTCCCATTCCAAAATATATTCAGGAATGGGAAAGTCCTTTTACATGTCGTTGCGAGGAGGGCGACAGCCCGCCGAAGCAATCTCCCGTTAGACCGCAATTGGCCTCACATGAGGAGATTGCTCCGCCGTCTCTGGCGTATCGCAACAGCGTCTATCCCCTCCAAGCTATCGGACACCACACTCTACATCGGGTCCATTCCACGCACGATAACAACGATTGGTTGGAGGAGGCCTTCCCGCAACGCGTGTTCATGAATCCCATTGATGCAGCGGAGAGAAAGATCAAAGATGGCGATCAGGTCAAAGTCTATAACGGACGCGGGGCGTTGATCCTGCCGTGCCGCGTTACACCGCGCATCCTGCCGGGAGTGATCGATATCCCGCAAGGCGCATGGTACGAACCCGATGAGAGTGGTGTGGATCGCGGCGGCAATGTCAACGTGCTCACGTCCCATCATTGGACGCCGTTCGCGTACGGAACAGCCCAGCATACCATCATGGTGCAGGTGGAACTCGATAAATCAAATCAGCGGTGGAGTAGAAAATGAAAACACTCATTATTGGCGGAACCGGGTTTCTCGGCTACCATGCCGGGTTGGAATTTTTACGGCGGGGGCATCACGTCACGGTGTTGGGGTTGCCGCCGCTCCCGTTGGATGAAGGTTACCTGAAACAGGTCAGGCTTATCACGCAAAATATCGAAGCGGCACCTGATGCAGAATTGCTCGATGTTTTTGGCGGACAGGATGCTCTGGTCTTTGCCGCAGGTATTGACGATCGTGTCAACCCGAAGAAACCCGCCTATCCCTTTTTCCATCACCATAATGTGGAGGTGACTGGACGGATTCTCAAACTGGCGAAACAAGCCGGGATCAAGCGTGTTGTTGTGCTTGGCTCCTATTTTGTACATTTCAACCGCATCTGGACCGAATTGAAGATGGCTGAAAAACATCCCTATATCCGCAGCCGGGTGGAACAGGAGCAGGTTTGTTTTTCTCTTTCCTCTGAGAATTTCGAAGTGATGGTGCTCGAACTGCCTTATATCTTTGGCAGAATGGAAGGGCGCGTACCCATGTGGAAACCGCTGGTTGACATGGCACGCAGCGGCTCGGTCTATTTCTGTACCGGCGGGACGAATTGTGTCAGTGTCAAAGGTGTCGCCGAAGCCATTGTCGGCGCGGCAGAACAGGGCAGGGGAGGCGAAGCGTATCTTGTCGGTGACGAGAACCTGACATGGGAGCAGATGTTCCAGGGCTTTGGGCGCGGGCTGGGCAGGCATGTTAAAGTGAATATACTCCCAAAGATTGCGCTTCAACTCTTTATGTTATCCATGTTTATAAGCCGCTGGGTCAAGGGCGTCGAAGGCGGGCTTGATCTATTGAGCTATGTCAACATCCAGGCAGCCAATACATTTTTTAATCCAGAACCAGCCCGGCAGGCACTGGGCTACACACGCGGCGGATTGGAGCAAGCCTTCAAGGACACAGTGGAAGCCTGTTCATAGAGGCTGTTGATTGCACCATGACCTACGCCTTCCATTTCGACTCCGCCTACTGCTCCGGCTGCAAAGCCTGTCAGGCGGCCTGCAAGGACAAGAACCAACTTCCTGTTGGCGTATTGTGGCGTCGAGTCGTCGAAGTCTCTGGCGGCGAATGGCAGCGAAACGGTGGGGCATGGAACAATACCGTCTTTGCCTACAACCTGTCCATCTCATGTAATCACTGCGTGCATCCAAAATGCGCGGGTGTTTGTCCGGTGGATGCATACAACGTGCGGGATGACGGCATTGTGATTCTGGATCCGAGCAAATGTGTTGGATGCGGCTATTGTGCCTGGGCATGTCCGTACGGGGCGCCTCAATACAACCCGCAAGCTGGGCACATGACCAAGTGTGATTTCTGCCTCGATCAGCTTGAGCAGGGATTACCTCCCGTCTGTGTGGCAGCATGCCCCTTGCGTGTGCTGGAGTATGGAGGAGATACGGTTGTACAGGGGGTTGCTTTGTGGGATGTTTCCCCGGAAGAACATCCTTTCCCGCTGCCGGCATATTCACACACACAACCGCGTCTCGCGATTCAGCCGCATCCCGCGATGAAGGTCGCTGAAGAGAAGTCCGTGGCGAATCTTGATGAAATTCAAACCCGCACTCCCTCAGCTTGGGATGAAGTGCCGCTGGTCGTTTTTACCTTGCTCGGTCAATTGGCAGTGGGTGGATTTTGGGTATTATGGATGTTGACAAACCGCCTCATGCCGCCCCTAAACCTGATCCCGCATCTCATCATTGGTGCCAGTCTGGGAATTGGTTTGCTGGCTTCCTTTGCCCACCTTGGCACTAAACGGAACGCCTGGCGCGTGCTTGCCCACCTATCCCATTCATGGTTAAGCCGCGAAATCCTGTTCGCGGGTCTCTTTGGCTTGGGCTGGCTTTTAACTGTATTGCTACGCGCGACCAGGCATCCGGTCACGTTTGAGGCGGCAGGGATTACATCCATTTTAGGCATTGGGCTGGTCTACAGCATGGGGCAGGTGTACCGCATCCCTGCCGTGCCTGGTTGGAACAGTCCGCGGACGAATGCAAGTTTCTTTATCACTGCATTACTGCTCGGTTTGTCGGTCATGCTTGCGACAGTATCGAACGCGTTGACAGCAATTCATTTCGGTATAGTTGTCATCCTGTTGATTGTTCAATTCGCATTAATGCAAAAGCGGAAATCCGATCATATATATCACCATGCCAGAATCGTTTTGATCCTTATAGGGATGGTGTTTGCTGTGGCGGGATTCCTCCAGCCTTCAAATATTACCTGGGTTGGCGCTCTCGTGTTCATGTTGGTCGTAATGGAAGAAATGTTGGGGAGATGGTTATTCTATCGGTCGCGTGCAGAGTAAATACTCAGGCGAATGGGCGGGATTCGACATCGTCCCCATCAGGGGAATATCACCATTCCCAATGAGGGCAGGTAAATCCTAAACAAAACACTCCAAAACAGGGAGTGTTCATCGGCGGACAGGATGGGAGCGGAAAGAACCCAGTCGTTCGTTCCTTGATATTTACTCGTGCTTGAGTGCTACAACCGGGTCGAGGCGTGCCGCTCGGGCAGCGGGATATAGTCCGCCAAGCACACCGATAAAACCTGCAAAGACCAGTGCGCCAATCGCCAGCCAGGGAGGCACGATCGACATTTGTCCGATCCCAATCACGCCTTGGGATTCGAGATAGAGATGTCCAAGCCAATCGACAAGACGCCCCAACAAGGTTCCCAGAATGACACCCGCGATCCCGCCGATAATACCTAACAGCACCGCATCTGCAGTGAACATGCGACGGACTTCACCACTGGTTGCGCCCAGCGCTTTGAGTACGCCGATCTCGCGTGTGCGTTCGTAGATCGCCATCATCATGGTATTTGCCACGCCCAGGGTCGCCACCAAAAGCGCCAACCCTCCAACTGATCCAAGCAGTGCTTGCATGATCGCCAAAACACGGTTGGCGATTTCGAGGATGGCGCCAAGGGATTGTGCTTCCAATTCCAGACCCTTTGCGGTTTCAACCACAGCAGGGACAGCCAGTTGATCAACGGCGCGCACAACCAACATATCGTAGCCGTCAGTTTGCAGTGTGTCAGGGCGTCCATACCACCAGGCTTTGATCTCTGTCCGTTCGGATAAACCCAATTCAATGGAATTGGAACCTCTGCCAGATTCAATTCCCACAAGCCGTGATGCGAACTCTTTCGTCTCGCCGCGCGGCAAACGGACGGTCAAGGTGACGGGTTTACCGACCAGGTCCTCATAATCCAAATCGGTTCCTTCTAGCAATTGGTCTGCCAAACCTTCGATGAGGGTCAATCCTTGGGTATCGCCTTCCCCCAGCGGGACTCCTGCCAGCATCTCGGGAAGCGCGGGCATCCCCGGACCCATCGGGCTGTGTGCAAACCCGCCCGAGAGTCGAACAGGCAGCGCTTTGTCCGCGTAGGAAAGGCTGATCTCCATGTTGGAGGGCAGGTTCAAAACCGGTGTTACTGTCTCAATTTCGGGCAGATCTCTAAATGCTGAAACTGTTTCCGGCGTTAGCGGTAGTACCGGTTTGGCGACCCCGAATGGATCGAAGGCATCCGTCTCCTCGGGGAAGGTTGGCGAGATGAACACATTCTCCAGACCGAGTGCTTTGAAGTTGCGGTTGACCTCCTCCTGTACCCCAACGCCAAACGAAACCATCGCCACCAAAGTAACGATGCCGATCAGCACACCTGCCGCGGTAAGAACGTTGCGCACCGGACGGCGGCGCAGATTTTCCCAGGCAGTTCGCACCAGATCACTGAAGGACAAACCGCCCTTCAAAGTCAATCCTGGTCCTGGGTTGGTTGCTGGATTGACAGATGTTTTGGATGAGGCGCTTTCTGTTACTTCTATTTTTTCAATGCCCCCATCGCGCAAATACACGATCCGATCTGCGAAGGCGGCAACTTCGGTGTCATGGGTCACCACGATCAAGGTCACGCCGCTCTCTGTGTTAAGTTTGCGTAATAACTGCATGACTTCATTGCCGGTCGATGAATCCAGGTTGCCGGTCGGTTCATCTGCCAGGATCAATTGCGGATTGTTGACCAGAGCACGCGCGATCGCTGCTCGCTGCTGTTCACCGCCTGATAACTCGGTTGGACGATGATCGAGCCGGTGTTCCAGCCCAACCCGTTTGAGCAGATCCACAGCGCGTTTGTTTCGTTCGGTCAATGACACACCCCCTAACATCAAAGGCAATGCCACATTTTCCAAAGCGGTCAGTGTGGGCAACAAGTTGAATGATTGGAAGATGAAACCGACATTGTGCCGCCGATGAGCAGTCAATTCGATTTCCGTTGCATCCTGCAATCCCAGCCCTTGCATATCGAGTTCGCCACTTGACGGGCGATCCAGCCCGCCCAGCAGATTCAACAATGTCGATTTACCCGACCCAGATGGACCGACCAGGGCAACGAACTCGCCCTGGTCGATTTCTAGGTTGATCCTGTCAAGCGCTTTTACGTCTACATTGCCAAGTTCAAAATGGCGGCAGACATCAACCAGTTTTATTTCTGTTGTCATTACTTCAAGGATTCTGCAATTGCAAGTGCCTGATCGGCAGTAATATCACCGGCAACATAGAAGAAGACATTGCCCTCTGACCACGTCAGCAGGACGCGCCCTCCATCTTCTGAGACGAACAAACTACCCGCTTCACCCCGGACCTCGACAGCCTGCGCCTCCGTGGATGGCTTTGGTGTCTCGTCAGTTTGACCCTGCGCGATGGAGAAGGAGCCACCATCCGTCAGGGTGTAACGCTGCACAATGGCATCGCGCACATTCAGAACATCCACCAATGTTGCGCCCTCAGGAAGAGTTTCAGGGGTGAGAAAGTCAAATTCCGCTGAAGCAGCTGCTTCGTCCAGAGAGAGCGACTCGGGTTTCATATCCGCAAAACGGACGACTTCCACATCCGCGGGTATTTCAAAGGTGAACAGCGATTCATCCACGCCCTGATTGATCTCGAGTTCCAATGCCGTCATGCGGACTTCACCCATACTCCCGCCGGTGTAAGCTGCGGCGAGGGGGATATTGCGGTTCTGATCGATCCATACGTTGATGAGTCCGCCAATGGCTGTGTATTCGGCTGGCATCTGTTCGGGGATCGGTTTCAATTCCATTGCATAAGCGTTTGCATCCGCAATTTCCTCACTGCCTGTTCGCGAGGCTTCGAAATATTCGAGAAGTTTATCAACTGCTTCTTCCGCGGTTTCAGGATGATCAAACTCTTCCAGGTCCCGCTCTTCATGCAGGGGTTGTTTTTCTGCCATGGCTGCCTTGGCTTCCTCGGCAGTGCCTGTGTACACCTTGCCCTGCGCAGGGGAATACGCCCACACAGTTTTGCCATCGCTGACGATCACCGCGCCAGCAGCTTCCGCTTTATCGGTTTTCAGAACCTCCAAGCGGAACGCCCCCGAACCCTCGGATTCATGACGACCCCAAACTTCAATTGTCGCAGACGCTTTTTCTTCCGGGCTGTCTACATTGATCTCGACGACCGCATGCCCATTTTCGATCGTTTTCGATGTTTCAAGGGTTTCCACCAATATATCTTTGGCTGATGGTTGCATGATGACGAACGCACTCACCACGGTGGTAATCAAAATGACTATTCCGACAATAGGCCATATATTTCTATTTTTGTTCATGTACTTGATCTCCTTGTCTGGTCCTGGATTCAGACGACCGGACAATCCTTTGTGTTACTAAGATTTCTCATAATTTATGGTATCACATCATTGTGAATGGAATGTGAATGTTTTTCTAAAGAAGGGTGAACCATAAAGTTTGGCTCATATGTAGATTTTGTGCAAAGTCACAAGAGCAGCAATGAACGCTGGTGAAATGCGCTTGAGGTTTCTGCGAAACTCAGCCATAGCCACATAACCGCTCAGATACATTTTGTGAACACCTTTGAAAGGACGCAGATAATTTCGGACATCCGTCCACATGCCTTCTGTGGTATTCGTATGAACTTCTCGAATGCCATCTCCATCATCGTCACGCGCCCATTCATGTTCGGCATGACAAACAGTTGAGTGTTCTCGAATGATGTGGTTGTATGCGTGCTATGCATACTTCTTGAGCAGTTCTCCTACAATCCAAAGGAAAGAACCAAAGATTCAACATGCTATAATTAAGATTATGGAAGTTGGTGATATTCGCTTATACAGGGAACGCTGGAAAGCCGTTGAGGAAATCGAACGGCAGGAGTTGCGTGCCATGACTCTGGAAGAACATTGGCGGAAACTTAATGCCATCGCTCGCTTTGCCATTGAAACAGGCATGCAGCGTAACGATGACGAAGGCGAAATGGAAGTATTCCTACGCTGGGCAAAAATAAAGGCAAAATATGAAGCTGGATAAAAGCCTGGAACCGTTCCGGGCGGCGATAGAAGCTCTTCAAAATTTGCTCCACAAATTTGATGACCGTGGTGTGATCATTGGTGGCATTGCTGTTGGTTTTCTGGGAAAACCGCGTTTTACCGCTGATGTTGATGCAATGTTTCTCCTGTCTACACAGTCTATTCCAAAATTCATTGAACTTGCCAACATAGAAAACATCATTCCCCGCATTCAAAATGCAGAAGATTTTGCTCGAAAAAACCGCATTTTGTTATTGAGACATGTTCCGACAGAAACGGATATTGATGTTTCTCTTGGTATTCTTCCCTTTGAAGAAGAGATGGTTGAAAGAGGTAGTGTCAAATATTTTGCAGATCTATCAATTCGGCTCCCCACTCCGGAAGATTTGGTAATTACGAAGGCAATTGCTCATCGCCCCAAGGATTTGGAGGATATTCGCACCATCGCCGTGAATTATCCAAACCTAGATATACAACGGATCGAAGAGTGGGTCAAAAGATTTGGGGAAGTAATGGAAATGCCTGATCTTTGGAATCTAATCAAACCTCTGTTGAGATAGTATTCTGAAGCATAGTAACCACAGAGGGAAATAGCCAATTTAGATAGGGAAGTGTCTCTCTCAAACAGAAGATTTATTGTCTGTATATTGGGTGAAACCCCCTGCCTTTCAGGCAGGCAGTTTTCAACACCACAAGAGCGTAAAATGAGCATATGGCTGAAGATCGAAAAGGTTCACCCACAGGTTACGACTTGCAATACCACATTGTATGGATCACGAAGTATCGAAAGGAAGTGCTGCGTGGTGAAATGGGGATCAGCTTGCGAGAGTTGATCCGTCAAACGAGTGAAGCACTGGAGGTGCAGATTGAGAAGGGGCCTATTGCGTCAGAGCAAGTGCATTTGTTGGTGTCAGTGCCACCTCAGAGAGCGGGGAGTGAATGAGTGCAAAGGTTGAAAGGGCGAAGCGCTCGGAACATGCTGGAAGAGTTTGGAGAATTGCGGCGGCAGTTTTGGGGACAGCATCTTTGGGCGCGAGGGTACTTGGTAGCGAGTTCAGGGAATGTAACAGAAGCGATCATAGCAGAGTACATTGAATCTCAGTCTGAAAAGTTGCCGAATGATAATGAAGATTTTCGTGTTGGAGAACTTTAGGCGACTTTCAGTCGCTTCTCAAACCTTCCGCCTTTAGGCGGTAGTAGTTTAGATGTTGTTGGTTTTGTGCATAAATCGGTCATGTTGCAGAATGCCGATTATCCCCCCCAGTCATTTTTTGGAAAATGTCAATTTGAGACCATATCGAAGATTGTCTATTTCCGATGTTTTTGGTGGTTCTGGTTTTATGAAGCCATTTCATAATAAGGATATATTTCCATACTACACATGACATTTGTTATATTCGTGATCCTGAATGTGTTGCTACAATATATTCAGGATCACGAATATGAAAAAACAACCCATCTTACAAGTTTCAGAACAAATCGCCGCGCCACTCTCCGCCATTTCCTCACCGCAACGCATCGCCATCCTGCTCCTGATCGGCAAAGGCGAAGCCTGTGTCTGTCATTTAGAAGCATCACTCGGATGGCGGCAAGCCTACATTTCACAACATTTGATGGCACTCCGCAAAGCGGACATCCTACAAGATCGACGCGAAGGACGTTATATTTTCTACAGCCTAAAAGACGCTTCCGTGCTTGACCTTGTAACCGCCTCTGCCATCATCAGCGGACTCTCCGCCGAAACCGTTTCCTCACTCCTCAATCAGCAGACGAATACATCCTGCGAATGTCCACAGTGTTCGCCCGTCTTGATCTCCGTTGAAAGCCTGAATGCCGCATGAACATTCTTTCCTCCATCACCGACTTGCTCTACAGCGGGTTTGGCAATCTCGCTTCCTACCTTGCAGCGCATGTTCTCCTCTGCCTGCTCCCCGCCTTCTACATCGCGGGAGCAATGACCGCCCTCATTCCAAAAGAAACGGTCACTCGCTTTCTTGGTCGTAACACGCCCAAGTACATTTCTTATCCAGCGTCCGCTCTGGCAGGTTTCTTGTTGGCGGTCTGCTCTTGCACGGTCATTCCGCTCTTTGCGGGAATCTATAAAAAAGGCGCTGGGCTGGGGCCTGCCATTACGTTCCTTTTCGTCGCGCCAGCCATTAATATTCTTGCGTTGATTTATACAGGCGGCGTCATCGGCATGGACCTAGCTATTGCCCGTCTCGTCCTTTCGCTCGCATTCGGCATCGGCATTGGCATTATCATGGCGCTCCTCTTTCAACGTGCAGACGCTGAACACGATGCCGCAACCGATGCGATGTTTGCAGGTCAAGCCGCCATGCGACGCTCGGCTGTTATCTTCCTATTGGTTTTGGTTGCCTTGCTCGTGGCAGGCACTTTCCAGTTCGATTTTCTCAAACACACATACAGCGAAATTACATTGCCCATTCAAGGCATGGACACTTTCCAAAATTCTCTCTTCCGCCTTGTTCCATTTGACCCTGCCAGAGGAGAAGAAGGTGTCACAGCGCAGGGTGCAATTCTCATCGGCATGTTGGCGCTCATTGGGATCGCATCATGGAAAGGCATCGAAAATATCTTTGATGGCTTCAACACCTGGACGTGGATTTCCACGGCTTTGGTCGGTCTGACCCTGCTTGTTGCCGCACTCGGTATGACTCCTCATGCAAATGGGTTGACCATTGGCTTCACGGGAAAGTTCTTCGGCGTATTACTTGCAGTCATTGCCTTGGGCTGGATGCTTAAAACAAAACTGACAGAAGGTGAGACCCGCGACTTCCTTTGGGAATCGTGGAAGTTTGTCAAGCAGATATTCCCGTTGCTGATCGTCGGCGTATTCGTTGTGGGCGTCATCCGCGAATTGATCCAACCCGAGTGGATTCAAGCCCTTGCAGGTCAAAACACAGTGCTGGGAAATTTCGTCGGTGTGGTCTTTGGCGTGTTCATGTACTTCCCCACCCTCGTTGAAGTTCCCATCGCGCAGATGTTCCTCAGTCTCGGCATGCACCGTGGACCCCTGCTCGCCTATCTCATCTCTGACCCCGAACTCAGCCTGCAAAGCATACTCATTACAGCCACGATCATCGGTCGCTTCAAAGCCTGGGTATATGTGGGCTGGGTTGCGCTCTTCAGCACGCTCGCTGGTCTCATCTATGGCACGTGGGTGGACGGTGCGAGCATGGGGCTGGTCTCGTTATATTTGGTCATCTTCATCGGCTTGCTCTCGGGAGCCTTATGGCTTGTCAACCGTCACAACATTCAAAAAATGGCAATTGCACATTAATCAAAAGGAGTTTCTTATGCTAACCATCAAAGTTTTAGGTTCTGGATGCGCCAACTGTAAACGACTGGAACAGATCGCTCATAAAGTTGTCACCGAAATGGGAATCGAAGCGGAAGTCATCAAAGTGACCGACTACAACGACATCATAATGTACAACGTTCTTTCCACCCCTGGGCTGGTCATCAACGAAAAAGTTGTTTCATCGGGACGCATCCCCACTCCCGCTGAAGTGACAACGTGGCTGGCAGATGCGCTCCAGACTGCCTCATGATTCAGGTAACACTCTACGGCACGTCTTCCTGCCGTCGCTACCAGCGAATGCGGGAACTGGTTGTTCGAGAAGCCGAGAGATTGGGTGTTCCCATCCAACTTGATGAAATCGGCGATACGAAACAGCTCTCGCAAATCAACCCATTGAGCCTGCCCAGCCTGTACATTGACAGGGAACTGATCGCTTCTCAGAATCCGCCAAAAGCACAGATCATTGAAGCGGCGCTTGAAAGAGTACTACCCCACTAAAACATTCCCGCCTCACAGTGGGATGTTTTTCGATAAAACATATTCAATTTGACAACAATAAAACCTCCATGAAAAGTATCGTCATTTCCTTGTTGCTTGGGTTTACGACTATATTTTCCAGCCAGGCAATCACTATCCACGTGCAAAAGGCAGCATCAAAACCTGTTGTCCACGCCGTACTGTTCTGGATGGACGGCTGTCCACATTGCCACGAGGTGATGGATAACGTATTGCCGCCTTTGGAGAAGAAATATGGCGCACAATTCGATCTGGTGTTGATTGAAGTGGCGACTATGGAAGACGTTGAAATGCTTTATCAGGTCGCCGCCATCTACAAAATTCCTGAGGAACAAACATTCGTGCCGTTCCTCATCATTGGCGATCAAGTGTTAATGGGGGCAGACCAGGTCGAGAATCAACTGCCAGGCATGATCGAATATCATCTGGTGCAAGGTGGCGTGGACTTTCCATCGAATCCCATCATCGCCGACCTCCTGCCAACGACTTCCCCCGCATCTTCCTCGACATCCGACCTATTTGTTGTTACTGAGCCACCCCTTCCTGCCGACACTGCTCGCGCGATTCCTGCCAACATGTCCTCAGATGGCTTCACGCTCGCCATCGTCATCATGATTGGTATGGGCGTTGCCTTGCTTTACAGTGTGATCGCGTTCATTCTCGGTAAGACTTTCACACTACCTGCGTGGAGTGATTTGATGATCCCTGTGTTGATCGTCATCGGCATCGGTGTGGCGGCATATCTCTCGTATGTAGAAACCCAATCCATCGAAGCCGTCTGCGGACCTGTCGGCGACTGCAACACTGTTCAGCAAAGCCGTTATGCAACGTTGTTTGGTTTTCTGCCCGTTGGCGTGTTGGGATTGCTCGGCTATCTGAGTATGTTTGCCACCTGGCTGGTGCGCAAATATCTTCCAAACCTTGCCTGGCCCGCCGACCTAGCCTTCTTCGGCATGGCATTCTTCGCTGTCCTCTTCTCGCTTTACCTCACCTACCTTGAACCTTTCGTCATTCGCGCGGTGTGCATCTGGTGTCTCACTTCCGCCGTGATTGTGACCCTCCTGCTTTTGCTCGGCACGCCACCTGCTGTTCTTCGATTTAGCACATCAGACAAGGGCGACTGATGCCCGAGACAAAACACTCCAAACGCAAACCCCGCGCCTCCAAAAATCCGCCAACCTTATTGATCTTGGCGGGGATTGCCCTGTTGTTGGTCGCTGTCTTCGCCTTCAAAAATATCGACAACTCACCTGCCTCTGCTGCCCCGCTCGAATCCCAACTCGATGAGGCGCTTACCGCCAAACAGCCGACTTTCGTTTTCTTGCACTCGCTCGATTGCATTCCTTGTAAAGAGATGATGAATACAGTAGCACATGTCTACCCTGAATTTCAAGACCTGGTCGTGCTGATTGATGTGGATGTGTATGACCAGAGCAACCAAAACCTTATGCGGCGCGAACGATTGCAATCCATACCAACATTGGTTTTTTACGATAAGCAGGGAGCGCGTCAGGTTTTTATCGGCTCCATGCAAGCCGATCAGTTCCGTGATGTGATGACCCAACTAGCGGCAGGTCAATAACATGAATGTAGACTTTACTATTATCGAAAATGCTTCCCTCCTTGCCTTCGCTCTCGTCTTTCTCGGCGGCATCCTTACCAGCATCGGACCCTGTAACGTGGCAATGATCCCGCTCGTGGTCGGCTACGTCGGCGGCTCGCGTGACCTGCCGCGTGCCCGCGCATTTGTCCTCTCGCTGACCTTCGCTATTGGTCTGGCACTGACATTCATGCTCCTCGGACTCGCCGCCGCGCTGGTCGGCGGGCTGATTGGCGCATCCACGACCTGGTGGTATTACCTGGTTGCCTTTGTTTGTTTCGTTATCGGGCTGAACATGCTCGGTTTGATCCACCTCGAAACCCCACTCTGGTTGGGTGGATTGCGCGAACGCGTCATGCTCAAGGGCGCGCCTGGAGCGTTACTTCTAGGTCTGGTCTCGGGCTTGGTCGCCTCGCAGTGCGCCACACCCGTCCTTGCCGCCATCCTGACCTACGTGATGGCGAAGGGCGCACTCCTCTACGGGGCGGCGCTCTTGTTCGTCTATGCCTTCGGGCGCGGTGTGCCAATCGTTTTGGCAGGGACGTTCACAGGCATCTTGAAACAGTTGCAGGCATTCGGTCGCTGGAATGAAGCCTTGGAGAAAATTGCTGGCCTCATGGTGATTGCCGTTGGGCTGTACTTTGTGTGGATTGCATGACTCGCCGCGTCTTTTGGATTCTCTTTCTCGCCTCGCTCTCCCTGACGCTGAGCCTGAAAGCCGTTCAACTGGGCTGGTTCAACCCTCGTCCGCCGCTTGAACTGGATGGGAAGCCTGCCCTGTTATTCTTCAACAAGACACGCGGCTGTGAGTGCGAACTATTTGTATACAACAATGCCAACGCACAAGTGGATGATTGGATTGCGCCCCTGCGTGTCATCCGCATTGACATGGATCACCGCCCCGATCTGGCGCGACAGTACGCTGTCATCCGCGCGCCGACTCTGATTTTGTTGGACGCCGAAGGTCAGGCGGTCTGGAGGCAGGATGAAGGCTTGAGCGATGAGTCGCCGTTGGATCTAAATCAGGCTGAACGTCAGATTGAAGCGCTGACAATAAATCCGTAAAATGAAAGTGTGGGACGAAACCCCATCAATCAGGAACACCATCTGGTATGGCTAAAATCCACTACGCCCAAGTAAACGAAAACAATGAAGTTGTTCTTCCACCTCACTTTGTGAAAGAACTGGGCATTGCTGCCGGCGATGAAATACAGATCGAGAAGAATGGTCATGGCGTGCATCTGCGTCCATCCATCCATACCCTCAAGCGGGTATACATTGAAGTGACCAATAAATGCAATCTGAATTGCAGCACCTGCATGAGAAATGTCTGGGATGCAAAGTTTGGGAGCATGACCCATGAAACTTTTGAATCCCTCCTTGCGGGACTGGGGGATTTTACCGACAAACCTGAGCTTTTCTTCGGCAGATACGGCGAACCACTTTCTCATCCTAAGGTTCTCGACATGATCGAGCAAGCCAATAGATTGGGACACCGTGTGTCGCTGATCACAAATGGCATTCTGCTGACAGATTCTGTTGTGGATAGATTGATTGATATTGGATTGGACATGTTGTGGGTCTCGCTGGATGGCGCATCCCCTGAATGCTATGCGGATGTCCGTCTGGGAGACGCCCTGCCTGTTGTCCTGCAAAACCTGTCGTATCTGCGAACACAAAAATATTTGAGATTTGGCGGCTCGAACTGGAGCGGCCATCCAAAGTTGGGGATTGCCTTTGTTGCCATGCGGCGTAACATTCATGATCTGGGCGAGGTCATTCGCCTAGGAAGCCGATTGGGTGCTTTGGAGTTTTCAATCAGCAATGTATTGGCACATAACAAAGAATTGCTCGGCGAAAATCTATACATGCGCTCTTTGGACATGGTCGTGGGACAGGAGATCAGACCGACGATCCACATGCCATTGATGGATATTTCTGCACCGACCATGAAAGCTCTTGGAGATATTTTGAAGGACATGAATCGCCTTGAACTGACGGGCAGTCTTTTGAATGGAAACACAGACGCATGTCCCTTTGTGGAGCGCGGGAGCATGTCCATCCGCTGGGATGGGAAGGTCAGTCCGTGCCTGCCATTGCTTTATACCCATACGCATTTTCTCGACGAGAGGGAACGCACTTCCAGGGAATATTTTATCGGCGATGTGAAGGTGGACGGATTGCAAGCCATTTGGACGAAGGAGGAGTATCGCGATTTGAGAAAACGCCTCCGGGATTTTGATTTCTCCCCCTGCGCGTTTTGCAACAGTTGTGAAATGGCAAATGAAAACATGGAGGATTGTTTTGGAAATATCCAGCCGACATGTGGAGGCTGTTTATGGGCGCGTGGATTGATCCGCTGTCCATAGGTTCACTGCGGAATGGATCGAGAGTTGGGACAAATCGTTTCATTGCTGCAATAGAAATGAGAGGACGTTATGCTCATTGACCAATATGATGTTGAGGTGTTCACGCCCCCTTGCGAGCCGGGGGCGGAGCGTTTTTCTGCAGTGGCGCGCTTGACCGTCGACATCTCTGAAGCTTTACCCTATCTGAATGCCACTCTGCGCGGTGCAGTCTACATGCCCGAAGCCAATGCGTTGACCTGGAAGAAGGGCGGACACAACCTAGCCTTTCACGCCTACGAAATCGCCACCAGCAATGCCGAGGATCGCGAAGGCGCGGAAAGGGAACTCAAGGGGCTGATCGACCTGGTCAATCGGACCTGGGAGCACCGTTCCGAAATCACGCCTGATGTCACCACGCGTCAACGCCCGACCCCGATAGCGATTTACAAACTGTTGCCAAATACCAACTGCAAACAATGCGGTGAGCCCACTTGTTACTCGTTCGCACTGAAGTTGGTTGTCTCGCAGAAAAAACTTGCCGACTGTCCACCGCTGGCTGAACCACAGTATGCCGAAACACTTGCTGCCTTGGAGGAGATCGTCATCGAAGCGCCCGCGACTGGACGGGGAGGTTGACATGAAAAAAGCCTTGACCGTTGTGCTGGAAGATAAAGATATCATCGAATTGATGCGCATCCTGCTGGACAGCGATGCTGAGGGAGCGTTGGAATTTCTGCGGGAGCATTTCAAGGGCAAGGCGCGCGACCTGCTCGAGGGCGGTTGAAAGGTGATGATCGAGGTGCCAGGTACTGGCACATTGAAGATCAGCAGCAACCTGTTCAAGATATGAACTATCTCGCTACCATTACCCTCACCAAGACCCTGCCCTGCCTCGCCGAACCAGGTAGGATTATTGTCATCGGCAAGCCGAACCGCCCACTGGACAAGGTCATCCCCTATCTGGCGACTCTGCCAGGCGTGATCGCCTGCAACCCCGAAACTTGCACGCTCACCTTCCGCCGTCCGCATGGGTTTATGACACTCTATTCTGACAAGGTATACATCACGCAAGTTGTGGATTCGACAGAAGGTTTGCAATTATTTGATGCGCTCAAAGATGCGGTCAATGTCACTTGGGAAAAACGCGCCGAACTGATCGCCGTGACCGCAAAGAAGCGTGCCCCGCGCCACCTGGATATTTGGGAGTTGCTGCCACGCTCTAATTGCGGCGTGTGCGGTGAATCCACATGCCTGGCGTTTGCCGTCGCAGTCATTCAACAAAAACGATCCCTGTATGAGTGTCTGCCTTTGCAATCCGATTTATCTTTTGCCGACCGTAAGGCGACCCTGGAGGCGATGTTATGAACTCCCACCCGATTGAAATCCTGGCGAAAGCCATTGCCGACAAACAGCCAGCTGTGCTGGCGACCGTCATCGAAGTCAAGGGTGCCTCGCCTGCCAAAGTTGGCGCGCAGATCCTTTTGCTGGAGGATGGCACGACCGTGGGAACGGTCGGCGGCGGAAAACTGGAATCTGCCATTTTGGAGGATGCCCGGCTCGTCCTGATCGACTGCCTGTCGCGTCTTCCCAAATATTCCCTCACCGAGGAAGGGGTCGATGCGGTCGGAACGTTGTGCGGCGGGGAGGTGCGTGTCTTCATCCAGCCCTTTCTACCTCCACCACAACTGATCATCGTCGGCGGCGGACACATTGGGCGTCCACTCAAGTTGATGGGTGAAGCGGCTGGCTTTGATGTATTGGTTGTGGATGCAGAGGCAGGACGCGCGAACGTCCCCGGGCTGGACTCGGTCCATTTAACGGCGGACGGTTTCATCGTCTTGATCACAACCGATCACGTTTCGGATGAAGCGGCGTTGAGGCAGGTTATCCATTCGCCCGTCCGTTATATCGGCATGATCGGAAGTCGTCACAAATGTAAGACGATTTTGGACCATCTGCGCTCGGATGGAATCGGTGAAGATGAGTTGAAACGTGTTTATGCTCCCATCGGTCTTGATCTGGGTGGTCCGACACCCGAAGAAATCGCTGTTTCTATTCTGGCAGAGATCATCTCAGTGAGACGCGGTAGTAAGGCTGCGATTCGTTCTTGATGAAGGTCATCCTGATTAAATGGCATCCCTCGTTGACGGGTGGCTCAAGCGCAAATATAATTCAACATATGTTGAACTATTTATCAAGTATGGATATGGAGCTACTGGCGGAGCGGCTCAAAGTACTTGCTGAGCCAAAGCGCCTGCAAATTTTCAATCTGCTGATGGAAGGCGTCCAGTGCAATTGCGAATTGGGCGACTCCTTGCAAATGCCGCCCAACCTGATCTCGCACCATCTGAGCAAATTGCGCGCTGTTGGACTTGTGGATGTGAAACGCGACGCAGTTGATTCTCGCTGGGTGTATTACTCGGTCAACCGCGCTGCTCTGGATGAATTGAATTCTGCCTTTGGCATGTTCTTCAATCCACAACGCATCCAACCTCGCCGACCCAACTGCGGTCCGAAAATCATCAGCATAAATGAATCGAGAAATGTTTCTGAAAAGGCCACAGTATGAAGCGCAAAGTCTTATTTTTATGCACGGGCAATTCCTGTCGTTCGCAAATGGCAGAAGCAATCGTCAACGCGAGATTGGGAGACAAGTGGGAGGCGGTCAGCGCGGGGACGAAGCCTGCGGGTTTCATCCACCCGAAGGCGTTGGAAGCGCTGTCAGAAATCGGGATCCAGCACGAGGGGCGCTCGAAGCGGGCGGACGAGTTTCGTGATGTGGATTTCGATGTCGTTGTCACTGTCTGCGATTCGGCAGCGGAAGAATGTCCCGTCTGGCTGGGAAAGGGGAAGCGCACCCATCACAGTTTCCCCGATCCAGCGTTGACAGATGATATGGATGATTTTCGAAAAGTACGCGATGATATCGCGCGTGAGATTCCCCAACTGCTAATGCAGGTGGGATAATATTTGAACCTGGAGGTTTTTCATGTCTGAAGCAACTGTGACCAAAGTGCCGGCGCAAAGCCTGAGCAAACAACTGTCCTTTCTTGACCGCTACCTGACTCTGTGGATTTTCCTCGCAATGGCGGTGGGGGTGGTTATCGGATTTCTGTTTCCGAAAGGGGTACAGGCATTCAATGACGCGGTTTCGGTGGGAACGACCAACATTCCAATTGCCATTGGCTTGATCCTGATGATGTATCCGCCTTTCACCAAGGTTAAGTATGAGGAATTGGGAGAGGTCTTTCGCAACAAAAAGGTTCTGTCGCTTTCGCTCATCCAGAACTGGGTGATCGGCCCCGTATTGATGTTCTTTTTGGCTATTATCTTCCTGCGCGGATACCCCGAATACATGGCCGGGTTGATCATGATCGGTCTGGCACGCTGTATTGCAATGGTGATCGTGTGGAATGAACTGGCGCACGGCGATACGGAATACGCCGCCGGACTGGTGGCCTTCAATAGCATCTTCCAGGTCTTGTTCTACAGCCTGTATGCCTGGGTGTTTATCACGGTTCTTCCGCCAATGTTTGGGTTGTCGGGTTCGGTCGTGGAGATCACCATCGGCGAAATTGCCAAAAGCGTATTTATCTACTTGGGGATTCCGTTCCTGGCAGGCTTCCTGACTCGGTTTGTGATACTGCGCTTCAAAAGCAAGGAATGGTACTATGCCAACTTTGTTCCCAAGATCAGTCCATTGACCCTGATCGCCTTGCTGTTCACTATTGTGGTGATGTTCTCGCTCAAAGGAAATCTCATTGTGGAGATTCCTGGGGATGTGGTGCGTATCGCCATTCCTTTGCTGATCTACTTTGTAGCGATGTTCCTGATTTCCTTCTGGATGGGACATCGCCTTGGGGCAGATTACTCCAAGACCACTACCCTTTCCTTTACAGCTGCTAGTAACAATTTTGAACTGGCGATTGCAGTGGCAGTGGCGGTGTTTGGCATCCACAGTGGCGCGGCTTTCGCAGCAGTGATCGGACCATTGGTGGAGGTGCCGGTCATGATCGGTCTGGTGAACGTGGCATTCTGGCTGCAAAAAAGAATGTATGGCGGTAATATTGAGGCGTCCCCCGCCATTCTAGCAGCAGCGCAGGAGGCTTGTCCGCCGGATGAGCAGTTGGTGAAGTAAAGTGATAACACAGGTGGAGCAATTGCTCCACCTGTGTTTATGCTTGCTCCTCAATCCATAGCCTGATGCAACCATCAATTTGATCACGGATCTGACGGAACTTTGCCAGTTTTTCATCATCGGTGCCCTCAAAGGCAGCTGGATCTTCAAATGACCAGTGCATTCGATTGGACACCCCTGGCCATGTGGTGGGGCAATTCTTGTCTGCATCATCGCAGACGGTGATGAGATGTTGGAACAATACCTTACCCAGATACTCACCCGCCCTTTAGACCTCTGGTTGGACACATCGATTCCGATTTCCTGCATTTCTGCTGTGGTAAAAGGGTTCATTCCTTTTGGTTCTAATCCCGCACGATGTGCTTCGTACTTGCCGCTACCATATTTTCGCAGGAATGCCTCCGCCATCTGGCTGCGGGCGGAATTACCTGTGCAAAGAAACAAGACACGAGTTTTATTTGACATGCATCTCTCCGACCAATAATTTTTCAGCATCTTAATTCAACCTTTTTAACAAGCAGTTAATGGCTTGTTATATTCTGGTAAAGCCTTCCTGGATTTCTGAATAAGCAAAATGCACGAAACTCTAAAGCTTAATACTTGTCAACCTCCACTCCAAAGCCGTAAACCGATTTGCCACCTTGTTGTTCCTAACCGCCATGCCAATCGCCTTGCGGCTGCCAGCAAGAACGCATAAACTACGTGCTCTCGTGATGGCTGTATACAATAGATTTCGCTGCAACATGGTGTAGTGCTGGGTCACAACCGGCATGACCACCACTGGGAATTCCGCCCCCTGCGCTTTGTGCACGGAAACCACATAAGCCAGGGCAAGCTGATCTGCTTCACTCCATTCAAAGGTTACGCTTCGCCCATCAAAATCTACCATGAGCGTCTGTTCGATCATGTCCATGCCTTGGATGAAACCAATATCCCCGTTGTAGATATCCTTGTCGTAGTTGTTTTGGGTTTGCATGACCTTGTCGCCTTGACGGAAGACGGTTCCGAACAATCGTCGTTCCGGCTTGTTGCCTGATGGCGGATTAAGATTTTCCTGCAGACGGTCATTCAATGCGATGACACCCGCCGGACCGCGATAGATGGGGGAAATCACCTGAATATCACGGACTGCATCATAGCCAAACTTCTGCGGGATCCTTTCGGTCACGATCTCGATGATCCAGTCTGCGGCTTTCTCTGCATCTTCAGCGGGGAAGAAGAAGAAATCACCACTGCCTTGGGAGAAGATCGGAAACTTCCCTTGATTGATCAGATGGGCATTGGTGATGATCTTCGAATCCGCCGCTTGTCGAAAGATGGTGTTCAAACGTGTGATCGGTGCGATACCACTGTGGATCAGGTTGCGCAGCACATCGCCGGCACCGACAGATGGCAGCTGGTCGATATCACCGACAAACAAAATATGTGTGCCTGGTCGCACAGCTTTGAGCAGGTGATTGGTCAACAACAGATCCAGCATCGAGGCTTCGTCCACCACTAAAAAGTCCAGATCGAGCGGATTGTCATCGTTATGTTTGAATCCCTCCAATGGGGAAAACTCCAGCAGACGATGAATGGTTCTGGCAGGTCTTCCCGTTGCCTCCGAGAGACGCTTGGCGGCACGTCCAGTAGGAGAGGCGAGGGCATATCGCTTGTTCTGTTCTTCCAGGGTGGTGATCAAGGCTTTCAGGCAGGTGGTCTTGCCAGTGCCTGGACCGCCGGTCAGAATGCTGACCGGATGGGTCAGTGTCATCTCGATGGCTGCCTGTTGTTCGGGGGATAATTCGTCAGCTGGGAAGAGGTTGTGGTTCATGGTCCTGGCAATGGAGACAGAACCTGCCAATTTTTTGATGTGTTCAGCCACTCCCTTCTCCCCAAAGTAGAGCGGGGTCAGATAGATCACCTGAGTTCCATAGGTTCCCTGTGCTTCAGAGTCGGCTTTCTTTTCATCCTTCCTGTTGTTGAGGGGGATCAGGTCAGGGCGGATGCGCCCCTCAATTGCTAGGCGTTCCAAGGCAGGAGGCAGTAATTCCCTGGACACTTCCAATAATTCAGTTGCTCGCTGCAGGAGAAGCTCTTGAGGCGAGTAGACATGCCCATCATTGATCATTTCGTTCAAGGCAAAGACGATCCCAGCTTCGATCCGGGATGGATGGTCCACTGGCAGACCCAGCGCGCGAGCGAGGCGATCCGCAGTTTTGAAGCCGACCCCATAGATGTCACGTTCGAGCTGATAGGGATTCTGCTGAACGGTTTCCAGGGATTTGTCCCCGTAGGTCTTGTAGATCTTGACTGCCAGGTTGGTGCTGACGCCGTGACCGTGCAGAAAGACCATGATCTCCTTGACCTGTTTCTGCTCCTGCCACGCAGCGGTGATCCGACCAGTGCGGTCCATGCCGATGCCGGGGACTTCAAGGAGCCGCTCCGGACTCGCCTCGATCACATCGAACGTGTCCTCTTTGAAGACACCCACGATCCGCTCTGCCAGTTTGGGACCGATGCCTTTGATCATGCCGGAGCCAAGATAACCCTGGATCCCGGCGATGGTGGCAGGCAAAGCCTGTTCGCAGATTTCCACCTTGAATTGTGAACCGTGTTTTGGATGCCTGTCCCATTGACCTTGTAACCGTAAAAATTCCCCGGGAGTCACTTCAGGTAGATTTCCCACGACTGTCGCCAAGCCATCAAAGCTCAGACTGGACTTGGGAACAGCATGGATGCCCTTGGTGTGTTCGGGACGCAGACGTAGGACCGTGTATCCGTTCTCAGGATTGTAGAAGGTGATGCGTTCGACGGAACCGGTCAGACTGTCCATGCTGGCAAGTATACACGCTGGATTTTTGTTCGATGTGGTTACTGTCTTGGTTTATATATAAGATTTCGTAAATCATTCAATTTATCAATATATGGTTTGAGACCAGGCTGTTCTAAATGATCATTGATCATTGTTTCAGTGACTCTGAATATTCTTTTTGCTTCATCAAGATTACCAAGAAGCTGGTAGCATTCCGTTCTTAATAAATTGCGGTCGATCCCAGAATTTGAAAAGACGTCCATATCGTCGTCGGATAAATGGGATATTGAGGTCAGTATCTGTTGATATTCACCAAGATCGAATAAACATCTTGCCTGAAGAGTAAGAATTTGATTTACCCATTCCGCATAGTTAATTACATATTTCTGGGCATGTGTTAATGCGTCTAGCGCCAACCTCGGTTGTGATGCATGATAATAATAGTCTCCCGTGATCTCGTAATATTTTCCCCATAACTCTTCTTTCGGATAAGGGTATTCTGCTGGTAACTTGTTCAGAATGGAAAGGATCAAGCCCAGTTGCCTTTCTGCTGATGCCAGATCTCCAACATTAATATAGACTTTTGCAAGTTTTTTTGCTGCATTAACTGCTTCTGATGGGATATTGATTTTAATAACGTTCTCAAGCAGTCGAATCGCGTCCGGCGGGTTGTTATTCCAAATTTTGATTTCTGCTAACGAATTTTGGACAAGGGCTCTTTTGATATTGCGTGGTTGGATATCTTTTTTTTTCCAATTCGCTCGATAAATTTAAGAGCATGAAATTGTCCCGTGCTAATCAAGGGTGATACACTTGCCCTGACCAATGCCGTAAATTCGCTACTCCAATTATGATTTTGGGCAATCTCGATTGCATGGCAGATCTCAGGAACCGAATCTGTGTACGAATTTGTCTGCATTACACCTTGATTGAACTCATCCTCAAAACCCAGTGCGATTTTCACATAATATTCGACATACCTTCTTTCAATTGCCGATTTTCTGGGATCTTTGTTTAGGCGAACTTCTTCTGCATAATCCCTCAATAATTTGTGCGTTGACCAGCTGCCATAATGATTGTGTGCTGATACGACTCGAATGAGGTTGGCATGCACTAACGTATCCAATGCACTTTGAAAAACGGAGTCTGTGAGTTCCGCCACGTGCTGTAAATCGGATAATTTTCCCGAAGATCGAGAAAACAATCCAGTCTTCACGAATCAGCCTGCTGCAACAGATGACTTTCGCTTCAAGTAATGATATGAAAGATCGAAGGCAATTCGTACACTGTCATGCTTGGATGACCACTCGCCATATTCCAGAGACCTCATGGAGGATTCCTTCAATGACTTGTTGATAGTCTTCCAGCTTAGCTGAGTAGCGGACGACAATCCGGCGAGGATAACGATAGCCAGGGGCAACCCTGAAACAAGGTCGTAGATGTTTTTGAATACTTTTTTATCCGAACCTGTAAAGGGTTTTCTTGTATATTGAATATAGCGGATTGCGCTTCATCAAGAGAAAACTGTTCTGGTATTTCAAGCTGATCCAGGTATAGGCGGGATTGATCGGCTTGATTTATTTTGTGCCGCGTGCTGGCGATCAGAAAACTTGATTTGGGGTTGATGATATCCAAAAAACCTTCCACATCGTATATGGATTTGATGCCATCCAGAATGAATACAAGACTTTTGTCTTTCAGCTGTTTCCTGATCAAAGGCCGGAGATCAAAATCACGGTCAATTGGTGGCGCAGCAACTCCCAACTCTACTGTAAGATTATCAATAGCCTGTTCCAGAGCTGTCTTTTCGAAATCTATAAAATGAATGCCATTTGGGAAGATATCCCACAATTGATAATCTGAAACGTCGGTGTCACCACACTTAAACGTGGTCACGCAGCCCATTGTTGAGCCAGTTGCAGCGTGGCGATGGATGGTCTTCCGCGTTGTTTTGGCATTTCCCAGCGCAGTGGCGGAACTTTAAAATCGAACAACTCAGCAGGCGTCCATGGATGATCTGTCAATCTTGCGGCAATGGCCGGAGTGCGTTGCACCCAGCCCTCCAGCACCGCATTCAACAGGCGTTGGGTTGGTAGATCAGGATGGTGGCGATTTGGAGCAGTGGAGTGTGTATAAGCTTTGATCATAAGCCCAATTTAGCACCATCTACACTTGAGTCTGCGCGTCCGACTCCATCTTATCCAACCGTGTGTAGTAGTCACGGATCTCTTTCAGGTGCGCCCAGGCGATTTTTCCCGTGAGCAGCAGGTCATCACCAGTCACATTGGTCTCCGGATCGCGTGCGCCGTGTTCGAGTTCCACCTCGAGCCCGCGCCGAAACTGTTCCAGGTCGATCAGTGACCATTCGATTTTGAGCTGCGTTCCGATCGAACGAGCCTCCTCCATTGAGAATTGACGTTTTTCATTCATGTGATCCTCCAACTTTTATATTTATTTCTCTGGTGCACCTTAATTCAAAAAATGTTCTCGAACTTTGGCAGCGACCTGGTTATCCGTCATTTTATCCGTGGTTTCAGTCTCGACGGTGCGTTCCTTAAGCCCATCCTTCTCCAGACGCTTCACAAGTCCATCCTTGGCTTCACCTGGCCCAAAGATCTGGATCATCTCTGCATCACGAATATGAGAGATGATGTCATCAAAGTATTTGCCGAGCTGTGTGTCATTTTTTTTGTCTCGAATCGCCTCTGTTGTTTGCAATCCATCCTTTCTGGAGCCGCCCGCGAACCTGACCTGTTTTTCTGCGTCGGATTTTATTCGGGTGATTTGTTCCCCCTTGTCAGTCAGCTTTACAATAATCGCTTCCCGATTGTCAATCCACAAACCGATTTTCTTTTTCATAATACTCCTTATCCATGTCTAGGCAAATTGACTTTTTTGAAATCGATATATCCCTGCTCAACGTTTGTGTCGGTCAACTGCACCCGGACCGGTTCGCCAACGTCCAAACCTTCGAACCCTTCCACAAGCTTGCCTTCAACAGGGATCGTGAGAAGCCGGACCCATGTTCCTTTTTCGGAAGCACCGGTTACGATTGATTCGAACTGCTCCCCGATCCTTGATTCAAGCAGGAGTGCAGCTGCGGATTTTTCGACGCGCCGTTCCACCTTCTTGGCTGCATCTTCCGCTTCGGTGCAATGAGTTGCCAGTTGATCTAGCTCATCTATATCGTAAGGTATGGGTTTCCCTTCCAGTGCGGCTTTCA
This sequence comes from uncultured Anaerolinea sp., assembly GCA_964436455.1. Classification (GTDB taxonomy): domain Bacteria; phylum Chloroflexota; class Anaerolineae; order Anaerolineales; family Villigracilaceae; genus Defluviilinea. The sequence goes on along the minus strand of CAYTDB010000006.1, from coordinate 25,485 downwards.
AGAGACGTTGGGTCAGCAGGTCAGGATAACGGCGATTCGGCGCAGTGGAGTGGGCATAATCCTTGACTGCCAGCCCAAAGTGCCCTGGAGCATTCCCTTCAGGCAATTCGGCTATATACTCGCCAGAACCCAATAGCTTGATTACCACCAGGGAGAGGTCGGGGAACCGAAGCGGATCTGCGGCTTTTTGTTTGTTGAGAAAATTTTCAAGCGCCTTTGAATCTGGATCGGCTGGAAGTTCGTAATTGTATTCCCGGGCAATTTCGACGATCCGTTCCCATCTTTTGGGTGTGCGCACCACGCGACGGATTGAGGGAAATCCGCTGGCTGCGAGATAGCGTGCTGTCACACCATTTGCCGCGATCATAAAATCCTCGATGAGTTCCTTGGCACGGTTTTTTTCTTCAATTTCGAGCACACGGATCTGATCGCCGTCGAAAACTGGCTTGGCTTCAATGGTCTCAAGGGTGAGGGCTCCATGAATATGGCGAAGTTTCTTCATGTTTTGGGCGGCTTTATCCTGCAAGCGTAGGTTTTCAGCCAGCCCAAGGACAGAGGAGACAGCCCCAGGTATGTTTTCGGCCTCATCCAACCATGCGGCAATACTGTTGTATGCAAGTTTGGCATGATTATGGACAAGTGCCCGATAGATCTTGGATTCTTCAACCAATCCATCATTGCCTACCAGCATTTCAATAACAATGGAAACGCGGTCCTCTTTGAAATTCAAGGATGTGAGGTCAGTTGATATTCTTTCTGGCAGCATGGGGAATATCTCGGCGGCGGTGTAAACCGAGGTGGTATTATGACGGGCATGTTCATCGATCGCCGACCCCTTTTTTATGAATGAGTCGACGTCAGCTATGGCGACCAATATCCTTGCTTTGTCGGCAGACATCGTCTCGGCAACGGTGAGCTGATCCAAGTCGCGCGAGTCATCGTTATCAATGGATGCCCAGGGCAGGTGCCGTAGGTCGCGAATCTCAGGGGAACCATCGGCTGCTAATATAGGGATCTGAAGCTTCCCTAACTCGGCGATGGCTTCGGCCGAAAAATCAGGGAGCAAGCCTCGCTCCAACATTGCCCGGTGGGCGATGCCTTGTAAAATGGCACGGTGATGTTTGTTATTTGCACTCATTGGATTCCAAAATATTCTCTCACCTTAAATCTGCATTGACCCGTTCATTACGCCGCTTTTTTAGGTCTTGGTTGTGAGCGCACCTTTTTCTTCCATTCACTGAGCGGGATGCCTAATTTGCGAGACTCTTGTTTCATTCGCCTTACATGCTTGCGCATGCCCCTGGATGTATTTCTGATTTTTCCATTGCCTGTTTTTGCTGCCATTATGTCAACTCCATATTCTGTCATTGGATTTCTTTGCGCGGGTACTCAGTCTGATGCTCTTTCGATCTTCCTCCGATTCCTGTATTCATCATATTCCGGAAGCAGGCGGTCGTATTCCTCGTCCATCAGAGGGGATGAGATCATGAAATCCGCAGTTGCCCGATTGCAGGCGATGGGGATGTTCCACACCACAGCCATCCGCAGAAGCGCTTTTACATCCGGGTCATGCGACAGGGACTCAAGCGGATCCCAGAAGAAGATCAGAAAGTCGATTTCGCCTTCAACGATCCTGGCTCCGATTTGTTGATCTCCGCCAAGCGGCCCGCTTTCAAGTCTGTGAATGGGGAAACCGAGCTCCTGTTCGAGGAATATGCCGGTTGTCCCGGTCGCATAGATCGTATGATGCGCGAGGAGGACCCTGTTGTATTTTGCCCATTCGACCAGGTCGCGTTTTTTATTGTCGTGTGCCACAAGAGCGATCTTTTTATCGCGTTCGATCGTTATTTTGCTTTGTTCCACATAAACTCCTTAATCGATTCCAGTTTGCACGTTCCACAAACCCTTTGTGAGTCGATTTACAAAATTATCTGAGTGCATTCGTTCGTCATGCAACATGCAGTTCGATCACCTGGCGGAAGTGAAAGCCGTAGATTGCGAATGTGATCGCCAGCGGGAAGAGACGCGGACGCCGGAACAGGGTCCAGAAAAAGAGCCGCCAGTAGTGGGAGCGTTCGACGCCGCGGATGCCCAATTCGTAAATGGACCGCCACAGCGCCAGGATGTATTGCGGATCCCATTGTGCTCTGATCCTGTGGGGCTGGTATTCGCACAGGAATGTCAAAACACGCTCATAATAGAATTTGGGCGCGTAGAGATGGCGCAGGACCTTACGGTAACCTTCCCTCAATGGTTCCAGCCCCATCCTGGGAATGATGTTGGTCGAGCCATCCACGTTATCGCCTGAAAACTCTTTGACCAGGCGGCCTTCCTTTTGCATGCGCTCGTACAACCGTGTTCCCAAAGGAGCCTGTAATAACCCGACCATGGCTGTCACAATGCCACTTTTTTGAATGAAGTCGATTTGCTGTTGAAAGATCAAAGGGGAATCGTTGTCGAACCCGACGATGAAACCACCCTGTACCTGGAGTCCTGCACGCTGGAGTTGTTTGACGCTCTCCACCAGGTCACGTCCCTTGTTTTGACTCTTACTGCATTCGGTCAGACTATCCACATTGGGCGTTTCGATCCCGACAAATATCGTATCGAACCCAGCCTCCACCATCAGCCGCATCAACTCCGGGTCATCCGCCAGGTTAATGGAAGCTTCCGTGCTGAACGGCATGCCGGTTTTACTCTTGCGCCATTCGATCAGCGCTGGAAGCAGTTCGGCCTTGATCTGCTTTTTGTTTCCGATAAAGTTGTCATCCACGAAAAAAATACTCTTGCGCCAGCCGAGCGCATAGATCGTATTCAGTTCGGCAATGATCTGTGCGGCGGTCTTGGTGCGCGGACGATGCCCCAGCAACGCAGTCACGTTGCAAAAGTCGCAGTTGAAAGGACAGCCGCGCGAAAACTGGATGCTGATCGTCTCGTAATGCCTGAGATCTGCCAGCTCCCAAAGCGGGATGGGGGTTTGGTGGATATCTGGAAATTCCTCGGACGAGTAAACGCGTCGAGCCTGACCCTGTTCCAGGTCCAGCAAGAACGGCTTTAGCGTCTCCTCAGCCTCGTTCAAGACAAAATGGTCCACTTCCGGGAATTGCTTGTGTTCCATCGTGAAGAGCGGACCGCCCGCGACAACTTTTACGCCGGCAGTTTTACAGCGTCGAATGATGTCGTGCGCCGATGTACGTTGTACGACCATGCCGCTGATGAAGACGTAATCCGCCCATACCAGATCTTCATCTTTGAGATCTGTTACATTGAGGTCGACCAGCCGTTTGTCCCACTCGTGAGGCAGCATTGCGGCAACGGTCAATAAACCCAGCGGTGGTGCCCCTGCCTTCTTTCGGATAAATTTAAGCGCGTGTTTGAAACTCCAGAAGGTATCGGGAAATTCGGGATAAACAAGCAGGATTTTCACTGTCGCCTCCTTTCTAGGCCGCACGATCAAAATTGTGCCTGACCAAATTTGCCTGGTGCTTCTTTTGTGTTTTGTTCCATTCGTTTGACGTTTTTTTTTGTGCCATCCCTGTTTAGGGGGTGCTCTTGTCGCTCACCAGCGACTGCACTGGCGAACGGTTATTGGAAGAGCCGCCGACATTGTTGCCGGGAACCGGTTTTGATTTTTTCGGTTTGCGTTTGCTGACACCTTTGTGTCCCATTTGTTTCTTCTTGTTATTGAACATTGCAGGCAACTTTGATGAACATAGTCACTGAGATTGTTCTTATTAATCGAACCCATCTCCTCTTGCCTTACGTTCTACCGACCAATGATGGGATCGGTCTGCTGGTTTCTGTCACAGCCAATGCGTTTTGAACGACCTCGATGATCCGTTGCTCAGAGGTAGCCGGGGCTATGGCGATCAATTTGTTGCGGTCAAACTCTCTTGACAGTTCATCTGCCAGGCGTCCCGTACGGCTCAAAGCAACAACGGGACGACCCATCTCCAGGCTCAAGTCGATGTCTTTTCGGGAAACCTCTCCGCCGTTGATCAGGATTGTCACAGACTTGTGTCCTTTGGACAAAATGGTCGCTGCATCGACGATCCAGGACGACTCATCTCCAAACTTACTGCCAGGCACCAGGATGAAGTGAGAGTAATGGGGCTCCAACTTCCAGCGCTTTTTCCCCCACCATAATAATTTTGTGCTGCGTGGACCGCCGCTCCAGGTAACCAAATCTTCAGGTGCGATGCCCACCAAAGGAAAGTTAAACCCGCTTTTCCAGCGTATCTGGCCGATTTTAGCCATGACCCCCATGTCGGTCCCGCCGCAGATGACCACTGCATTCAAGTCGTCTGCGAGCCCGACAATGGTCTGGATGGCGTGCAGGGTCGCATCCGCCTGCAGTTCGTCAATTCCGCCGCCGATCAGCACAATGACAGGATAACCGTCAGACAGCCGTAATTCTGAAATGGCTTGAGGCAGATCCGAAGGCTTGCTGGGGAAAACGCATAGCACTTCCTGTTCTGGAAAAATTATCTTTTGCGTACGCATGATCGCCTTTCTTTCCTGCCGGTCATCGTTTCAATAGGTTATCCACCTGGAACTTCCGGGCAATAACCAATACATTTCTTGCTATTGAAAACGGGAGTAGTTTGCCGTGAAGAAACACAACAGGATAAGCCAAAATGGTAAATATATACATGACAATAAAAAGCAAGTTCAACCTCATAATTTTTTCTCCTCTGTAACACCACCGATTAGAGCGTCGATCTGTTTTAACCTACGACTGTTCGCTTCGTGCTCCGCCACCCTTCTTTTGAATTCATCTTCATCAATCACCACGATATTGGGCGGATCTTGCGCAGAGAGCTGTACGGCAGCGTCATCCCGCAGTCTTATATCGTCAAAGACCTTAAGGAACGCTCCCACCCCCTCGCGCACCAGCGTTTCGTCGTCAGCCTCAGCCAATTCCACGGGTGGTGCTGGCATGGATGGCGGGTTGTCATTGTAAACAACCCTGGCTAAAAGTTTGCCGTTGTCAATAAAAGGGAAGTCTATATGGGTGGGCAGTCTGCCAAACCGGCTGCGATCCAGGATAAAGGCATAACGGAGACCATCGCTATTGCAAGCCACTACTTGTAATTGGATTTCGTTTGCAAGGTCATATAATAAACGCGGATCAAAGTAGTCACTGAAAGGGATGGACGTGTGTGTGGCTATATAACGGTTATTGAGTATGCCAAACAGTACGATCATGCCAGTATCTGGGTCCTGTGTTAATCGCCAACGTTTAAATCGCGGCAACAGGCCCCAGCGTGTCAGGATCGCCGACACCTGATTTCTAACCCGCCGGGCTTCTTGATCGAAATGATGAGGCTCAATTGTTGGGGTGATCATCTTCATCTTCCTTGTCGCGTCTTGATAGATTCTGTTTGACTTCCTCAAGCCATCCTCGTACCTGGTCGTCAGGTCTTTCAGGCTGATAACGGGCATCTATAATGTCGCTTTCAACGTACGGCACCGAATCATCGTGGTGATGGTGCATGACTTCAACGGGTGGCACCTGCAATTGTTCAACCGGGTTTACACGAATACGTTGATTGGCTTGTTGAATCTTCAGCCAGCGCCAGAATCCCCAAAGGACCAGGCCCGCGAATAATAAAATGAACATCGGTAGACACCACATCCAGAGAAAGGCGATCGGACCCTGTCTTTCCTCTTCGCGTTGGCGTGTTTGATCTGTGTACCATTGCGATGTTGCGGCTGCAGCCCGGGTTTGCGTGGCGATATTATTGGAAATGGCCGTCTGGGTACCGGCAATGAGATCGTCTTTGTTCTGTTGAACCAGCAAAGATTGCGCGCCTGTAGTCGCCAGGTCCGCTATTTGGGTCTGACGGATCGCATCCTGTGTCAGTGCGGAGCTCTGAGTTGAACCGGCCGAATTCAAGGTCGCCTGTGCATTTGCGCGCACAATTTCGGCAGTCGCCGCGATCTGGGCGGCAATGGCGTTGGCATTGTTCTGGTCCTGGGTCTGCGCCACACTTAACGTTGCATTGGCTGAATTCAAGGTTGCCTGTGCATTTGCGCGCATTACTTCGGCGGTGGAAGCCGCCTGAATATCGGCGTAATTTTTCTCCTGGGTCAGCGCGCTTGCCAGAGTTGCCTGGTCACATGCCTCACAGGGCGCGCTAACTTGTGCCGGTGTACCCATCAACAACTCCGCCGGAGACGGTGTTGTCTGCGGCGGGGTATAACAGGCGGACAGGATCAATATCACCGACACAGTTACGCAAATAGAGGCAACGCGTAAACGATTCATATCTCCTTTTCTTTTCACTCGTTCTTTTGACCATAAAGAACTTTTACTGCCCGTTGGCTTGGGAAATTTCCTTGACCATTTCAGCGGTCTTTTCAGGCTGATCAACGCGTGTCGCAACGTCAGCCTGGGCGATGATCCCTACAATCCTATTGTCGTCATCCACGATGGGTATGCGGCGCAATTGATGCTCAGCCATCGCATCCAGCGCCTTCTGCAAATCATCTTCAGTGCGGCAGGTTATCACCTTATGTGTCATAACCGCCTTCACCTTGGTGACTTTGGCGTCGAGCCCTTCGGCTACGATTCTCAAGGTGAGGTCGCGGTCTGTCACAATGCCGACCAGCTTTTTGGTCTGTTCGTTCTCTACAACCGGTATTGCACCGACATTCTCGCTCTTCATCAACTCAGCCGCTTTTAACACGGTGTCATTTTGCAGGCAGCAGGCCGGGTTCCTGGTCATTACATCATTACAGTTCTTCATCAAGATCCTCCTTCAAAGTTGTGATGATTAATGTATTTGCTTTATCGCAAGTAGCCAATGATGAACAGTACGATCAGTACTACAATAATGGTATATACCATTGGAATTCTCCTTTCTTGTCAATATGGGGAGGCGGCCGGGTAGGCTGCCTCCCCTGTTTTCGGCGAAACGCTGATTTATATGATCCCCAGCAGGTTCAGAACGATGAGGATGGCGGCAATAACGAGCAGAGTATGGATCCAACCGCCTGTTTGCGGGAAACTTGGACTGATGCTCCGACCGAAATAACCGAGCAGCCACAGAATTACCAGAATTACGATGATAGTCCACAACATGAGATTTCTCCTTTTGAGTGATTTATTCTACAAGTTCATCATACAATCAAAAATCCCCAGCTACATCCATCGGATGGGGAATGTTGTTCTCCGCCGGTTGGGGGAGACCCTGATACTGCCTCTGCCTCTATCGGTGTTTACTGATGTAGTTTGTCTGGTAATTCTTTTTGCTGTTGTTTGAGTTGAAAATAAAAAACGCTTAAGTAAGCGCCAAAGTGAAAGATGAGTCCGCTCAGATATGCCCAGGCAAGAAAGGCGATAATAGCTGTCACTGAACCATAGACCAGGTTCGATAGGGAGATGTAGGCGGAAATAAATGCAAGGAAAGCTTTTTTTGCCAGTTCCCAAAGGAAACCAGCCGCGATTGCGCCAGGTAAAATCTCGTGCCATGTTGAAGCCCCACGCGGGAGCATCATATAAAGCGCCATAAACAAAGCAACATCGAGCAGAACTGCCAGCACTGCACTGCCTCCGCCCACTAGTGAAATGATTGAGTCGGGTAAAAAAGCACGGAGATGGGCGATCATACTGCCGGCAAATGATGCCAGGAAAAGCGCCGGGCCGACGAAGATCAGGACAAAAAGTATTGCCAGACCACGCCGCTTCCAGACAGAGCGACGTCGTTTAGTCCCCCAAATTTGATTCAAGGTGTGAGTAAATGTGTAGAAAACCGTCGAGGCGGACCAGATCAGACCGACCAACGCAATGCCGGTAACTGGTCCGCGCGCCTCGATAATTTCATCAATGTTTTGCCCCAACAATTGACCCATGGCTGGCGCAATAAACTCCAACCTCTGAATGATGATCTGCCGGTCCATTGACGGACCAAGGCTGAAACTTGCAACGGCAATGCTTAAGAGGGTGATGGGAAAGATGGAGAAGAGGGCAAAGTAGGCAATAGCTGCGGCCGTAATCACCGTCTTGGGCTTTAGGGTTTCCCTTGTCGCATCTGTCAGCATCCATAACCAACCGCGTGTCAGTTCATTAATCCTGTTTACGTTGTCGATGCTGTGTTGGATTAACCGTGTCATGAACTTAGTCATTTTTGGCGGGGAGAGACAGCGGTGGGTGGAATGGATCAGAGGGTCCAGCCTGTAGAGCCGCCTGCAGAATTGGCTCAGACTTCTCGATCAGGTGGGTGAGCCGTTCCATACTGCTGATCACCAGGGGCGGAGGCTGTTCATCCATCTCCTTTATGACAGTCCATAGGCGTATCTGCCGTTCTTTAAGATCCGAAACTTGAGTTGGGGCTCCTGGGGCAAGGCGGTCCCTGACCAGGTGGCTCCAAAGGATTTGGCATACCACGGATAAAGGCGGCGCTACGATGATACCGACAATGCCGAAAGCGTCTGCTAGAGCCAGGATTATGACTAAAGTCAAAACAGGATTGCCCCACTTGCGTTTGTAAAAGCGCGGCTTGACCCAAACTCGCAGGATAATTACGACAATGAGTGTATAGAAAACCGTTGACAGGCTCAACTGAACACTGGTCAGAAGTCCAAGTAAAAGGGGGAGAATCACCGCCAGGATCGCACCTACTATGGGGATCAACCAGACCAGCGCGCCGATCAAGGCCAGCAGTGTTGCATATTGGGACCCGAGCAGCCAATAACCAACGCCTAACATCAAGCCCGCCAACAGGCTTTGGGCTACCTCACTGCGTATGTAAGCGCCTAGGTCAGACTCAATCGTCCTCCAAATATCTCGCGCTTGCTTGCGTTGTTCAGATGGAAGAAGCGAGAGCCAGAGCCGCTCGAAATGAATTTGATTGATGCCCCAATAGATGCTCAAGAACAGGAGTATGAACAAGCCACTCACGATACCGCCAATACCCTGCGTAAAACCGAGCAGGGTTGGAAGTACAAGTTGTCCCTGGTCGCCCGTAACTGCTTCGAAGAGTTTACTTGGCGGTGGCAGACGCGCAACCAATGTCTGGTCGAATGAACTGCTCTCCAGCCATGGCGGCACTCTCCAGGCATCCTGTACCGACAGTGTTTGGGCTAATTGTTGTATATCACTGATCGCAAACCTGCCGGCAAGCGAGATCAAGAAACCAAAACCGCCCAGGCTGACAAGATAGAGCAAAATCAGTGCCAGACGCATCGCAAGGCCGCGCCGGGACCAATCCTTAATTAATGGACGGAATGTTGCTGCGAGCGCAAGCGAGACCAGAACGTAAACGACCGCAATACGAAATTGCCACAGCGACACCACTGCCAGCAAGGTGGTCATTACGGCTGTACCAAACATCACTATTTGCTTTGTCATGGTCATGATACGTCCGAATTACTGACCTGGGTCAATAAACTATCCAGGTCGGTCGTAATCGTTTCGATCTCGTCCATCACTTGATCGATCTGCTTGACCCTTAAGTCCGAGCCCCCTTTTTTGAGTCGTGCCTGTCTGCGCAGGTCCTGAGCCAAATCCTGTGCTTCGTAGCGCAACCGGCTGGCATAATCCCGGCCAGCCGAGACCTCCGACTCCGTCATGGATGGATGGAAGACAAAGCGATTAAGCAGGAGTTGAATAATGGCCGCCATGGGAATTGCCATAAGCGCACCGGCAATGCCGAACAAAGAACTAAATGCAAAAAGTGCCAATAATGTGACGAATGGATTGACTCCCACCGCCTTGCGCATAATGCGCGGCACCAACAGGCTGTTTTCCAATTGTTGAATAACGGCTGTTGCGACGATGACCCACATCAACTTGCCGGGCGCAATGGACAGCGCAACCAACGCCGCGGGAATGGCGCCAAGCAACGGTCCAACTATTGGCACAGCTTCCAACACTCCCGCCATGAGCGCCAACACCAGGGCATTGGGTAAGCCGATGAGTAGATAAGCGAGTAGTGCCATAATGCCAATGACCAGACATAGGACACCTTGTCCAGCTATGTAGGAACCAACCTTGATTTCCATGGCAGAAATGAGTTCGCTGATGCTATCGCGCTGGTCTTGTGGAAGGAGCATTAAGAATGACTGAATGGTTCGTGGTCCATCAAGCGTCCAGTAAAAGGCCAGTACCAGAATCACCATGGCTGTAAAGACAACCTTGGCGATCAATGTTAGGTACGCCAGTGCCTGCCCTGCCGAAGCCATCACATCCTGTCCCGTTTGCTGCGTTGTGAGCGGCATCAGGCTTGGGAGCGTAGTCGGAAGGAATTCACCCAGGCGCACTATTAATTGATTGGGATAATTACCCAGCCACTCGCGCAGGCTTTGGTAATAGCCCGGCACCGCGGCGCCAATCGTTGCGCTTTGCTTGACGATCAACGGGAATAACAACAACAGGAAGCCTGTAAGCAGGATGAGCAAGATGAGGTAGACAAGAAGGACTCCCGCTATTTTAGGGAGTCCGCGTTGGTGCAACCAGGATACGGCTGGCCTTATTACTGTGCCTATCACGATCGCGATAAATAAGATGAAAACGACCTGGTAAAAACGATAGAGAAGCCAGAAGCCAAGAATGACAGAAACCAGCAGCAGGGTCGCCCCCACGATCCGCCGAAATGTCCAATCATATGGTTGCAAAGATGGAAGTGCCATCCCTGACCTTCTATTCGTGAGTGATCAAAACCCACACGGGATCTGGTCTCAATACGATGTTGCGTCTTTTCATAAATCTGCTCTTTTCAGGCTATACCAAAACACGGATCAATTACCTGGCACAACAAAGGTGGCAGGGACACAAGTAAAGCCCAGACCCATTGAATACGAGTCTTTCACGTCGTCTTGGCCTGGGTTGAACTTTCCGGACGAGTCCAGCAGGTCCAGGTCAGGAGAGACCGCGATCATTAGGACGGGATTTTTCTCAAGTTCCTGCGCGGTTATTGCCCCATCCTTATCTGAGTCGAAAGCCTGCAGGAGCGGCGTTTTTGCAGCATTATTTGTTTTTACAATTTGATTGAGACCGTCAGCAATTGCAGGAAGAAGCCTGCTGCGGAACTCTTCGACGGTCACGCCGCCGCCAAGTTTCCCGTCAACGCATCCATCCGCGCTGAAGTCTGCTTCAAGGTGCACCCCGATCAAATCCACCTCGACCCGCTGACCCAGCAAAAGCATCCGGACTTGCGCCGCACCCGGTCCGCCTGCAAAACGGCCGTTCGTAAGCGAACCAATGATCGGTGAATTAAGAGGCGTCCCTGAATCGAGTGTGAATTGGTCTGTGCCATTGAAGCTGGGCGCTGATTGAGCCCCTTGTCCCAGGAATATAGACCACGAAACACTCGGATCATTCAGAGGATCGTCTGTCTTCACCATGTGAAGCGAGACGAGTTGACCGGTATCCACCGCCTGATCCAGGGTTGACTGTAATTCGAGGCCGGGGATTACGGAAGTCAACAACGTAAGCAGTTCTCCAAATTTGTTATCGGGATTTTGTTGTGAGTCGTTATCCACATTCAGCGCAAAAGCGTGTGTCTGTTCCCGTGTTGCTGGTAACAGAAGTTTATTGGTGACAAATTGATATTGCACACCTGTGGCGGGATTTTCCATTGTGGTCGGTGCCGGTACTGGTTGTGCAGGCGTTGGCTTTAGTGCACTGCAGGCCGCAAGTAATAATAAAATCAAGCCAGCATTAAGAATCAAGAATCTCTTCATCTTCGTTATTAATCTCCAAATTATTCGTTCATATTCAGCAGATCAGACACATAAGTGCTCCCCAGTTGTAATTGTTGGTTGGGGAATGTTATTCTCTGCCGCTCGGGGGAGAAACGTTCATTCAGGAAAGATCAAATCGGGAGCGGGTTGGGAAACGCTTCTGGATCCTTGTTATGATCTGAAGATCCGTCATTTTTTCAGCATCTTCCAGGCTGACGATATATCCTGCCAGTCCTTTACTCTCAAGGTGTTTTTGGAGTTCGTACTTGGCCTCTCGCGGGCCCAAGATCTGGATCTCCGTGGCATCTTGAATATGCTCGATGATCTTGTCGTAGTATTCGCCGAGATGGTTCCAGAAACGCCTGTCGCGTACTTCTTCCGGCGCGCCATCCCCAGGGACAACGGTTGAGTAAAGGACATAATGCTCCATATCGGAGGTGATTATTCTTCTCTCCTCAACATCGTTGACGATGCTTACAATTACAGCTTTACTGCGGTTGATCCACAAACCAACTTTTTTGGCACTACCGCAAAAGTCACTATTGCATGTCAGGGTGCTTCTATGGGACACTTTACCGCCTACCGCCAAAAACAGAGTGGAAGGCTTCTACTTGCTGATTTAGCCCAGATATGGGTATGTTTCAGCGGATTTCCAGAGAGTTAAAAAGTGAGCTTTGCGGTAGTGCCTTTTTTGTTCATTGGGTGCTCCTTTTTGAGGTAAACGCTGGATCGTTGATTAATCGTGGCGTCACCCGGGCATCCTGGACTGGGTGACATTTGAGCCATCAAGGGACATTTCCCACCTTCCAGCCCGATTTCTACAAGTCCTTGACCAGGTTGGCGACTGCCAATAGAACAAACCCAGCCACCACCAGCCAAAAAGCATAACTGGCGAGTCCGGAAATGATCCCCTGTGAAGCCAGGATACCCAGCAGCGCGAGCGCCACGGCAATCCAAAAAGTAACGACTTTTGGTTCAGTAAGTTTGAGCTTCATACTTTTGGTCTCCTTAATTGTTTACAAGCAGAAAAGTGCCGTTCTTGGCATCAGGAACTTCGGATCGCTTTTTTTCCGGCTTTTGCAGCATCGGATACATGGTCCAATTGTTCGATCACCAGTTCCTCACCCTTTTGAAGCAATTCTTTGGCTTTTTCGCGTCCACCTGCCGTGATTTTGTTTGCGTTCAAGTGCACCTGCGCCATGATGTCTTCCACCATTCCGGTGGCCCGGTCGCGCAGTTCAATGCTTTTTTCCTGGATCTGTGTTCTGGTATCTTTCCCGGATTGCGGTGCCAGCAACAGCATTGTCATAGCGCCAGCCAGACCGCCGATCAACATGCCAAGCATAACGCTCAGCGTGTTATTTGCGGGATGTGTATATTCCTGATTTTCGTTGATCATTTTGTGTTCTCCTTTTGAACTAATGACCGCTTGTTGCGGTTCGTGAATTGTATTTGCAGGGCAAATACTTATTGACGGATGTTTATTCGTCTCCCTGGTGATCGAGATAAATACCTGCATCCTCTTGTTCATCTTCTGTCAACCAAACAAGACTTGCCAGCCATTGCAGGATGCCATTGAAAACCTGCAGGCTGACAAAAAAGCCGTTCGAATGCTATGTCTCGGTCTCTTGTTGACGGAAGGGATTGTCCATTCCGGCCTCCTGGGTTTATCGGGGGGTATGGCTCTCGCTGGTGCTGGTTTCGGTAACAGCCACCACTGGTCCGCGCGGACGGTAGAAGATCAACCAGACGGTTCTTTCAACAGCCCAGGCGATCAGTCCATAGATTAGTATTGCAAACATGGAATAGAGTTCGAGCACCATGCTGCCCATCGTCGGTGAGGCGACCAATCCCTCGAAGGGGAACAGGAACAGGTAGGTAAATCCATAGATCAGCGAGACGATTGGACTCTCGGGATTGGCGCCGATTAACTTAAGTCCGATGCGGAGCGCGATCAAAGCCATGAGGGTCCCGAACAACAGCCAGACCAATTGGGTCAGCTTGAAACTGAAGATACGCTGTTCACGTTCCGGTTCGCGTTGTGACGTTCTAACTTCTGAAACTCGATTTTCGTTTGACATTTTGACCTTTCCTTACTTAAGGTTTGCCCCCATTTTGATTAGAGAATTGTGGCTCTCCCGTAATTAACGGGAAAACTCTGCGCAACTGAATCTATGCAAAATTTCTTGAGGCAAATCTTCGAAGAACAATCTCATTTGCCTGCAAAATTGGTGAAATCTGCCCTTCAAAATTAGTTTGCTTGAATCTATCCGTTAAAAACGGTAGAGCCAGAATTGTCCTTGCCTGTTCATCTGACTGTAAGCCAGGATTGGACAATCAGTGTTGGTACGATTGACGATGGACCGCCTTTACGATCCAAATCATAAGGACGGAACCGGCCAGTATGACCAGCATGGTCGGAATGGTGATGGCATCATTCATTGTCCCGATACCCAAAAGAGGGTTGACGAAGTACCCGGCCAGAAACGCACCCACAATGCCTTCTGTGATATCGATCAGCAACCCCTGCCATGAATTTGTCTGCATGAGCCTGCTGGCAATCAGGCCGACGACCGCTCCTGTAGCGAGATAAATGAGAAAGTTCATTTTTTCTTATCCTTTTTGAGTGATCCACATACACCTACGATTCCCCGGATTGCGTCAACTCTTCTCAAACGAGAAGAGTTGACGTGTGGCATCTCATGTGATCAGCGGCGGATTGCCTTGACGATCCACAGCAGAATTACGGAGCCCAACAGCGTTACCAGCATGGTCGGGATGGTGATGGCATCATTGATCGTCCCGATCTTCAGCAGGGGGCTGATGAAGTACCCGGCCAGGAAAGCGCCTATGACGCCAACCACGATGTCGAGCAAAATGCCCTGTTGTGAATTCGTGCGCATGATCCTGCTGGCGATATAACCGACGATCGCTCCAGCGATGAGGTAGATAATAAGGTTCATTCTTTGCTCCTGTTTGGGTGTTTCAGTTTCACGGCTGCCCGTTTTTTGCCGCCCGGTCTCACATGAGAGGGACGGTGACGATAACTCCTGATAGATTACGAGTTCGAGGCTGTCTTTTCCTTCAGTTTGGCTTCATACTCCGTCACGCGCTTATCGATCTCATCGGCTGCGGCTTCACGGGTATAGCCGTACTTTTCCTGAATGATGCCTGCCAGAACATCGAACTTGCCAGCGGCACGATCGAGGTCGTCGTCGGTGAGTTTGCCCCACCAGGCTTTCGCCTCGCCCCGGATCTGTTTCCACTTGCCTTCGAATACATCTGTGTTCATTGGATCCTCCTTGGATCATGGGTAAAAGCTGCCCCAATGTACGCCGGCGCTCGGGACAGCTTTGGTGCGCCGGATCTCAACTCCTCGATCAGCCAGGTGGTCATCAAGGACGAACGCTTGCGACAACGGCCCGCAGGCGTTCTGCCACACGCTCGGGCGTCTCACCTTTACTGATAAACGCATCAGCGCCGGCGGAGAGTGCGGCTTGCTGACGGGCGTCCAGATGGCTGATGAGAACAATGACCAGCGCGGCCGGGCAAACCTTTCGGAGTTTATCCAGCGCCGCAGTAGGTGAGTTGGGGAGTAAATCCCAATCGATCAGGAGCATATCTGTACGGCTGACTGGCGCTTGTGCAAGCGTGGTCGCCCAGTCAGTGGCTTCTCCAATGACTTCCATCTTCAAGTCGAGGATCAGGATACGCAGGGCGGCAAGTTCTTCGGGTTTGGCATCGGCTATATATACGCGGGTCATACACTCATACTACAATGAATACTTCCCGGCCGCATCCTGCGGCTGGGGAGTATTGTTCTCCGTCACTTGGGGGAGGGCCTGAAGCGGCGCTGGGCGTCATTGCAGGAATGGCAATGCCCTGATTGTGCTGCAAAACGCAGAGGTGGATGCCATCGTCCAGCAGCTGAAATACGTGTAGATAACCAGCGCGATGATGACGATCAGCAGGAACCCGCCTATGGTGCGGAACAACTTGGAGATTAACAGCAGAATGACGGCGCCGCCTAACGACACCAGCAACCCGGGGAGGCTAAAGTCGCCCTGGTTGATCGTGCCAGCATTGAAGATGGGGCTTAGAAAGTAACCTCCCACGAACGCGCCCACGATGCCGACGAAGATATCGGCGATCAAACCCTGCCGACTGTTGGTCCTCATGATGAGGCTGGCGACCCAGCCGATCACGGCACCCGCGATGATCCATATAACGAAGTTGATCATTTTCTGCTCCTGAGCAAGGAAACTTCTCCCGCTCAATCTTCGAGGACGAACGTAACCTTCAACTGGACGCGGTATTCGACGATCTGGCCTTTATCGTCCAGTTTGACCTGCTGGTTCTCGACCCATGCAGACTTGAGGTTCTTAAGCGTTTTATGCGCGCGCGCAACGCCCACCTTTAATGCATCGTCAAAACTATTGGGTGAAGACGCAATGATCTCGCTTACTTTTGCTACTGACATGGAATGCTCCTTTTTGGTTCGAATGAGTTTCAGGCAAACACAGCCTGCCCCAACAAACACCTAATACTCTTTAATCAGTATAGGAAACAAACTCCCCAGCCGCATCCATCGACTGGGGAGTTTATGCCTAGTCCACTTGGGGGAGAATAGATGATTGAGCCTGGCAATCTGTGGGCGACGGTTTTAGTACAACTAGACAGTACGTTCCAAGTGTGGAATTTGAGTGGAAGAAGGGTCAAGTTCTGTCAGGGGATACGTCGGCCGGCAGGGTAAAGAAAAATTGGCTACCCTTGCCTGGTTCGCTCTCAACGCCCACCTGTCCGCCCAGCTTTTCAACGATGCGGAGCACGATCGAGAGCCCCAGCCCTTCCCCCCGAACATCGATCGGGCTGATCTGGCTGAACGGCGCGAATAGGCGCGCCTGCTCGTGCGGTGGAACGCCCGGTCCATTGTCACGCGTCCAGAAACGGACCATGCCGTCAGTCTGGAATGATGCGCCCAATTCCACGCCCGGGGGCTGGCCTCCGTGCTTGAGAGTGTTGCTGATGTAGTTGGCCCAAACCTCCTCGAGCCAGGGTGCATATCCGATGGCGTCAGGTCAGGATGGAGGAAGGTCGAGTTGGGCCTGGTATTCGTTGATCATACGGCTCAAACGGTCCCGGACATTTTTCACAACCCAGCCCATGTCCACACGTTCAACAAGCGCTTCTGCCCTGCTTACCCTGGCGAAGAGCAACAAAGTGTTGATGATCGTGTTCATCTGGTATGCGGTGGACCTGATCTGCTGTAGGTACTCATCCAACTCATCACGGGTCAGGTCGGGAATTTTATTGATCAGGTTTGAAGTCAGGACCATGACTGCCAGGGGCTCCTTGAGATCGTGAGCGACCGTACGGGCATACGCTTCCCAATCCTTGTTTTTAGCCTGCAGGGTAACGATGTACTCATGCAGCCGTTCGTTCGAAAGTTGAAGGCCGTTGAATACAGCCCGTATCAAGTCTCCCAAACCATCCGGAACTTCAGATAGCCCTGGGATATTTTTGTCCAGAAAATCCAGAATGGGTATGTGTTGTTCACAGGTTTCCATGATGGCAATTCCCTTTTGATATTCAATTACGTTTTCGGGTTCCAACGAATCCATATTAATATAAATCGCTCCCAACAAAACCCATCGGTTGGGGAGCATTCACCCCCGCCACTTGGGGGAGACGCTCCGGAGGCGGGCTGCTGGACTTTAGAACAAACTCACCCTTGAGAGATCAATTTCGGGACGAGTCTCATGTTGTCGGCTGAATTCAGACCTGGCAAAGAGAACTACTGCCTTGTTGTCGGGCAGCCGCCCGCCGGCGCCGGGATGATATCGCCGTCATGCTCGTCGTGTCCATTGAGACCATTAATGCTTACCGTAATCTCGTTATACGGATTTTTCGCACTGCTCGCGGCATGACAAATCGTGATCTTGCCGCTAACCGGCAGACTTGCAGGGCAGCCTTCTGCCTCTGAAACCGGGAAGACATCGCCTTCATGCCCGCCGTGACCATCCAGGCCATCAACACTCACGGTGATCTCGTCATAGGGATTGGTTTCGCTCCCATTGGCATGGCAGAATGTGATCTCGCCATTGTTGATCTCGATCGGATATGCAGGGCAACCGGTTGACGGCGCCGGGTAGATGTCGTTGGGATGCGCGAGAAGGTACTCGTTCAATTCAGCGCTGGGAACCATGATCTCTTCGTATGGATTTGCTGCATCGCCGGTGGCATGGCAGACCGCGGTCTCGTCAGTGTCGGTCACGATCAAGACAGTCGGACAGCCGCCTTCCGGCATTGGGATGATATCGCCTTCATGCCTGCCGTGGCCATTTAAGCCGTTAACACTGACTGTGATCTCATTATAAGGATTAGTCTCACTGCTCGTGGCATGGCAGATCGTGATCTCACCATTGTCAATTACCACCAAGCTTGCAGGGCAACCATCCACAGGCACTGGGAAGATGTCGTTGGAATGTACACGGTGCTCATCCACCAATTCAGCGCTATTGATGGTGATTTCTTCATATGGGTTCGCTGTATCGCCGGTGGCATGGCAGACGTTTGCAGAAACGCCCGCTGCAGCGCAAGCAGCGAGGGTAAGCGCAAGAATCTGAGCAAGCGCCACCAGTTTGATCGTCATTTTATTGAATTTGTTCACTTGATGCTCCTTAGCCCGGCGTCAACCAAGCATTGAACTCATCTTACAACGAACCGTCTCTGGCCGCATCCATCAACTGGGGAAGGTGTGTATCCGCTACCTGGGGGAGATATTAAAGAGAAGTTCCTGGCTGGTAAATGGCAATGCGATCACCCCCGGCTTGTTTGGCAGTGTACATGGCTTCGTCTGCCGCCCGCAGTAACTCACTGTCAGCGTTCCCATGTTCAGGAGCTTGTGCGACGCCGGCTGATAAAGTGACCTTGCCCACCATTTGCTCACCATGACGAATTTGAAGCCCCTTGGCAAATATGCGGATTTGTTCCACCCGCTCCTGTGTATCAGCAACGGACGAATCCGGGAGAACCAGCACAAACTCGTCACCGCCATAGCGGCATGAGATATCGCTTTTGCGCAGGTGCTCGCGCAGAATGTGCCCAAACTCGCGTAACAGCGAATCGCCAGGGCCGTGTCCAAAAGAATCATTGAATTGTTTGAAGCCATCGATGTCGAGCATCACGATACATAGAGGAGTGTTCCGGCGCTGTGCCCTGTTCAGCTCACGCGGCAGGGTCTCATCCAGGTAGCGCCGGTTGAACAGGCCAGTCAACGGATCATGGATGGCCTGCTGGCGCAATTCATCGCGTAGTTTCAAGTTGGAGAGGGAGAGTTTGATCGTTTCGCCGGCTGTTACAGCAAGTTGTTTCAGGCCAGGTGGGTGCTCGCCTCTTTGAACGGTGTTGTCAATCAGGGACAATACACCCAACATTTCGCCTTGCACCGTCAGTGGCAGGCATAAGTATCCACCCTGGGGCGTATTCTTGAAATGACGGCACAACAAACCTGCTTTCAGATCGATGACCTCATGAATTTGACCGAGACGGAGTGCCCAACAATCGCCCAAGGAGAAGAACGACTCCATGAATACCTCAGTGCCCCATCGTGCCACCACTTCAAGGTTTTGATCTCTGGCGTGCAAGATCGCGAGACAGCCGTTATGTTCAGGAAATAGATCTGCCGCAGACAGGCTAATTACCCGGTACGCTTCGTCCCGTGTGATACAGGACTGTAACAGTTCATTCATGCGATTCATCAACTGCATTTGCCTGTCGCGCCACCGAAGTTCATTGACCAAAGCTAATAGTTCGTCATTCGTCGCCAGCACCCTGGCTTCCGCATGCTTGCGTTCCGTGATGTCGCGGATATTGCACTGAATCACTCTCCAACCATGTACCAGGTACACGTTGCTGACAAACTCCACCTGTTTGCGCTCGCCCGCTTTGGTTTCCAGAGGGATATCCTCATAGCGGATGTACTCATTCCTCTGTAGTTCCCGCATGGCATCCTGGCTGGCTGGGATATCCTTGACTGGGCCGATCTCCCAAAGCGCCTTGCCCATCAACTCAGTTTTGGTGTATCCCAGCATATCCTGTAGGAATGGGTTGACATCGGTGATCCGTCCTGTATCCCCATCCAGGATCAGGATTCCGTCCTTGGCTGTCTCGAAGAGTCGGCGGTAGCGCGCCTCCGATTCCTCCAATGTGATCCTTGTTCGCTCATGATCAATATAACCACTTTGGGGCAACTTGATTTCGACTAAAGGCCGATCATCCAGTTTGTTTTCTGTTTCAGTCGAGGGTATCGGCAAAGTGGAATTCTCTGCCCTGGGTTGGGGTTGCTTTTTGAATATCATCGTCATTCATAAAATAATTTGCGCATTTTAGCCTGTCAGCTGTGCACGTGTATTTCCCCGGAATACAAAGGTCAGCGCAAACCCTGCGACAAAGCCGCCGATGTGCGCCATGTAAGCCACGCCGCCCGTGTCTGCGGTATCGGCGATCGAAGCAAAGCCGCTAAAGAACTGCAGGACGATCCACAACCCAATGGCTATGAGCGCGGGCACTTGTATTATTCGCTGGCCTTGCAGTACTCTGACCCTTCCCTGTGGGAATAACAAAATATAAGCGCCGAGCACTCCTGCGATCGCTCCCGATGCGCCCAAATTCGGCACATTGGATCCCATACTGAACGCCAACTGTGCAAAAGTTGCCGCAAGCCCACACAGCAGATAGAAAATTGTGAATTTGGCATGCCCGAAACGGTCTTCTACATTATCGCCGAATATCCACAGGTAAAGCATGTTGCCTCCCAGGTGAACCCACCCGGCGTGCATGAACATGGAGCTGAAGAGCGTCAGAAAATCCCCGCCGGGGTTGGCAAGGAAGCGGCTGGGTACGAAAGCCCACTTCATAATGAAGGCATCACCTCCGCTCAGTTCCAGGAAGAAGAACAGGACATTCAGAACGATCAAAGCATAGGTGACCAGTGGGACTGTTCTACGAGCACTATTGTCATCACCGATTGGTAACATAATGTTTTCTCCTTTTACACAAGTACAGTCGTCGTGTCGAATTGTTTTCTGATACGTTTATTTACCCATCAGCCGAGGGCGAGGATGGTAAGCAACAGATGTGAGAGCATTAACTTTCCATTTTTTTCCTTAGGAGCAGCCAGTCGATCAGGAATAGTGCTATTCCGATGAGTATGATTCCTAGAAATATCAGCGGAGGCGCTGAAAATCCACGCAACATAATATCTTTCAGCATTCGAATGCCGTACGTGGCCGGTAATGACCATGCAAGAAATGCGATCGGTTCCTTCATCAAGCGCAGGTCGAGAAAAAATCCGCTAAAGAAAATGCTCGCCAGCAGTAATAGCATCGAATATTGAACAGCCTGGGTGTCGGTTTCCGAGATCAGGGAGATGAGGAAACCCACGCCGAGGGATGTAAAAAGCAGGATGATCACAGCTAAAGCATAGTCCTGCAACTGGCCTAAAATGGGAATCTTTAGCAGCCAGACGGCCAGGGCGGTAATAATGCCCGCAAGTATTATTTCAAAAAACAGATAGCTAAGATATTTCCCCACTAGAGTTTCAAAAGCCGTAATGGGAGCTACTCTGAACAATTCCATGATCCCGGAGCGCGTTTCTCGAACAATGGATAGAGACGCAAAGGTTATGGAGAAATGCTGCAGGAGCAGGACAATAACTGCCGGAGCAAAGAACCCGATTACAGTCAATTGGACATCAGATAATCCAGAGATCTTTGCAGAGAATGGTCTAACCAAAACGCCAGAGGCCAATGAACGAAATATTATTAGTTCTTCATGAAGGTTGGTCAGATCCCTCTCAAGATCTGCAACTTGTGCTGCAGTATTTACGTTGTCCGGCGGAATGGCCTTTCGGAGCGTCTGTGTCTTTATGATCGCAGTTTCCAAATCGCTTTGCAGAGAGCCAGATTCCTCTTGTTCCCGCTCGACCACGGATTTTAAAAATTGACGATTGATTTCATCTACATATATTCTTGCCACGGAATTAACATATCCGATCTGGAATGGGTCGATTTCATTATGATAAACAAGAAACTCTGCCTGCTGGTTTTTCTGGATGGTCTCAAATGGAGTATCTGGTACGACGATCACCATGTCAGTTTGATTGTTGGCAAGTTTTGCCAGTGCCAGTTCTTTATCACTCTCGATAACATAACTAACAAGTAACGAGCTAAAGGACTTGGTAAATGTATCAATCTCTTCCTGAAAAGAATTTGGATCTGTGACTACAAACGTAGTTCTCAAAGTTCGGCCCTGGTCAGGATTTGCCAATCCGAATAGAAACATAATTAAAAACGGTCCCAGTACGAGAGTTAATATAAGCTTTGGCTGGCGAAAAATTTCTTTCAGTTCCTTGCCCAGGAATGAAGAAGTTCGGATGAGAAATTTTAAGAATCTAGCCATTCTTGATCTCCGTTTCGATCAAT
Source organism: uncultured Anaerolinea sp. (assembly GCA_964436455.1). Taxonomy (GTDB): domain Bacteria; phylum Chloroflexota; class Anaerolineae; order Anaerolineales; family Villigracilaceae; genus Defluviilinea. The sequence continues at coordinate 3,313 of CAYTDB010000006.1, read as the reverse complement.
CTGATAAACACGTCATCAAAAGAAGGAGATTTTTGGTCCATCATTGCCACGGTCAAACTTTGTGTCTGAGACCATTCCAGCAGGAACGCAACTGCTGTATGTGCATCATCCACAATGACTTCAACCTCCTGGTCACTGACAATTTTTACTTTGCCGCGAACGAAGGGCAGGCTTTCCAATCGCTGCCTGTGTTCAAATGTAATATTTTCATTGGTCCTGATCCCTATCACATCCCCTCCATAGGCTTTCCTGCGCAGCCCATTCGGGGTCTCGATCATCAGTAGTCTGCCTCCGTACATAACCCCAACCAGGTCACAAAATGCAGCTTCACCCACATATTGCGTGGTAATAAACAGAGTATGACCCTGTGCCTGCAGCTCCTTAAAATAATCCCAAAACTTCCGCCGCAGGATCGGGTCGATCCCGGCAGTAGGCTCATCCAGAAAAAGTAGTTCCGGTTCGTGCACCAATGTGGCGGCCAGGCTGAGGCGTCTCTTCATCCCTCCGGAGAGATCCCTTGCCAATTTATGTTTGTCTCCCGCTAACTCCACAAAATCGAGAAGCTTGTTTAAATGCCTCCCCCGAAAAACACCTACACCGTAAAAGGATGCTGCAAAATTTAAGTTCTCCCAAACAGTTAGTTGCGGGTATAGGACAAATTGTTGGATCAGATAACCAATTTTTTCGCGGTCCGATTTCGAAAAATTAGCCGGATCTTTTCCCAGTACACTCAAGGAACCAGAGGTTGGCTTATAAAACCCGGTTAATAAGCGCACGGTCGTAGTTTTTCCACAACCACTTGGACCAACGAAACCAAAAATAGTGCCGCGCGGCACCTGCATATTTAAAGATTGCACAGCTATATCTTCACCAAATGTCTTGGTTAAGTCCTGCGTTTCAACAACATTCCCTGCTAAATCATTATTTTTCATGTTTGTAAAAACCATGTCGCCCACTGCTTTGGCGTCGCCAGCGGATTCTGGACGGGCTGACCGGCATTGCACCCTGATAATAGAGGAATGTCATCGGTAGACCAAAACCGAAACACACCGGGCCGCGCGCCACGATCTTGCCCTTAATCTTCACTCGGTGGGATTACAAGGATCCAGGTAGGCGAGAGTTTCTCCTTTTTGGTGATTTTCTTTATGACTTATCCTATAACAAACACTTCCCAGTCACATCCAACGGCTGGGGAATGTTTGCCTCCACCACTTGGGGGAGGAATTCCTTGGTCTCTTTCCTCAAGACTCTGATGCCTTCCGGAGAAGAGTCTCTTCGCTGTCTCAATGTGAAATATTAAGATGAGTCTTTGTGGATAAACTTACATCGAAGAAATCAACATGGGCCGGGATAAAAGAAAATCAGGATCACGATCAGGGTCAAGGCAAACAGCCAGTTGAATAATCTATTTCCAAAAGACATAGAACTCTCTACTTTCTGCGTCTAGATACAAGGGTAATTAATCAGTCGGGCGCCATGAACTCTAGAAGAAATACACTGATACTTAATCTTATAATGCAAACTCCCCTGCCACATCCAACGGCTGGGGAGTTTTTGCCTCCGTCACTTGGGGGAGATATCGAGCTCCGTAGGTTTACTGCTTCCTAGCGTAACTTTTGTGCAACCATAGGGCAAATCGTTGTTTCAGTTGAGATTTTGCACGACACGAATTGGTCTGCTAAGTCCATTCCAGCGATTTTATGCTTCCGATTGCCACGAATCGTGCAAAAACCAGCGATTTTGCCCTTCTGTGCGGTTTAATTAGTACGAGACTGGCTCACCAGAGATGCAATTTCGAATCCGATTCAACGATTCGGCTCCTGATTGCACAAAACCTACGCTAGTAAGTTTTGTGCGATTAAAATATGGGTGTATTGTTGCTATTGGGTTCAGATTTTTATGCAGCACACCGCAATCTATTACTCACCAGCTTCACGGTCGAGTACTGAGCGGCTTTCGGCCAGCGGTGAGCTTTCCAGCGCCTGGGTGACACGCTCCTGTAGTCCTTTTTGGCCCGGCTTGCGTTTTCCGAGACCTTTGAGGGTGTCCAGCAAGGTTGTGGTCATCCCATGTGTGAGTTTTTTGAGTGCATCAGTCGAAAGCTTCTGTCCTTTTTCGAACCATCGCACGGCTGCATAGCCCATTACTACAGTTGTAGATGAAGCAATCGCCGAGCTCAATAGCCAGCCTGGCAGCCCACCTAGCTTGCTCAGCTCCTGGAAGAGAGTCCGTCCCAAGAACCCCAGGCCAAAAGTGGCAACCAGTTCGGAGGCGCGCTGTGGGGTGATTTTGTAGTTATAGATGCGCGCAATACTTACCACCATGATCGATTGCGTGACCACCAGCGGCACAAAATCAATGACCGGCAGGGGCACTAATGCAATGGCTGCCGAGATCGAGGCCGACCTGACAATGGTCTGCCAGGCGAGTTGCCAGCGGTATTCCGGTAACGCCTGTCCCAAGGCGGCCACCATCTCAGGTTCGGTTGCTGCTATCGCCATCAGAACTTTGCCGAGGTTTTTGCCATTCTTGGCAACAATGGGAATGATCTGATCGGGCTCCAGTCCCAGGTTCCGCGCGGCATTCTCAATGACAGCGTGCAGGTCTTTGCGGGGCACCAGGTCAATCTTGTTCAGCACCACGATGAAAGGCTTTTTTAGTGCAGACAGCTCGTTGAATAGTTCCTGCTCGGTCTTTTTAATCCCCTGGATGGCGTCAAAGACCAGCACTAGAAAATCGGCATTCGCTGCGGCCGAAAAGGCCAGGTCTTTTTCCTGCTCACCCACTCGTCCCACTGCATCCGCGCCGGGTGTATCGACCACGGTGAACAGGGCTGCATCGGCCTGTTGATTTTCCGTTGTGGTGCCCGGTAATGGACTCACTGCGGCCTGATCGCTTTTGTTCTGCACCAGTTGGTTGTACAGTGTGGATTTACCAACATTGGTCGGGCCAACAATGACTACCTGGTGCTTGCTTCCAAAGGCCTGCCGGATCTGGGCGGTGGATAATTTGACCAGTATTTTTACCAGATTCACATCCGCTGGGAAACCGATTAATAGTGACAGGAAACCGGCTTTTTCATTGGGTCCCAGTGCCTCCCAGATCTGACGCACTGTTTCTTGAACATCGGATGGGAATTGTGAAAGAATATCATCAAATAGTGTCATAGGATTATTCCTCGTATTTAGACCACTTCGACCCTTTGTAGGGGAGTCCTGTAACTGGCGTTATGAAACAACAGGTTGATCTGATGCCAGCGCAGTGAATTCCAGTTTTTCCTTTCCACGCTCGACGTGGATGGTCTCGCCTTCAT